>DESI01000002.1 GCA_002361235.1 Porphyromonadaceae bacterium UBA3318 | reverse complement strand
AAATTTTTGTCATGTACTTAAAAATTTTATTAAAATAATTTGTTTTAATCAAAATTTGCTTTAACTTCGCCACGTGAAAAGGAACACATATCATTTGTAGCAGAGAGAAAATCTTAATTAAACTATAAACACACAACCACAACCAACACTCTACCTAATTTAATTTAATCTAATTTAATGAACAGAAGCAACACCTTCAAATCCTCCATAATTGGGATGCAAGGAGACCTGATGTCGTTCGCGCTGAAACTGACCACTAACCGGGAAGAAGCGAATGATCTGGTACAGGACACCTGCTTCAAGGCCCTCGACAACGAATCGAAGTATGTCGACAACGCCAACTTCCGAGGCTGGATGCTGACCATCATGCGCAACATCTTCATCAACAATTATCGTCGCAGCGCACGCGAGAACACCATCGTGGACACGACCGAAGACCTCTACTATCTCAGTCAGCCGCAGGATGCAGGCTACGAAACGCCGGAAGGTGCATTCGCAGCCAACGAAATCTCTACGATTCTCGCAGGGTTCCGCGCGGATTACCGTCAGCCTTTCTCGATGTATGTGGCAGGGTACAAGTATGAGGAGATTGCCTCGGCCCTCAAGATGCCCTTGGGCACCGTCAAAAGCCGCATATTCTTCACCCGCAAGCGACTGCGCGAAATCCTGAAGGACTACCGCTGATCCTCCCCACGGCTATAGACACTATAGACGAAACATACTTCCTTAATCTCGGCAGCACTTTCGGCTTTACAGTAGGCAGTTTATCAGACGTCTCAGAAAGGTGTGTCAGACATCCGTTTCTGACGCACCTTTTCATTTTGGCGCCAGGGCATCGTTATCCCGCTAACTTTGACGGCCTCCGGATTGTTAATATTTCAGACAGTGCCCACAGGCACAATCCCCAAAACACTCCTGCTATGGCCACTCCTCCCACTCCTCCCTCCTCTCCCAATACTCCCACTCCTCCCAATACTCCCACCTCTCCCAACACCCCCGACCTCCGGCCCGCTCAGCCCGACCCCGACTCATAAGATAATTGTATATATGATAGTTTAAACCCACCTTCTTTTGGTGCAGTCTGTCTGTTTGGGTCATAACCTTTATTCTATCCGGAAATCCGATTCCAATCCCTGTATGTGCGATAACGGGTATAATCATGTGTATATCATTAGCCAAAATATTGGAACAGCGGGAATGGAAATTCCTTGACCATCTGAGTGGAGCCAATTTCATGATTTTTCTGATTTCCTGGTACATCAATGTATCTACTCAACAAATATTGTCACATTTTCTGACTCTGCCGTGGTGGGTGCACACCTCCCTGTCCTTGATATGCGGTATATATGTCCTCTGGTTGGGATATAAATATCTTGAAAAGCATCAGCACAGTCGCTGGTGTAAGATTACTTCATACTTACTCGGACAATCATTTAAAAAGAAATAGAGGCTGATTTTCGCTGAAATTTTGCAATTTGGGAAATTATTTGTAATTTTGCAGACGCATCAGGCCTATGCCACCGCAATAATGCAGTAACACAAGGTCACCTGCCGCAATAGCTCAGTTGGTAGAGCATTTCATTCGTAACGAAAAGGTCGTGGGTTCGAGTCCCACTCGCGGCTCCTACAAACCTCTTCAGCTCGGGGCTGAGGAGGTTTTTTCATTTCATCCCGTTTCCGGACAATACCCGACATCAAGTCATGAAGGAACTTTTTTTATTTCTAAAGAAATACGCCACCCCGTACAAGGCCAACATACTGCTCAGCATCCTGTTCAACCTGCTGACGGCTTTCTTCACACTGTTCTCCTTCGCGTTCATCATCCCGATACTGCAGATGCTGTTCGGCATCAGCACCACCCAGTACTTCTACATGGAAATCGGTTCCGCATCGTTCAAGGACGTGGTGGTCAACAACTTCTACTACTACGTCGCCGAAATGATAGCGAATTACGGCCCGTCGGCCACACTGGCCTGTCTGGGCCTGATACTGGTGGTGATGACCCTGCTGAAAGTACTGACGGCCTATTTCTCGGAATATTTCACCATCCCGATGCAGAACGGCGTGGTGCGCGACATCAGGCGCCAGATGTACGACAAGATCGTTTCGCTGCCGGTAGGCTTCTTCACCAACGAGCGCAAGGGCGACATCATGGCGCGCCTGTCGGGCGACGTGCAGGAGGTGCAGAATTCCGTGATGGCGTCGCTGTTCTCGCTGGTGAAATACCCTGTCATAATCATAGCCTGTCTGGGAATGATGCTTTTCATCAGCTGGAAACTCACAGTCTTTGTGTTCATAATGCTGCCCATAATGGGGTCCCTGATGGGAGCCGTGGGCAAGAAGCTGAAGGCCAAGTCGCTGGCCGCACAGCAGAAATGGGGCGACATCCTGTCCAGCGCCGAGGAAACCATCGGCGGACTCCGCGTCATCAAGGCATTCAACGCCGAGGGATTCATGGAGCGTCATTTCGCTTCGGAGACCGAGCAGTTCTATAAGATAAACAACGCCGTGGGACGCCGCACGGCCCTGGCCCACCCCATGAGCGAATTCCTGGGCACCACGGCCGTGGCCATCATCCTATGGTTCGGCGGCTCGCTGATCCTGTCGGGCAATTCCGACATAGACGCCGCCGGGTTCATCTATTACATGGTGATGTTCTATTCCATCATCAACCCGGCCAAGGAGCTGAGCAAAGTGTCGTACACCATCCGCAAGGGTATGGGAGCCAAGGAACGCATCGACAAGATCCTGGACGCTCAGAATCCCATTCAGGATCCCGAATCGCCGCGCGAACTCACCAACGGCAACGCCCCCGTGGGAGTGCGCTTCGAGGACGTGACCTTCCGCTATTCCGACGACCCCGACTCGCGCGACGTGCTGAAGGACGTCAACCTTGACGTCAAGGCCGGCCAGACCGTGGCGATTGTAGGAGAATCCGGTTCGGGCAAGTCCACGCTGGTCGACCTGATACCGCGACTGTGGGATGTGGAGCACGGACACGTCAAGGTGGACGGCATCGACGTCAAGGACCTGCGCGTGCACGACCTGCGCGGCCTGATGGGCAACGTGAACCAGGAGGCCATACTGTTCAACGACACCATATTCAACAACATCGCGTTCGGCTGCGACACGGCCACACAGCAGCAGGTGGAGGAAGCCGCCCGCGTGGCCAACGCCCACGACTTCATCATGGAGACCGAGCACGGCTACCAGACCATGATAGGCGACCGCGGATGCCGCCTGTCCGGAGGCCAGCGCCAGCGCATATCCATAGCGCGCGCCATCCTGAAGAACCCCGCCGTCCTGATTCTCGACGAGGCCACATCGGCCCTCGACACCGAATCCGAACGACTGGTGCAGGAAGCCCTCGAAGCCCTGATGAAAGGACGCACCACCATCGTCATAGCCCACCGGCTCTCCACCATCGTCAACGCCGACCGCATCTGTGTGCTGCACCGCGGCGAGATTGTGGAAAGCGGCACCCACGACGAGCTGATAGCCCTCGGAGGCCACTACAAGCGCCTGGTGGACATGCAGCACCTGTAACGCTCCGTAAGAATGACAGAACTCATGCCCGACGACTCATTTCGCCAGGCATTTTCACATAGAGCAAAGTCATAAATTAACACTTTATTTGCAATTAGTTGCGCAATAATATCAAAGCGATGACAAGAGTTGCAATGCGCTTCTTTTTTTTATAATTTAGCGTTCGGGATTGCATTCGTTATGAACGAATCGTAAAAAGACTGACGATAACACACTTTTCAATCATGAACTCTAAATTCATAAAAGGCATACTGACCACGGCCCTCATAACAGGGGCTTCGCTGGGAATGAAGGCACAGGATTGCGACACAAACCCTCGCTTCCGGAATCAGACGCCTGCCGCCCAACTGAAATCCAGACTCAACAGTCTCGTGAAGGCCCGCAAGACGGCGTTCGGCCATCACGACGACACGGCCTACGGCCACGAGTGGACCGGCGTCAAATTCGCTCCGGGCACCGCCGGCCGCAGCGACGTCAAGGACGTGTCGGGATATTACCCCGGCGTCATGTCGTGGGACCTGGGCGGTCTGGAACTTCAGGACACGGTGAACCTTGACGGAGTGCCTTTCAGCCTGATACTGCGCGAGGCCCGCGCCCAGAACGCCCGCGGGGGCGTCAACACCTTCAGCTGGCACCTGCGCAACCAGGTGACCGGCGGCGACAGCTGGGACGTGTCGGACAAGCAGGCCGTGCACAAGATACGCACCGACCCCGAGCAACTGGCCAGATACCAGGAGACCGTGCGCCTCGTGGCCCGTTACCTGAAGCAGATGACCGACGAGAACGGCCGTCCGTTCGGCGTCATATTCCGTCCGTGGCACGAGCAGACGGGTTCGTGGTTCTTCTGGGGCGGCGAGAACAGCTCGCCCGAGGACTACAAGTTCCTGTGGACCGAAATGCGCCGCATATTCGACGAGGAGAACGTCAACAACGTGGTGTGGGCGTTCAGCCCCGACCGCGTCCGGAGCGAGGAACAGTACATGCTGACTTATCCAGGCGACGAATACGTCGACATCCTTGGCACCGACGTGTATCAGTTTGCCGGCGAGGGCGGCGATGCCACATATCGTCAGGATGCCGGCAGATCGCTCGGCATCGTGACCTCCCTGGCCCGCAGGCATAACAAGATTCCGGCATTCACCGAGACGGGCCTGGAGGGTATATCCGATCCCAAGTGGTACACCGGCCAGCTGCTTCCGCTGCTGAACGCCAACCCCGTGGCATACGTGGTGGTATGGCGCAACGCCGAGGACAACAAGAAGCACTACTACACTCCATTCAAGGGCCATCCGGCAACAGACGACTTCAAGGCATTTACCGAGGACGACCTCATCATCATGGCAGGCAAGCCCATAGGCATAAAGGCCAAGGCCAAAAGCGGCGCTCGCGTCAAGAAGGCTCCCAACGCAAAGCCCGTACGCAGATAAGCTTTCACCAAACACGGATAATAAAACTATAACCGAGGATAATTTCTCATATAACATACGATAATTTCTCATCTGATGACAACATTCGAACGCCGCAAGGCACTGATAGAGACACGATACGAAGAACTGGTGACCCGCGCCAACATTCCGTTGGAGGGGAACGGCATCTACACCCGCTACGCGCATCCCGTGATCACGGCCGACATGGTGCCTCCGTTCTGGAAATACGACTATGATCCCGAACGCAACCCCTACTTCATGGAGCGCATCGGCGTGAACGCCACGCTGAACTCCGGTGCGATGAAAATCGACGGCAAATACGTGCTGGTGGTACGTGTAGAAGGTATGGACCGCAAGTCGTTCTTCGCCGTGGCCGAAAGCCCCAACGGCATCGACAATTTCCGGTTCCGCGAGCGTCCCATCACCATGCCCGACATCGACGGCAACCCCACCACCAACATCTACGACATGCGCCTCACGCAGCATGAGGACGGCTGGATCTACGGCCTGTTCTGCGCCGAGCGTCACGACGACGCGCATCCCGGCGACCTGAGCGCGGCCACGGCAGCCTGCGGCATCGCCCGCACCAAGGACCTGGAGACATGGGAGCGCCTGCCCGACCTGAAGTGCACCAGCCAGCAGCGCAACGTGGTGCTCCATCCCGAATTCGTCGACAGCAAGTATGCCCTCTACACCCGTCCGCAGGACGGATTCATCGACACGGGCAGCGGCGGCGGCATCGGCTGGGGCCTGGTCGATGACATGACCGATGCGGTGCTCGGTCCCGAGACCATCATCGACCCCCGTTATTACCACACCATCAAGGAGGTGAAGAACGGCGAGGGCCCCCACCCCATCAAGACTCCCAAGGGATGGCTGCACCTGGCGCACGGCGTGCGCGCCTGCGCTTCAGGACTCCGCTACGTGCTCTATATGTACATGACCAGCCTGGAGAAGCCCTGGGAGAAGATAGCCAGCCCCGGCGGATACTTCATGGCTCCCGTAGGCGAGGAATACATCGGCGACGTGATGAACGTGGTGTTCTCCAACGGCTGGATCGCCGACGAGGACGGCAAGGTGTTCATCTACTACGCCAGCTCCGACACCCGCATGCACGTGGCCACATCTACGATCGACCAGCTCGTGGACTACTGCTTCAACACTCCGCAGGACGGCCTGTTCACCGGCAAGTCCGTTGAGGCCATCAACCGTCTGATAGACGGCAATCTTCCTTTCCTGAAATAAAATCATTCACACCGGACGCATCCATGAAATTCCATGGGTGCGTCCAATCATATCTTAAAAAACCACCATGGCTCTATTGAAAGAGAAAATAGGATACGGTTTCGGCGACATGGCGTCGTCGATGTTCTGGAAGGTGTTCAGCTACTACCTTCCCTTCTTTTATTCCAACGTGTTCGGACTATCGCTGGTGGACGCCGCCTTCCTGGTGCTGATCACGCGCATCTGGGACGCCGTGTCCGACCCGATGATGGGCATCATTGCCGACCGCACCCACACGCGCTGGGGCAAGTACCGCCCCTATCTGCTCTGGATCGCGGCTCCGTTCTCCATCTGCGGCATCCTGCTGTTCACCACTCCCGACTGGGGATATGCCGCCAAACTGGTCTGGGCTTACGTCACATACATCCTGATGATGACCGTGTACACGGGCATCAACGTGCCTTACGGCGCGATGCTGGGCGTGATAACGGATAATCCCAAACAGAAAACCGTATTCTCCTCCTTCCGCATGTTCTTCGCCTACGGCGGTTCGTTCATCGCGCTGGCGCTGTGGCAACCGCTGGTAGACCTGTTCAGCGAGCGCGGCTACAGCCTGCAGAGCTCGTGGCAGGGAGCCATGATAGTGATTGCGATATGCTGCTTCGTGCTGTTCATCTGCTGCTTCGCCCTGACCCGCGAGAAGATCAAGACCGTCTCCACCGCTTCGGTGGGCAAGGACTTCAAGAGCCTGATACATAACAATCCGTGGTGGCTGCTGATAGGCGCGGCCCTCTGCTTCAACCTGTTCAACACCATCCGCGGCGCTTCGGTGGCATACTTCTTCGCCGACGTCATAGGCGCCGACACCAACATCATGCTGTTCGGACTCAGCGTCATGTTCTATGCCGGCCTGTTCCTCAGCATCGGCGAGATAGCCAACATGGTGGGCGTGGCGCTGTGCGTGCCCATCGCCAACCGTCTGGGCAAGAAGACAACGTTCATGCTCGTGAACATGACATTGATAGTGCTGAGCGTGGGCTTCTTCTTCCTGCCGCTCACCAACGCCGGATACTGGCTGATGCTGCTGTTCCAGATTCTGATCTCGACACTGACGGGCATCATGTCGCCGCTGGTATGGTCCATGTACGCCGACGTCAGCGACTACGCCGAGCTGAAGTTCAAGACGGCCTCCACCGGCCTGATCTTCTCCTCCAGCTCCATGGCCATGAAGTTCGGCGGCGCCATCGGCGGCGCGGCGGTGATGTGGCTGCTTGACGGATTCGGATACATAGTCCGCTCCACCGACCAGGCCAACGCCGTCATCGCACAGCCTGACTCGGCCATCTCCTGTCTGTGGTGGCTCATGAGCTTCATCCCCGCCATCGTGGCTGCGCTGGCCGTCGTGATAGTGTATTTCTATCCCCTTACCACCAAGCGCGTGGACGACATAGTAAGCCAGCTGGCACTGCAGCGCGGCATAGCCGCTCCCAAGGATATTCCAGCAGTGGACGAGGCCACGGACTTCGCCAACACCATCTGATTTCCATACAATAAAATATGACAAAACAGGAATTCGTGGCCGAGCTGCGCGACACGCTCGACAACAACATACTGAATTATTGGATTGACAAGATGACTGACCCTCGCGGCGGCTATTACGGCCGTCGCGACGGTCACGACCGTCTGCATCCCGATGCCGAGAAGGGCGCCATCCTGAACGGCCGCATTCTCTGGACATTCTCAACGGCCTACCGTCTGACCAAGGACGAGCGTTATGCCGAAGCCGCACTCCGCGCCCGCGACTATATCGCCCGGTATTTCATCGATCCGGAATACGGCGGCGTGTACTGGAGCGTCACCGCCGAAGGCGAACCCCTCGACACAAAAAAGCAATACTATGCCATAGCGTTCGTAATCTACGGTCTGGCCGAGCATTACCGCGCCACCGGCGACGAGACATCGCTGGAGATGGCCAAGAAATTGTTTTATGATATAGAGAACCATAGTCTTGACCGCGAGAAAGGGGGCTATATCGAGGCTTCGCAACGCGACTGGTCGCCCATCGCCGATATGCGTCTGAGCGAGAAGGACGCCAACGCGTCGAAGACCATGAACACCCATCTGCACATCATGGAGGGCTACACGGCCCTGTTGCGTGTATGGCGCGACCCCGCCGTGCTTGAAGCCACCACGCGCAGTCTGCGCATATTCCTCGATACCATCCTCGACCCGGAGACCCACCACTTGGGACTGTTCTTCAACGACGACTGGCAGCGTCAGGACGGCATCATCAGCTATGGCCACGACATCGAAGGCAGCTGGCTGATGCTTGAGACCGCCGAGGTGATAGGGGACACGGCACTATACGAGGAAACTCTCGACAAGACGTATCACTTAGCCCACGCGGCCCTGGAGGGACGCACCGTGGACGGTGCGTTGCTTTACGAGCGTCACGAATCCGGCGCATACGACAACGACCGCCACTGGTGGGTGCAGGCCGAGACCGTACTGGGCCAGATATACCTGGCACGCTTCCACGGCGAGGACGCCCAGATGGAACGCGCTATGCAGACCTGGGACTATATCAAGAACCACCTGATAGACCGCGAGCAGGGCGAATGGTACTGGAGCTGCCGTAACGAAGAAGGCCGGCAGACGGTCAATCTTGACGACGACCATGCCGGCTTCTGGAAATGTCCGTATCACAACGGGCGTATGTGCGTGGAGGCTATCGAGCGCGTCAGCGAGACACTATGATGCGGAAATCCGGCACCTGTTTCGTCACATCCCTGACTGCATATACTCCCTGATGCACCGGCTGACCGTCGGAATCACATACATCCCATACAGTCTGCCCGTTGTCAACAGCGGGCAGTTGTTTTATCTGTCTGCCCTTCGGGTCAATCACTGTCAAAGCTGTCTGCGCCGGAAGGTTGACGAATTTCACGTTGCCCCTGTACTCGGGAAGCACATTCACGGGGTATGCCATGGGTGTGCCGGTTCCTGCGGCCCCGGCCTGAACCAGATCGGGCTTGACGGAATGCAGGCCCATGTCCGTGCCTATCATCAGTTCGCTGCCATCCGGATCCCAGCACAGTCCGTCCACCTGATTGGACAGCATCGGCGAATTGGTCATATCGTAATGGGCCATCACCTTCCTGCGGTCCGCCGATATGCCGTACACGCCACTGTTACACGTGCCGACCCACATACGGTTATATTCGTCAAAAGCAATGCTGTATACGAAATCAGACATGACCGCCGGCTCCCGGCTCCCGTCCGCGTATACGGCCTTAAACTCCGTTCCTTCTATGATTCCGTCCTTAACCGGCTTGGTAAGGTCCACCGACATAAGTTTGCCGTCGAACGACAGCCATACGTTTCCGGTGACCGGATCCTCGGCGACCGCCATGATGTATTCCTTGTGGTAGAGAAGGCCGTCCGGCGTCTTGATCTGATATATCATATCCGCCTTATCGTCCGAGGCATCTTCAAGAGTGCCGTTATGGTCGCACACCACGATGCCCTGTCTGCCCCAGTTATTGGATATGACTACAATCTTGTTTTTGTTTTTGGGATGTTTCAGGGCTGCGCCGCCCCCACCGCGCAAAGTCAGAGTGGATTGAAGATCCGGCAGCGGGAAAGTCAGATACTTCCATTTCCCCGCTTTGGATATATCCTGAGCCGTCATGGCCTCGTTGCGGCTTTCGGGTGTCCAATACATCAGGTCGATCCGGGGGCCCTCCCCCTTGTAGTCCAGGACATCCATCATACATACCCAGATGACGTTGTCGGCATCCGCTCCGATGATACGTGTCCATGAATACCGGGCGCCATCCTTTGTCTCGAAATTTTCCATGTACCCGGGAAAATCCTTATATCCGTCCCGCGCGTCCGTGAATCTCAATATCTGCCCCTCTATATCGGTCATATTCATGGCGATTATACCGGCGTCTATCGATGATACCACAGCATATTCAGGGTGCAGCGGATCAATTATAAACCCCGTCAGATGGGCCGAAGGATAGGGATAAGAACGCTGGTTGTTGAATTTCGCGGTCAGGGTGCTGTTTCCGTTCAGACTGCGCGGAGTGCCGTATATGGGCGAATAGTTAGTCCATGTTCCTCCTTTATAACCGCTCAGCAACATCGGATTGAGTCCGTACACGCGTGTGTAATGCCGCGGGGTGGAGTTCCGGTTCATCACCGTCACTCCCGTTACAGGCGAATACTCCATGTGGGTCAATTCCATTCCGACGGGACCGTGCCATTGTATCATGGCGCCCGGCTGACTCCATGTGCCGTTGGACGTCGAGACCGCACGGCTATAGAATCCCTTACGCCTTTCGTAAAACCAGAAATCGTCGAAGTCCTGGGTCCCCACGTATCGCGGCGTCGACACGGGGAACTTGTAGCTTGCCAACGACTGACCCGAAGCCGAACCCATAGGCACGAAATAAGCCGTGGTCGACGAGAAAGCCAGATAGCCGTTCGCGGCCGGAATGAAATTGTTTTCGTACTGGTTGGCCACGATATGCTTCAGGCACGGCATTGTGCTGCTTTCCCATATACTTGCCGTGCCGGTACACAGCTGGTTGGAGAATGTGGCGTCCGTCACCCTGGTCTCGGCGGTCATGTTGCCGTTTTTCCATGTCACGACACTCAGCTTCGACCCGTCTATCAATGTGGCGAACGATGTGGCCGAAAGCGGCAGAATGCGGTTGGCCGACGTCACGCTCAGCTCCGTGTGTTTCCTGAACGATTCTATTCTCGTCCTGTCGCCTGACTCGGGGGCGTCGTAAAACGCATCGCCCACAATGGCCACCACATTGTCGCCCACCAGACAGATGGATTCTACCGGGCTGTCGACGTACACACTCTCCTTCACCTCGAACGTGGCGCCGTCAATCCTGACATATCCCCTGTCCATGGCAATCCAGGCATCGTCGTTCAGGTCAAAACTGACAGTGCCCGCCTGTCCCATCTTGGACATCGCCGGGCTCCGGAGCTCCTTGATGGAATGCATCGTGCCGGAATCCTCCAGCACGTCGATGCCTCCGTCGCCGTAACATATCCACAGGGTGCCGGTGCGGGGATTGTAATTCAACACACGCACGTCATTGCCCGTGGGTCTGTATGTGTCGAAAAGGCCACGCACGCCTTGGCCGGGATTCTGTTTGTCAATATACAGCACCGTGCCGCGTGGTGTCTGAAACATCTTGTAATACGTATCGTTGTGGTAGAAAGCCTGGTGCGCGAACACGTACACGTAACGGTTGCCCTCTATTATCTTGCTGATCTGGCCGTCGAACGCGGTATGCGTCCTCCATGTCGCGTCCGATTGCGCCGCGACATCCTCGGTCTGCGCCTGTACGCTCATGGTCGTACCGCACGCCACGAGGGCCGCGAGAGCCAGTAATATACTTATGCTTCTGTTCATTATGTTATTTAAACGTGGTTTTCACCATAAAATTACGCCTTTCCCGCACGTTGCGCACCGTGTGTGTGTCTTTGCGGGGCGACGCAGCCCGATTCGCGGGCGATTTTTAGCTTTCGGGATGGAATATTGACAATTTTTTTGTAATTTTGTCCCCATTATGGCCCGGATGGAAAACATTGTAAAGCGTTTGGCTCCCGAACTTGAAGCGATGAACAGCATCATTGCCGATTCGTTGCATACCCCCAACCGTATGATGAACGGCATCGTGGACCATTACCTGGAGGTGAAAGGGAAGCAGATACGCCCCATGCTGGTGATTCTGGCCGCCAAGATGTTCGGCCGTGTCAGCGACGAGGTGCTGTATGCAGGAGCGTCGCTGGAGATGCTGCACAACGCCTCCCTGATTCATGACGACATCGTGGACGAGACATTCATGCGCCGCGGCCGCGACACCATCAACGCCTCGTGGGGCAACCACATCGCCGTCCTGGTGGGCGACTATTTCGTCTCCAACGCCCTGTCCGTGGGACTCCGCAGCGGCAGCGTCAAGGTCGTATCGGCCCTGTGCGCGTTGGGTCAGGAACTCTCGCTGGGCGAGATTGACCAGATTACCACCGCCCGCGAGCACAGCTTCGACACCGACAGCTATTTCACCGTAATACGCCAGAAAACGGCCTCGCTGTTCTGCAGCTGCGTCAACGTCGGACTGGACGTAAGCCACGCACCGGAACAATACGTCGCTCCGATGGGCCGATACGCCGAACTGCTCGGCCTCTGCTTTCAGATCAAGGACGACATCTTCGACTATTTCCCCAACCCGCAGATAGGCAAACCCACCGGCAACGACCTGCGCGAAGGCAAGGTGACGCTTCCGCTGCTCTACGCCCTGCAGAACGCTCCGCAGGAGGAATCCGACCGCATGAAAGACCTGATTCGACGCGGCGACCTGACTGCCGCCGAAATAGAATCACTCGTAGAGTTTGCCAAAGTGCACGGCGGCATCGACGACGCCTTCGCCGAGATGCGCCGGATGCAGAAGGAAGCCGACGAAATCATCGCGCCCCTCCCCGACTCGGAAAGCAAGGAATCGTTCCGCGAAATCTTCGACTACATCATCAGCCGCGACCGCTAAGACCTCGTAACTCGTAACTCGTAACTCATCACTCTGACCTCATACCTATCATGCCTCTGTTGCCGTTCATGATACCCGACATAGCCGAAGCCGGCTGCGACGAGGCCGGACGCGGATGCCTGTGCGGACCGGTCAGCTGCGCCGCCGTGATACTTCCGCCTGATTTCGAGGACCCCGGACTGAACGACTCCAAGCAGCTCGACGCCGCCGAGCGTCAGCGGCTGCGCACCATCATCGAGGAGCAGGCCCTGGCATGGGCAGTATATCTGGTGCCGCACGACGAGATTGACCGCATAAATATCCTGAACGCCTCCATCTTCGGAATGCACCGCGCCCTTGACGCCCTCAAGGTGCGCCCGGCACATATCATAGTCGACGGAAACAAATTCAAGCCCTACCTCGACCCCGTCACGATGATGGACATACCCGCCCACACCGTGGTGAAAGGTGACGGCAAATACCTCAGCATCGCCGCCGCCTCCATTCTGGCCAAGACCCACCGCGACGACCTGATGACCCAGCTGTCCGCCCGATACCCCGGCTACGGCTGGGAGCGCAACATGGGCTACCCCACCGCCGAGCACAAGGCCGCCATCCTCCGCCTCGGACTCACCCCCATCCACCGCCTCACTTTCCGCGGCTGCAAATAACAATATCACCGATTGCCATTTCATGGAATTTTATTAACTTTGCGTAAGACCCTAAATGACTATATGAGCACACCGAAACTTTATATAATAGCAGGATGTAACGGAGCCGGGAAAACCACGGCCTCAATGAGCGTTTTGCCGGAAGTGCTCGACTGCCGGGAATTTGTCAATGCCGATGAAATCGCCAAAGGATTATCGCCATTTAATCCTGAAGAAGTCGCTATCGAAGCCGGGAAACTTATGCTTCAACGCATCGATACTCTGCTTTCACGGCATGTATCGTTCGCCATAGAGACAACGCTGGCGACAAGAAGTTATAAACACCTTGTGGAAAGGGCCAAAGCCTCGGGATATCAAGTAATACTGCTGTTCTTCTGGCTCTCATCGCCCGAGATGGCCGAGCTACGTGTGGCACAGCGTGTGGCATCCGGCGGCCATAACATTCCGAAGGATGTGATTCATCGGCGCTATTGGGCCGGATTGCGAAACCTGTTCGAGATATTCGTGCCCATAGTCGACCTTTGGTCTATTTATGACAATACAAAGGAACTTATTCCCATAGTTGAACGTAGTAAAATTACCAACGCCCCTCTATTTACTAAAATTAAAGAGTCATGTCAGAACAGGAAGAAATAAAGTTATTTGAGCGTATTCGAAAAAATATTCAACAAGCGCAGAGGGAACTTTTCGAGCGGAAGGCCAAGCTGGGCGAGAGCATCGTTATTGCCGACGACAACGGCCAACCTGTAATAATCAAGGCTGAGGACTATCTAAAACGCGCCGGCAAATAACGTTAGCTAAAAAACGTCCACACCGCGTCAGGGCACTGAAAAAGTAATCA
>DESI01000072.1:2645-29899 GCA_002361235.1 Porphyromonadaceae bacterium UBA3318 | reverse complement strand
CGAGGGTATCTGCGGTATGTGCTCACTCTATATCAACGGACATCCCCACGGACCGGTGCAGGGCATCACAACCTGCCAGCTCCACATGCGTAAGTTTAACGACGGCGACACCATCACCATCGAGCCCTGGCGCTCGGCTGCGTTCCCCGTGGTACGCGACCTGATGGTAAACCGCAATGCCTTCGACCAGATTCAGCAGGCCGGCGGCTACGTTTCGTTCAACTGCGGCGGCGCTCCCGATGCCAATGCCACTCCTATTTCAAAGGAAGTGGCCGACGTGGCCATGGACTCCGCTACCTGCATTGGCTGCGGTGCCTGCGTGGCTGCCTGCAAGAACGGCTCGGCCATGCTCTTCGTATCGGCCAAGGTGAGCCAGTTTGCCCTGCTGCCCCAGGGTCAGGTAGAGCGCAAACGCCGTGCACGCGCCATGGTACGCCGCATGGATGAGCTCGGATTCGGCAACTGCACCAACACCGGTGCCTGCGCCGCCGAGTGCCCCAAGAATGTTCCTCTGAGCAACATCGCGCGCCTCAACCGCGAATTCATAAATGCCAAGTGCGCTGAATAAGCGTCACCCGGCATAGAGCAATAAACCACTGCAGGCCGCTTCAGCGTAAAGCTGGGGCGGCCTGCTGGTTTTTTAGCGGGGTATAAATTTATAAGAATTATAAATCTTATAAGTCTTATAAGTTTAATGGAAAGCTTTAATTGCGGCGGAGAAGGGGGATATATTGGCCATAGCCGGCCTCTTCCATATCTTCCAGGGGAATGAATCGGAGGCTTGCGCTGTTTATGCAGTAGCGCAGACCGCCGGTGTGGGCCGGGCCGTCGGGAAACACGTGGCCAAGATGGGAGCCTCCTTTGCGGCTTGACACTTCGGTGCGGTCCATTCCGTGGGAGAGATCGCGGCGCTCAACTATCAGCGAGTCATCTATGGGGCGCGAAAATGCCGGCCACCCGCAGCCCGACTCGAATTTGTCGGCGGACAGAAACAGCGGTTCGCCTGTAACGACGTCAACGTATATACCTGGGCGGAACTCGTCAAAGTATTCGTTGGCAAAAGGTGGCTCTGTGGCCGCGTGCTGCGTCACTTCATATTGCAGCGGTGTGAGGGTTGCCCGGAGCTCTTTATCGGCAGGACGCGGGCTCTGAGGGGGTATTATGCGTATGTTACGGGCCATTTCAAAAAGGCTCGGATCAATATGGCAATAGCCTTCGGGATTCTTGTCGAGATAGTCCTGATGATATTCCTCGGCAGGATAGAAATTAGTGAGGGGCCCCGTTTCAATGGCTATTTTTCCTGCGGTAGATGCCGCAAGCTCATGCAGCGATTTTTCGATTACCGGACGGTCGGATGGGTCGGTATAATAGATTCCCGTACGGTATTGCGTACCTCGGTCGTTGCCCTGGCGGTTGACAGATGTGGGATCGACAGTGCGGTAATAAAGACTGAGTAGCAAGGGCAGAGGTAGGACTTCGGGATTGTATGTCACCTTTACGGTCTCAGCAGCTCCGGTTGTGCCGGTGCAGACTTCACGATAGGTGGGCTCGGACACTTTGCTGTTGGCATAGCCTACCTGAGTCGATACAACTCCGGGAATGAGGCCGAGAAAATGCTGTGTGCCCCAGAAGCATCCTCCGGCTAGATATATTGTTTTCATTTCTTGTGGTTTTTCGGTTTAACGGCAATCGACTTATTGAAGTTCACTGAGGCGTGGTAATTTCCGAAGACAGCGACGGCGAGTATTTTATAGAATGATAATTTTGGTCTAAATTTGCGTCAAGAATATCCAAGGTTATGATACAAGTAGTCCCCACGACCACGTATGTCCGCTTATCAGGATATGTCCTGTCGGAGCCATATCTCAGAATGCCGAAGGTTATCCGGAGATAGACTATTCACTGTGCATTGAGTGCGGTAAATGCGTCAGAAATTGTCCGAAAAAGGCAATGAAGCAGACTACGGTCAAGTGACACAACTTTCAGTCAGTGCTATCGTTTATATACCTGATGTATATTCCAACTGAATCAGTATGAAAATTATCCCTGCCAGAAAGAAAGACGCATCGTTTATTGCCTCTTGTGTAGTGTATGCCATCGGCGAGGAAATTACCCGAAAACTTGCCGCGGAGGAGCATACTCCGGAAGATGTACACGGTCTTTTTCAGGAACTCGCAGAAAGAGATGACACACAGTACAGCTATAAGAACACCATTGTGGCCATAAATGACGATGATGCCGCTGTGGGCGCTGTCATTGGGTATGACGGTGCGAAGCTACCTATGCTGAAAGACCATTTTGTCTCGGCTGTCAGGACGATGCTTGGAAAGGATATGAGTGGAATGGGCGATGAGTGCGATGCAGATGAGTATTATATCGACACTCTTGCCGTGGATCCGGCCTTCAGAGGCATGGGAATAGCCCGGCAATTGCTCACTGCCGCTATCGACAAGGCGAAGACTATAGGGAAGCCCGCAGGACTGCTTGTCGACAAGCAAAATCACCGTGCGCGTCATCTTTACGAGAATATGGGCTTCAGAAAGATAGGCAACCGCCCTTTCGCTTCCGAGGTCATGGATCACATGAGATACGAGGGCTGAGGTTCCCAGACTGGAATCAGCATTTGTCGGCTAAAAGTGTCGGCAGGCGATCGGCTA
Organism: Porphyromonadaceae bacterium UBA3318; assembly: GCA_002361235.1. Lineage (GTDB taxonomy): Bacteria > Bacteroidota > Bacteroidia > Bacteroidales > Muribaculaceae > Lepagella. The sequence goes on along the minus strand of DESI01000072.1, from coordinate 27,242 downwards.
CATGTGTTGTGTCAGCCAGTCAATCATGGTGCGGTACACCGCTTCCCTGATGGATTTTTTGGATAACGCAAGGTCATGGAGGCCTCCTTCAAATTCTATTTCGGTTATGTCGTCTCCAAGCTGACGGCCGTATTTGGAAATGGCCTCCACATCCAGTATGGCGTCGGCCCTGCGGTACTTCTCTTTGGGGTCGCCCGGATGGACGGATTCTTTTGAGTGCATCAGCAGTATTGGCACGTTGATTCTTCGCTTGCGAAGCTCCTGCTGGCCTCTATGGATAGCCCGGGCCCAGCCCATGTCGGGGTCGGGAAGAATGTCCGGCTTCCAGTCCTTGCGGTAAGTCCACTCTCCGCCATAATCCTTGGAAAGACTCTCGGCATATCCTCTGTCGGGTTTCTGGGGAAGTTTTGCATCCGGCATGAAACGCCCAAGCACACTTACCATCGGCATCACAACCTTACGCATTCCCCACGGCAGATTCCAGTCAAGGAAAGGACTGTTTAGAATCAGAGCCTTGATCATTGGTGAGGGGCTCTTGGCCATGTAAAGGCTTGAGGTAAGTCCGCCGGTAGAATGGCCCAGAAGGGCAATCTCCCGGTCTCCGTCCTCGCGGATCATTCCGATTGCAGCATTGATGTCGGCAAAATATTCGTCCATGGCCCTCACCTGAAACATCTTCTGCTGCCCCATCAGCGAGCGGCCATATTTGCGGAGGTCAACGGCGTAGAAATCATAACCGTGGGCCACGAACATATCGGCCATTTCTTTCTGAAGGAAATAGTCGCTGAAACCGTGAACGTAGAGAATGGCTTTTGAGGTTTCCGTTTCCGATTTTTTACGGATTACCGTACACCTGACCTTTCCGCTGTAGTCATCCGGCATATCCACATAGGTCATCTCAAATCCATCTCCAAGATGATCCGGCTGCCAGTGGTGAGATGCTGCTTTCATATCGTATGACTGAGTTTTTACATTCTATTTCATTTTCAGAAACGTCTGGGTAAATGAAATGTTCATCACTTGTCAGCAGGGCCGGTACCTGCAGATTTATATTTTTGAGTAATTTTGCAGGCTGAAAAATGAATGCTGACAGTAATTATTAACGAGTATAAGGCAAAAGGGCATCTGGCTATGCTGGGAGCCAATGTAATGTGGGGCCTGATGTCGCCGGTGGTAAAGATGGTTTTTGCCACAGGAGTTATCGCTCCGATGATAATGGTTGACTTCCGCGTGGCCGGTGCGGCCCTTCTTTTCTGGATTGCATCTCTTTTTCTACCCCGGGAACATGTGCCTGCCGGAGATATCCTCAGGCTGTTCGGAGCAGGAATGCTGGGTGTGCTTTTCAATCAGGGATGTTTCATTCTCGGAGTGAGTCTCACCTCTCCGGGCGAGGCGTCGCTGGTCACCACCACCATGCCCATGTGGGTTATGCTGCTTGCATGGCTGATTCTTCGCGAGCCGATCACGCTCAAGAAAGCGGGCGGTATCGCGCTGGGAGCTGCCGGAGCGATAATCCTGATTGCTGGCAACGGCGCCCAGGCCTCGGGCACGAATCCGGCGCTGGGCGATGTGATAGTGCTTTGCGCACAGTTGAGTTATGCGCTCTATCTCACGCTGTATCGCAATTTCATCCGGAAATACAGCCTGGTTACGCTGATGAAATGGATGTTCCTGTCGGCCACTGTGGTTGGTTTGCCTGCCAGCATAAAGTGGCTCGGGACTACCGACTGGACGGCGATTTCCGCAATGGAGTGGAGCGGTATTGCCTACGTGGTGGTGTGCGGCACATTTTTAGCCTACATCTGCATAATGATAGGCCAGAAACGTTTACGCCCCACATTGGTAGGCATGTACAACTACGTGCAGCCGATAGTGGCCACCATCACGGGTGTCTGTCTCGGACTTGACCGCTTCACACCCATGAAAGGCCTGGCAATCGTGCTGATCTTCACCGGCGTGTGGCTTGTGACCATAAGCAAAGCCAAAGACTCATCCCGGCAAGCCGCCTGATACCGTAATCATGGAATGAAAAGACCGGATGACAAACAAAGTCCGTCAGGTTTGTGTTGATAAAGAATGATTGAGACCCGGAAATCCGGGCGCACGAAATAGAGACAGCAATACGTCAGAATGGCTTTATTCACAGATATCTCATAGCTGTGGATCATGCTCTGCTGTGGATTGCGGCATTGAGTTTTGCGGCATTCTTTCATTTGTCTGACAGTTTCACCCATGACGAGGCCCTTCTGTTCTCCACATTGGTGGCTTACGGCGCATATCTGTGTGAGAGCGGGCTCGGTACGGTGAAAGAAGCAGCTTCGGCCACATTGTCGGAGCTTGATTTCAGAAAAGGCGGCTTATGGAGCTGGATATTGCTGAATATCCTTGTAAATACCGTTCTCAGTCTCTTCTTTTTGGCCGATCCATCATGGTATCTCCTGATTCTAGTCCTCTGGCATTGGGCATCATTGCAGGAAGCCTATTTGTAATAGTGTTTCTCATCGCGCTTATAGTCACCTTGCGCAATCGAAACAAAATCCGCAGATATGCCGCCCGGCACACCGCCTCACACGACCCCTCCAGTTGAGAACGACCGCCTCCGGCCGTCGACTGTTTTCGTCCTTCTCCACCCGACGGTGGAGAAGAAAGTGCATCCAGTTGATTGAATATATTACCTGTGAAGATATATATTTATTGCGTTAGGAACACTCGCCAGCTTCCTTCTTTCTCGCCGCGCTCCACATATTTTTTTGAAATGAGTTTGTCAAGCAATTTTTGGATGGCCGTAATGCTGATGCCAGTTTCTTCTTTCATGTCAGCGAGTGTCAGCGTCGGTTGGGTACGCATAGCGTTCAGAATTTTAGTATAATTGGGAGTGCGGAAGGCAATCCGATCTCCATCATACCACCAGATATTTTCATTTTTCTCACTTACAAACAATACATCGTTATACACTTCTGTCGCTACCAGTTCGTTGAAATACTTTAGAAACGGGCGTATATCCTTGATGTCTGCGTGGGCGCCGTCGCTCGGCACTGGACCTACTTCGAGATCAGCTTGATGGAGCGCTTCGAGATATTCGCTTTTCTTGCGGCTGCGGACTACAATCATCGGATAATTGTGGCGAGTGAGAATATAATTTACCATCAGCCGCGCTATACGTCCGTTTCCGTCTTCGAAGGGATGGATGCGGATATAGCGGTAGTGGAACAACGCGGCCAATTCAACCGGAGATAATTTTCCTTCCTGTTCAGCGGTATTGTACCAGTCCACCAAGTCAGCCATAAGACCGGGTGTTTCCTCCGGTGAAGCATATTCAAAACGATCGCCATATCTTGTTATTACGCTATTGGGGCGTGTCTTATATTGCCCTGCGTGTATAACATAATTTGTCTGTACGCCACCCGGCAAATTACGGTAGACTGTGTAATCCTTGCGTAAAAGAGTTTTGTGCAATGTCCGTATGAAATTTTGTGTCAAGGGTATATCCTTAACCGCAGCTTCTTCCGTCATCATACGCAGACCGACATTACTTGCTGTCATCTCTTCAACGTCGCGCACATCGGCTTCTCCAATTACTTTACCGAATAGCAATAGTATTTCCGTCTGTCCATAAGTCAATGTATTACCCTCTATGTGATTGCTATTGTAGTTGAAATCCACAGTAAAACGACGGCTCAACCGCTCTCTGTCTTTCTCGGACAGGGGCTGTATGTTGTGCCAAGCGGCAAGCGCTTTTTTGATATTGAGATACTTCATACGGAATTCGTGTCACATCCGTACAAAGTTAATAATAAATTCTGAAAAGGTTGTATTTGTATAACCTTTTTTTGTGTTTTGTGTGGCTCTTATCTGAATATAGGTAATATGAGTATACCACTAACACCGCAAAATACCACCTGAGAAGTGGTACATTATTTCAGTCCGCACTTTTTTTTGTTTCAGTTGAGTGAATAGAATCGGGGTGATGTATAGTAATGCTACTGTGCCGAAAATCATACCGCCGATTACACCTATTGCAAGGGAGTGTGATCCGTTGGAGCCTACGCCGGTTGCGAAAATCATTGGTAGCAGTCCGAGTATCATTGTGGCTGATGTCATTATGATCGGTCGCAGACGGTGGCGGGCGGCCAATAGTGCCGATGTCTTTATGTCGTTGCCTTGACGATGTGCCTCGACTGCGTATTCGGTAATGAGAATTGCTGTCTTTGCTAGCAGACCTATCAGCATGATTACGCCGGTTTGCATATAGATGTTGTTCTCAAGTCCGAACGTCCACGCCAGTAGAAAACTTCCGGCGAGACCGAATGGCACTGACAATATGACGGCGAATGGTATCAGCAGACTCTCGTACAGTGCCGCGAGGATAAGATATATGAATGCAACGCAGATTACGAATACCCATGTCGAGCTGTCACCCGTCTCGGCTTCCTCTCGTGTCATAGCCCCGAACTCATATCCGTAGCCCGACGGCAGTGTCTCGCGTGCCACTTCCTCAATCGCCTTTATCGCCTGACCGGAACTGTAACCATCGGCAGGTGCGCCGTTGATGGCGATAGACTGGAACAGGTTGAAATGCGTCAGCGATTCCGCTCCATATACCCTTGAAAGTGTTATGTAATTGGATATCGGTGACATTTCACCGGACGAATTGCGAACAAAGATATTACGAAGTGATTCTTCGTTGATTCTACCCTCGGCAGGAGCCTGAAGCATGACGCGGTACAACTTCGAGAAGCGGTTGATATTTGAAGAATACGACCCTCCGACGTATGCCCCCAAAGTGCGTAGCAGTTCCACGGGAGACACTCCGTTTCGCTTGCACATGGCGGCATCGACCTCAACCCGATACTGCGGATAGTTGGAATTGAACGATGTCTGCGCCCTCGCAATCTCCGGTCGCTTCGTAAGTTCGGATATGAAGTTTTGGGCAATGTTTTCCAATTCCTTGACAGATTTGTCGGAATAATCCTGTATGTGTACCTCAAAGCCGTTGGTCACGCCATAGCCGGCAATGATAGGCTGTGCGAACGACATTATTCGTGCATCTTTTATATCGGCAAGGCGGCGATATATTTCCGCAATGACCGATTTGTTGTCGTCATGCTTCCCTTTTCGTTGTTCCCATGGTTTCAGGCGAATTATGAATGTGCCGTTTGACGCGCCCTGACCTCCGAGCATTCCCATTCCGATGGATTTTGAATATATCTGAAACTGAGGTATGTCGGAGATTTTTGATTCCACCTCAGCCATAATCTGCTCTGTCCGCGCTTGCGATGTGCCGGGAGCGGCCTGAATATCCACCACTACTGTGCCTGTGTCTTCGTCAGGCACAAGCCCTGTCTTTGTAGTGTGAAGCAACAGGACGAATGCGGCAATTGAAGTTACAATAAGACCTGCCACAATCCATTTATGCCGAAAAAATATAGACAGAGAAGAAGTGTATTTGGCTCCCATCACATTAAATGCGGCATTGAATGCTTTGGTGAAACGTGCGGTCTTGTCAACAGGTCTCATAATCAGGACGCACAGCGCAGGACTGAGGGTAAGCGCATTAAATGTAGAAATCAATACCGCCACAGCCATTGTCAGTCCGAACTGACGGTAAAATATGCCTGTCGCGCCCTCGATGAAACATACAGGAATAAACACCGCCATGAATACCAGCGAAGTTGTGACAAGCGGACGTGTGATGCCTTTCATCCCTTTTACTGTTGCCTGATACGGTGACCGTTCTCCTCCGTCAAACTGCGACTGCACGGCTTCGACCACGACAATGGCATCATCGACAACCGTACCGATTACGAGTACTAAAGCAAACAATGTCAGCATATTCAACGAAAACCCTGCAAAGTAGAGGAATGCAAGTGTACCGACAAGTGAAACGACGATCGCTATTCCCGGAATCAGCGATGACCTGAAATTCTGAAGGAAAAGCATTACCACAAGTATCACAAGCACAATGGCTTCAATCAGCGTATGCAATACATTGGAGATTGACGCGTCCATAAAACTTTTGACACTCATCAGGTCGACCAGAACAAGACCATCAGGCAAATCCTCCGAGGCTGCTTTGATTACCTCGTCAATCTTTTCGACAAGTTCATTGGCATTGCTACCCAGCATCTGGGCTATCATACAGTTTGTGCCGGGATGTCCCGAAAGTTCGTTTTTCACGGAATAGCTCAGTTGTCCAAGTTCTATGTCGGCAAGCTCTCCAAGACGCAATATCCCTCCGTCGGGAGTGGATTTCACGACCAATTGCCGGAACTCATCCTCAGTCTCATACCTGCCACGGTATTTCAGCGCATACTGGAAAGTGTTTTCACCATCCGCTCCGAGTGTGCCTGTCGGTATCTCGATATTCTGCTCGGCAAGCACCGCTTCTATATCGGCAGGCACAAGTCCATGCACCGCCATTTTGTCAGGATTCAGCCATATCCGCAAAGAATAGTCCGATCCGAAAAGAGTAATATCGCCAACTCCCGGGACACGTGCCAGTCGTGGCTCGATGTTAATCTTGAAGTAGTTGAATATGAACTTCTGGTCATATCGGTTGTCGGGGCTGTAAAGCGCCACAATTTTAGCGGTACTGTTCTGGCTTTTACGGACATTGATCCCTGATTGCACTACTTCGGCAGGCAATAATCCCTGAGCCTGTGCGATGCGGTTCTGCACGTTCACAGCGGCCATATCCGGGTCAGTGCCTTGACGGAAATAGATAGTGATGGTTGCCTGTCCGTTATTATTTGCCGAGGATGTCATGTAATTTATTCCCTCCACTCCGTTTATCGCCTCTTCAAGCAGAGCGATGACAGAGCGTTGGAGCGTCTCGGCATTTGCTCCTGTATATGTTGCGGAAACACGCACGGTAGGCGGTGCGATTTCCGGAAACTGTTCCATAGGAAGGCGTGAAAGTCCGATTGTACCGAGAAGAACTATAAACACTGACAGGACACACGACAATACCGGTCGGTCGATAAAAGTCTTGATATTCATTGCTGTAAAATAATTATTACAGCAAAATTACGTCAAAGATGCCCATACCGAGACTGATGGTGTACTATCACGAAAAACGCATGCCTTAAAGCGAATGTAGGACTATATGTCGAGCTGATGAATAAGTCATAGTTCCGGCTGGAATTGGAGAATTATTATGGGGCGTAAAACGAAGCGATTTATTTGTTGGTCGGTGAAATGTGCTTAAACGTTTTGCAGTTCAATGGGTTAGGGGAGTGGCTTGAAAATGGCGTGAAAATTCCAAGCGGTTTTTCTTTTACACGGTTCTTACATCTGCTTTACAATAATGGGTGATTTTGCCTGAAAGCGGACACAATTCTTTACATCCGCTACTCAGATTGCGTAATATAGGGTAAGAATGGCGGTTTTTATAGCCTTGTGCCGACTTATGATGTTGAGATCTCCATATTTTTCGTAGTGATGGGGACTATGGTTTACAGGTGGTTCTTGATACTCCGGAATGGAATAAATTTTGCTCAAAATATTCCAAATAGTGATTATATGGAATATTTTAGCTATTTTTGTTGTCGAAATGAGCAAGGTAATACATGTGCATCTGATAAGCCCTATAACGGGTGTGAAACAGAGGGATTGGTACTTCTCCAGTATATCTGCTGTCTATTCTGTGTTGACACCGGAGCAGGTCGGTGCATCTAAGAGCTATTTACAGCATGCCGGATTGTCGGGGAACGGCACTGTGATAACTAAAAAGGCTATAATTAAGCAGTCTACGCTTATTAGAGACAGCAAGATAAGTAATAATAAATAGTAAAAATAACGCTGTTAGAAAGGCTTTCGTTGTTATTCATTTTTATGCTTAAAGGAGCGGTTTTCGCTCCTTTTTTATGCTTATTTTTGTTTAGGGTTACACTTAGGGTTACAATTTAGGGTTACAATAAAATAAAGTTTAGGGTTACATTTAGGGTTACATTTCCGATTTTTTTTTTGGTAGTATTTCATAGGATAGTAACTCCAATACTTATGATAACCTAAAAATATAGCAATATATATGTAGGAAAATACCCACCACTTTTTAGCTTGACTTTCGGTGTTATACCTTGTCGTTTAGCGTATTGTCGCTATTCTGGATTTCGAATGCTCGAAACTATGTGTGTGCCGTGTATATGGTGTGTTGAGGGGGATATGCGCGTACCGCATGGTTATATTTGAGGCGTGATTGGGCTATGGTATCTCTGAGTATATTTGTGGACCGCTATCATCATTGTACAGGTACTTTATCCCCTTGATTTTTGTTATGTCTTTATTGAAATAGAATGTCATAGGGACTATTTGATGATGTCTTTTTTTATCATCATAATATCTAAATTTATGAAACATGGAAACCATCGTAGTGTCATAATGGAATTCTGTAGCTCTCCTATTAATCGAGTCTGATATTGTTTTAAACTTAGCATCAAGTTCTTTTATCGTTTTAAAATGTTTTTCAGCGATTGCATGGTCATGAGAACTCTTTGCCATTTCGACTTCTAGTGCCATATCATCGCTAATTGATTGAAGCTCGCTCAACAGTGAGTATGCCTCGATAGTTTCTTGGAAGCAAATCTTTGCTGGCTCAAACTCTCCAAACTCAATTACTTCATAGCTTCCAATATTGGGTAGCATCTGATTTAATTGGGTGCGAATTAGGGCCTGAGCTTTCTCTTCTTGAGATGGAACGCATGAAATTGAAAGGAAAGGAAATAATAAACAAAGTGTTAGTAAAATATTTTTCATGTTATAATTATTATTCTATTCGTAGATAACCAACCACAAGAGCGATCCGATAAATATCTTTTTTGGGTATGTCGAAGTCCGGATAGTTAGGGTTGTTGGATTTACATGTTATGGATGTACCATGATCGTAGATGCGTTTCACAACTATGCCTTGTGCAGTATCGAGAACATGAGCGCGCCCCCATTGGATGAATGAGGATTCCTTAATGAATAGACAGGCAAGCTCATCTCCAGACATATATTGTGGTTCCATGGACTCACCACGTGCAATGATTGTGAAGTCATAGTGGGGGAAAGCAGGAATCACTGGGACTTGTTCACAGTCGCTTTCCGACACGGAACCCAATGCCATCGATAAGCTTCCAGCCGCTGCGTCAAATGGAATACGGGGACGGGTCTCAAGTGGGGTATTATGATTTTTGTTTTGTTTAATTGGCGTAAATTCAGGAGCTTTACTTTTTATAATAGAATAGGTGTTGTCCTGAAAAGTACGCATATCACTTCCTTTTGAGCAATTAGATTTAAGCATCTCACCTCTACCTGTCATTAGCCATTCTGCAGATAGTTCAGGATATGTGGTTAAAATTTTTACTAGCATATCACTTCCCGGAGCAGATGTCAAGTTTGCTCCTTTAAAATTACTTGACTGAATTCCAGTCCGTTCAAAGAACTCTACTTTTTTTATTCCTTTCTCTATTAAGAAGGCAAGAATTTTCTCCTTTATGGTTAAAGTTTTTGCCATTTTATTTTGTGGTTAAAATTTTATCCATTACATTTGCGGTGTGGTTAAGATGTTGCCACTGCGCCAAAGATACGAAAAAGGCATGAGATTAACGAATTTTAGAACTACTGAAATGCAAACGACAGACGAAATCAAAGAGTGGCAGACACACAGTGCCAAGCATAAGGTGGCAGCAGTCCTGATGATGGATGGTGTGTCATTTAGCTACACCGAGGAGACCGGCATAGTGTTTACCGCTCCCGACTTCTATGTGGAGAACCTGAAATATAGACTGATCACAGTGTTTGGTTGCTCAGTAAGACCGATTATAAACGAAATAAAATAGATTGTGATGAAGCGATATTGGTACATACTTATGAATGATAGTTATGATGATTTTGGAGTGCTTATTCCGGACGGAAGCCATAAGCAGACAGCAATCAATCATGCAAAAAGATGGATGCAAGAGAATGGTGTCAAATCAGCTCAACTGTCGGTAAATAGTATGCTTACATCTAACATACTTGATATAATACAAATAGAGATATGAAGGCAATAAAGGTAGAAGTAGTTGAACACGAATGGGATAAGGTCTGCTCTTTCGTGGAATATATCAACGATGTTGATGTATTGGCGTATCAGATAAGCCGTACAGCATTTATTGTGGTGACAGAAGGTGATTGCTCGATGGCTCGTGTGGAAGCCATGATTGCTGCTAGGTTTGAATACGAAATCCATATCACCAACATAAGGAAGTAAAGGGTTAGACCCAAGAGAGGGCGATCCTTCGGCAAGAGAGCCGAGAAGCCGCAAGGCGCAAACATTTGAAGCTCCGGCGTCGCCAAATGCGCCGGAGTGACCGGGAAAGTAGCTCAGATGGCAGAGCAGCACGGTGTGATCCTTAATAATGGTCGTGCCGGTCGCGGGTTCGAGTCCCGCCTTTCCCACCAATCATTAACAATAAAAATCATAGAATATGGCAAAGCATTTTATCAAGGCAAATCCGGACAAGCAGCTTGACAAGCGTTTGCGCGCCGCGTTGGGATCAATCCTGTACACTCAGGCTGCTGTAAAAGCCGCATTGGATCAGGCCGAGGGATTTATGACCGAGGCTGAACTGGCAAACTCCCGGTCGTACTGCCATTTGTGCCAGTATGACGCACAGTGTGAGGATATTTTTCAGACACTGTGCGGAGAGTTGGGAAACAGAAACGACAACACCAAGCAAATATGATTATGAAGAAGCAGATTTTAACAGACAACGAGACCAAGACCTTTCTGGCCAAGGCGTTCAAATGTACCCGTCAGCAGGTATGGAGAGCCCTGAACTTCGAGCGGGACAGCGATCTTGCGAAGCGCATACGCATACTCGCCCTTAAACGAGGCGGCAAACTGACAGAGGGGTATGTTCCCCAGTGTGAGACGACCCACAACACCGCTGACCGCACAATGGAGCAGACATTCGGTCCCCGTGTGAAGATCGTCGCTGACTTCCAAAGCGGTGAGGTGTCCGTCATGGTTGACGAGATTAAAAAGGATAGTTACAGCAATCTGAGCATTGCCGAGTTTATGCAGCTTCAGAATGAGGTTGAACAAATGGCGGCTGCGCTCTAACCGATAAACGACAATGGAGTATTACGGTAAAATAGCCTGCATCTCTTATATGGACCTGATCCGGGAGCCTAACCCGATAATGTCAGAGTCAAATTATAAGCAGTTGAGCAGACGAGGCAAAATTAACGTGGTACGTCCGGGGAAAGGTTTAGGATGCTATGCACTCGTGGAAATAGCGACCATGCCGCAAAGGTTTCAAGACAAAATAAAAGACAAATACGGAGATATGAATTCAGAGATACTAAGAATGTGGTTTGCAAGCCACTTCCATATCGATGCAGAGGCACGGGGCTTTTATACCCGGTTCCGTTTTGAGGATGGCAGCGCATTACCACCCGAGCACATAAACGAATACACGGTCAACGCCTCGGCTATACAGGCTGTGATCGATGTGATGGCTGACACCGTGATAATGCGCAGGGCTATGAAAGGCGGTCCGGTCAACTGGAATGAGCTTGCTGGAGCCATCAACTACTACCGTGAGGAGTTCGGTCACACGCTCCCGCTTAGCGTGAACCGATTCAAGGGAAAGGTGAACGAATTCAAGGCAAAAGGCTATGAGGCTCTTATCAGCCGCAAGTTCCGGAATCAGAACCGGCGGAAGGTGACCTATGACATAGCCGACCTTATCCGCGGCCTCGGCGCCATGGCCGAGCATCCTTACGATACGGTGGTAGCGGAGATGTATAATCAGTTTGTGACCGGAGACCTGGAAGTGTATGACCCGGAGACGGGCGAGGTGTTCAATTCGGATGACTTCACCGACAAAGCCGGTAACCCGATAGTGCTAAGCAAAGGCACTATAGCAAACTATCTCAAACAGCCGAAGACAAAGGCGCTGCTGGCCAAGGTGCACCAGACGCAGTGGGATTTCAACAATTTACAGCGGCCGTATCACCTGCGCCACAGTCCGAATTACGCTTTCAGCAAAATCTCGGCCGACGACCGCGACCTACCGCGCCCGATGCGAGACGGCAGCTATGTTCATGCTTACTACGTGAGCGATGTGGCCAGCGGAGCCGTAGTGGGCTACGCCTACAGCCGCAAAAAGGACAAGGACCTGTTTATAGACTGCATGCGCAATATGTTTCAGACGATAGACCGCAACGGATGGTACATGCCGGCGCAGATTGAGGTGGAGCATCATCTGGTGAACAAGTTTACCGACGGTCTTATGCAGGCCGGAGTAATCTTCCCTCTGATCCGATGGTGTAACCCGGGAAATTCGCGCGAGAAACGCCAGGAGCACGTCAACAGGGCAAAGAAATACTCTGTCGAGAAGCGCAGCCAGCAAAACATAGGCCGATGGTGGGCCGCCCTCGAAGCCAACCGCCCGAAAGTGGAAAAGGTTTATGACGAGCTGAACAACACCTATAAGGTGCCGACTTACGGTTATGATCAGCTTGTGGCGGATGACATTGCGATGATCAGGGAGTACAACTCCATGATGCACCCGAATCAGAAGAAATTCCCGGGTATGACCCGCTGGGATGTTCTGTGCCGGTGCCAGAACCCGGACCTCTCACCGATTGACAAAGCCGTGCTATACCGCTTCATCGGCGAGCATACACAGACCAGCGTCAAGCAGAACGCTTATATCACGGTGCAATATAACCAGTACCGGCTGTCGAGCCCGGAAATAATATCACGGTTGGAGCCGCGCAACTATAAGGTTGACGCCTATTGGCTGCCGGACGCCGACGGCAACATAGGCGAGGTCTATATCTACCAGAACAGCCGCCTTATCGACACATGCCGACTGGTCGAGAGGTACAACGAGGCGACGGCCGAGCAGACCGAAGCCGACCGTGAGGCCTATACGGATCAGGCGAAATATGTGGCTCAGTTCGACGCCATGGTAAAGAAAAACAAGATTCACAAACTCGGCATCAATCGTCCGGACGTAGCCGAGGTAATCAAGGAGGCAAAGAGCGTCCCGATAGCCGTGCCGACGCGGGAGCCGGACAATGACTATTCGGAATACATGGATGTCGAGCGCTTCACGGCCGACGCTCTGAACAGGATTTGAACAATATTAAAACAGCATAGAAATGGAAATAACGAACGAAATAAAACAGAGAATAGCAGCCGCCATAGCTGGGGACAGAGAGAATTACCCGAGTGACAACCGCCACGCGACGACACTGAGAATCGCTCCCAGCGTCTACAATGCCATCAAGAAAGGCAATTATGACCGCCAGGTGAGCGAAGCCAACTGGATAGGCATAGCGCGGCGCCTGGGCGTACAGTTGCGCCCGGGAATGGAATGGACGGCCGCCATGACGCCGACCTACGCTTTCATCACAAAGCAGCTTGAAACGTGTCAGCAGAGCGGACTGTCGGCGATAATGTGCGACATGCCCAATATCGGCAAGACCTTTACGGCGCGGGCCTACGTGAAACAGCACCGTCACGCCGTCTATATCGACTGCTCGCAGGTGAAGACCAAGCTGAAACTGATACGCCAGATTGCAAAGGAATTCGGCGTAGGGTCTTTCGGACGTTACAGCGACGTCTACGAGGACCTTGTGGCCTATCTGCGGACGATTGACACGCCTCTGATTATCCTCGACGAAGCCGGCGACCTATCGTATGAAGCGTTTCTGGAGCTAAAGGCGTTGTGGAACGCCACCGAACGCTGCTGCGGGTGGTACATGATGGGAGCCGACGGGCTGCAGGAGAAGATAACACGTGCCATAGAGGGCAAGAAGGTGGGTTATACCGAAATGTTCAGCCGATATGGGGACACATACAGCAAGGTAACTCCGGATGACGCCAAGGAGCGCGAGAAGTTCATGAAGGCACAGGCTGCGATCATCGCCAAGGTCAACGCCCCGGCAGGATCAGACATTGCCAAGATCGTAAACGCCTCCAAAGGCGGTTTGCGCCGCGTCTATACCGAAATCGAAAAGATAAGGAGGGCAGGGGCATGACGGTGATAGAGAAGCAGTATATGGATGCTGTCATAGCAATAAACCGCCGGCTGCAGAGCCGGCAGCCTGACTGGGAACAGCGTCGTTATGAGATAGCCAAGGATGCAATGTGTGCCCTACTGGGTAACCCCGCAATCGTTGATGAAGTGACGAAGGAGGGAGAGCCGGTATGGGGGACGCCGGTAGCCATATCCAAGACCGCAGTAACTCTCGCCGGACTGCTTGTAGATGAACTTAAAAAAACAGAAAGCCATGACTAAAATAATACTTGAGGATCTGGGGCAGGATTTTCTTTGGCTGACGGTAAACGATGACGGTCGTGTCATTGATGCCGGACCCTTCCAAGGCAATATATGGCGTGGCGCCTATATCCCATTGCAGGTTGTTAGGGTGGGGGAGCGGTGCCCGATCCACCATCCTCCCCATATAAAATTCGGCTACCTGAGGTACCGGGTTACGGAGATAGACAGAGAGTCCAACGATGAAAACGGAATAAAAGATGAAACTTAAAAGAGCATACAGCCCCGGAGAGATCCTGAACATGAGGATCCCGAGCTACGAATTTACCGGCCAATGGCAGGCGGCCATTGGCAACCCCGCTAAAAGCGGCACATGGATAATATGGGGTGCCAGTGGCAACGGTAAGACCTCGTTTGTGATGCAGCTTGCCAAATACCTCTGCGGCTTCGGGAAGGTTATCTATGACAGTCTGGAGGAGGGCACGAGCCTGTCGTTCCAGATGTCACTGAAGCGTCACGGCATGGATGAGACCCGCAAACGCCTTATGGTACTTGACCGGGAACCGATGGAGCAGCTCAGTGAGCGGCTGAGTCGCAAAAAGAGCGCGCCGATCGTGATAATAGACTCTTTCCAATATAGCGGACTCAGTTATAAGGCATACTGCGAGATGAAGGAGCGTCACTCCAACAAACTGTTAATATTCATCAGCCATGCCGAGGGTATGAAACCGGAAGGCCGCACAGCCAAAAAAGTTGAATTTGATGCGGATGTTAAGATCTTTGTCAGCTGCTTCAAGGCAATGTGCAAAAGCCGTTTTCTGGAACATGCCAGCGATCCCATAACTATATGGGAGGAGGGAGCAACAAAAGCATTACTTGATGACGGACAAAAGAGCGATGAGGCGTAAAAACCTCCTGTATAAGTTACGTAAGAGGGGAGTCAGATGCGACACGAAAGCACGCTGCATAGAATACCCCTACGGCGAGGACCCTGCCCGGATCCCACAGATCCCGCGCTTGGTTAGAGAATATAATTTTAACATTCAATTCATAATAACATGAGCGAGAAACAGACGATAATCAATCTCGTGGCTCCGGGTCGCCTTCATAATGAGGGATTTGTGAGCAAGGGGCATGTCTGCGGCTATTGCCGTGGGAAAGGCTGGTTTTACGGGCCACCGAATAAAGATGAAACGGTTATATGCCCGGACTGCGGTGGCACAGGTGAAGTAATGGCGGTAGTGACCGTCGAGTGGAAACCGGCAATGAAAGAGGAGGGGACATGATGGAACAAATATCCCCAAGCCCGAGGGACATATTGCGCAAGAAGCGCAGTTCTGTCCTCCATCAGATGCAGCTGCTCGATGTTGACACGGCAGACTGGGGCAAAGTAGATGCCCTTTGCATGGACAGCCGGATAGCTGGCAAGCGTTTCTGTCACCTCGATTGTGACGAACTGGATGCGCTGCTCAAAAAGCTGCGTGCCATAAGACGAAAGCAAACAACCCTAAAAAACAAAGTAATATGAGAAGAGAAACAAAAGAAACCATCGACAGCCTGAAATCCCAGATGACCACGGCGGCTGCGACCCTCACAATCGAGGAGCGCGAGGAGTTCTACAACGAGGTCAACGAATGGACCTACGAACAGTATGAGGAAGCATTGCTCTGTCAGGAGCCGGAGATGCAGAACTACGAAGAGGAGGGCTGAGGCATGGACAGAAAAAGCCAAGACAAGGTGTTGAAAGCCAGATTTATAATTATCCGCAAAGATGATTACCCTACTCCCCGTATAAAGGCGCGCTATGTCGCAGGTACCGATTATAGGACCTTCGAGAAGTACAACACCAAAGCGGAGCGAGACCGAGCTTTTGCGAGACTCCTTATAGACGATAAAGTAATCAGTGACTAACCAATAAAAATAAAGAGAAATGGATAACATCAGAGAAGCCCTCAAGGGCATGTCGGCAGCCGAGCGCAAGAACCTGCTCGAGGAACTCAAAGCCGAGGATCAGAAAGCAACCCGTGACCGTCGCGAGGCATACGAGGCCTTGCGTGCGCAATTCGCACACGAAGTCAAAAGCCACCTTCTTCCGTTGGTGGAGGATGTGCGCCAGTTCCGTGAATGGATCGAGAAAGAGGCAGACGGTTTCTATTCCGTGATGAGAGACTACGGTCAGTTGCGCAAAGAGGAGCAGTCAAGTTTCACCATCGTTGACGGTGACATGAAAATGGAGGTGCGCAGCAATAAGGTCAAAACCTTTGACGAGCGTGCCGACATGGCGGCCGAGCGTCTTATGGAATACCTCAAGGCGTATGTCGCCGGAAGCGAGAAGGGATATGACGACCCGATGTACCAGTTGGCGATGACCCTCCTCGAGCGTAACCGTCAGGGAGATCTGGACTACAAGAACATCAGCAAGCTCTACGAGATGGAGGACCGTTTCGACGAGGAGTATAAATCCATCATGGGACTGTTCCGGGAAAGCCACACTGTCACCAAGACCGCTGTCAACTTCTACTTCTGGCAGCGTGACAAAAACGGCGTATGGCGTCGTGTCGAGCCGAGTTTCTGCCGTTTGTAGCGTAATGTTGGTAACCCCTTAACCATAAAGCACCGTAGATGAAATATTTACGGTGCTTTATGTATCTAAATAGCGTTAAAATCGCTAATTTTGCATATAGCTTGTATATGGCAAAAGGAAGAGATAAAGAACTTATAAAATTGCGTGACGAGGCTTTGTGTCGTCGTTACTATTATTGGACCGAGAGACAGCGGCTGCGCTTTGATGACGCGCTCAAAATTCTCTCGGAACGTGAGTTTTTTATCTCCGAGGAACGGATAATGGCCATTATCCGGAGAATGTTGCGGAGCGGAGCGGCAGATAATATCACACCGCTCCCGAAAGTCAAGAAACCGCGTCTTACCAACGACCAGCTGTCATTGTTTCCCGAGTTATAGGGACTGTCCCGAATTGTCGTTGATGGTGAATGCGTACGTCGTCTCGAACACTTTGACATATCCCGGTAGGGCATAATCCCGGCTTTTGACACGTACAAGAGGGGTGGCGCACTGGGCACTCTTGAACCGTTGGAGTGCCTTGTATAGTTTCAGGTCCACCTGTCGCCGCTCCTTTACTTTGTCATAGGTTCCGGATGCGAACGAGGTGTCGTCGTAGCAGTCAATGGCGAGGCGCACCGTGATCAGGGCGGCTCCCTTCTGGTTGCCGAGTCCGAGATCCCTCCAGTCCGCATCGATATTGCCGATCAGGACACATGGGAATGTCACGGGATATTTGTCCTCCTCGGCAGACATTTCAAGTTGTCCGTAATCTTCATCGATCAACGACAATTCCGGCACACTCCCGGCAATACGTTCCATAATGTTGATAAAAATTTCATCCATGATTTTATGAGTTTAGAATTTTACGAATTTCATTTTCTGTCCGGGCGGTAATGTTATCAGACAGCTCGACACTCTCGCCCAGAAACTGGCGCTGCGCGATCTTGACCTTGAGCTTTGATTTTCTCGTTAACGCAAGTCTTTTCCAGAATTGCGCCTGCGCATTCTCCGGTTGTTTGCTGGAACCGCCTTTTTGGCGTTTCTTTTGCCCCGTGCCGGTTTTTTTCGTCTGACTTGAGGATTTATAGAACATCGCCCAAGCGAAGCGTCTCATGCGGTCTGTGACGTTCGGATTGGCAATCCCTCCCCAGTTATGCAGCGGGGCATACCTCACGTCGTTGGCGACACGTACCCGGTAATCGCCCGGCATGTATTTTATGGAGCTGAAAAGATGGTTGCGCCCTGACAGCAGCGTGCCGTAATTTGACGCTGCTCCCGGGTCGCCGGATGACAGCCGCCTTGCCGGTTTCCAAGGATGCAGACCACCGTTGACGAAGCCGCCTTTGCGGAAGTTGTCCTGAAAATGATCCTTGGCCATACGCCCGGCAATCACCAGCATATTACGGCGCATGAGGGTTTCAAGCTCACCGCGCTTGGCTTTTACGAGTTTTGCGAAATCTTTTATATCCATAAAATTGTTGCAATGAAAAAATAATGTTACATTTGCGGATTATAAACCAGACTATTACAATGAACATCCCGTCACAGGTAATGAATGCCGCCTCCGAGCTCCGGTCAATGTACGGCGAGCACGTGGAGTATCTTGGTGAATTCCAAGGTGCGCAGGCCTATTATTACCATTATCCGGATGATGTTACAGCCGGAGTTTGCCCGGTATATCTGTACGACGGAACCACAGTGGATGAAGTGACGGGTGACATAGCCATGAACATACTGGACTCACTTATCGAAGATGTCGATGAAGTCGGTGTTGAATGATTTGTTGTCTATTCGCATAATGCCACGGCAGCCGTGATTATTCGCTGCGCCATTCTCTGCGAGGTATTTTATATCCTTGAATTCATACCCGGAACCTTTGGAGTTGTCAGCCTGTGGTTCAATATATTTCAGTGATCCGTCTTTGAACCGCTGTAATATTGTAGCGTGACCACCCCCTTTTTTCCATCCGATTGAAAGTTCATATACGCCTTCATCCTTGCATACTTCATCGAAGAATTCAAGATAACGTTTAGGCGTCATTTTTTTATATTTTTTGCCGATCATCCAATCATTGGTGCTTGTATGCTTTGCGGGAGTCCCGTCTAAGTTGCGCCATACTTTCCAACAGTTGTAACCTTGGCTTAGGTGCTCAAGTTTAGAACCCTTGGTATTTGCTTTCGCGGTGACATTGAACCCTCTTAGGCGTAATGAATATGCCGGAGCGCATGTCTGGCAGTTTATGCCAAACGGACGGTGTTTGGTCCTATCATACTCTTTGTTCAATCGATATGTATTACCGTATTTGTCTTTATAGATACCTTTCGGATCGAGTATATATTCAGGCACATAATTCGGGTTCGCAGACTGTTTGTCCGCATCCTCCACCGTCATAGGTTTGCCCTTTGTTATGCCGAGAGCCTTTTCAATCTCGAGATTGTCCCGGGCGATGGCACTCTTTTCGTCGGGGGTAAAATGATCCGGCATTTCCTTCATCATTTCCTCAAGGCGTTTCAACAGTCTGTCAACAGCCTTCTTCGCACTGGCATGGGCCTCCGTCTTATACGGATGGGAGTCTGAAAACAGCTTCGCATCCTTGCCCGGATTATTCTCCAGTCCCTTTTGTGGGGTTGATGACGGGGTGGTTCCAGCGGGAACCGGTGTCACAGGCTCGTCGGTCGATGACAGCGTGCATTTGCAGTTCCAACGGTCGCCCGGTTTATGGTGGTTCCAAAAATCATCGTCTATCGGGCGCACAACACCCCAGAATATGCGATGATCCTCCCCCGGAGTGATGGAGGTTGACGGTCCCCATTTAAGATTTGGGAGAATGTCTTTTTCTCTTGAGAACTGACGCCAGTCCGCAGCCTGATGCGCACGTATGACAGCAGTGTCGTATTCGGTCTTGAGCCAAGTCCTGCATTGGTGGCTGGCGATAGGCATAACCTCGTTCAACCATTGTTCAAACGGCTTTGGATTGCCGTTCGAGTCCAATAAAAGACGTGCCATGTCATTTTGCGCCCGGTGTACCTTGAATGCCGAGAACACAGCGTTATTCCGGCGCAAGGCTTCGATAAAGTCGGCGTCAGGATCGGAGGGCGACACATTGCCGAAGGCTTTTTTTACCGCCTTATCCATTGTCGCCCACACCTCGTTAAAAAGAGTGACCTCGATGTCGGATGCCGGATGGAAGTCTTTGGAGTAAATATTCAACAGGGCATTGCGCAGTGTCTCGTCTGAAAAATCGAACGATGACGCAACCTCGGTGTCCTTGTCATAATAAAGACCGTCAACTACCATTCTAAAACCGCCCCGGTGTTCCACGGGGCTTTTGCGAAAAAACTTTTCAGCCAGTTTTTGAAAGTCTTTTTTTGTTTTTCGGTAGGTTCCGGCAGATCCTTGTCGTCGCCCTGTTCCCCATTTTCCGGATTGTTGTCTTTGTCCGGATCATCCTCCGTGTCACCGTCATTTTGCGGTATCTGTTCTGCGGCAGCCTTCGCCTCCTCTGCTTCCCGGGCGCGTCGTTCCTGCTCCTCTTTTTTTATCATTTCATAATTTGCCGGTTTGCTGATACCGAATTCCTCGTAGAGGTAATCATCATCGACGGGCAGATTGAAGCCGGTGCACAGTTGTGTCAGTATGTTGATTTTGGATGTCGGATCAAGATCCTTTTTCTCCGGGAAACAGAACTCACCACCGGTAGTGTAGATGCCCATGCGGGCGAATATGTCGGCAGCTTCATAGTTGAGCACATCGAGGACATACAGCCGGTCGGACTGGGCGATTTTGTCCTCCCCCTTCTTATGCACTGTGCCAAGTGCCTGAGTGCCTGTGTCGGATGACTCGGTGGTAAGCGTGTTCCCGAGGAATAGTTTTGAAATCTCGTTGTTGCATCTCTCGCATAACCGCTCGTAAACATCTGCGGAGCCAGTCTTGTTACCGGCCTCGATCAGATTGAGCGAAGTGTCCTGGCCGTGTACGAACGTGGCGAGGCTACCCACGTTTGCCGCGTCGGAAATGGCACGCTCACGGCTGCCCTCGTCGTCGGAGTCATAAGTGTATTCCTGAATAGGCATACCGAACACTTCGGAGAACTGGGACCAGTCGCCGGTGGTGTTCCGTTTGTATATCACCCAAGGGGCAGCCTTGGCGAGCAGCCCGAGATCATCGGGTCTTCCCACAAACAGCAGATCCGGGTATTCATTCCACGCTATGCCGGTTATGTCGGTCTGGTGACGGAGGATCAAACTGCGCACCGGATCCGCATGTTTGCGCGGGACCAGATTGTAGTCTATCCACTCGCCATCCTTGAAAAACTGGCAGAGCGTGAAGCCCCAGAACCGGGCGTCTATAATGTCGCTCACGAGCCTTGAGAACCAAGGGGAGCGTATCTGCTCGTTGACTTTATCATCCGGCTTGCCGTCGCGCCTGAACTCTATGTCGGAACATAGCACGGCATTACGGCGTTTCTCGATGACACAGGACAGGTGAGAGTCCATAAGTATGTCCGCGTACAGGTCATATAGCTTGTAGCGCCGGGGGAAGTCGATATTTTCGGCCGATCTGATTGCTTCCGTATAATCGGCTATGTCTATCCCGAACCGCTTAGGCTGTGTAAGCACTATGACTGGGGGGCGGGACTGCCCCGGTCGTGGAACGTTGCCACCGGAGGTTATCAATCCCGGGCGGCTTTCCGGATTATTATTTCTTTTGCTCATAATGGTGATGGTTACATGTGACTGACTCGTTTGGGATTGCTGCGTATGCGGAATGTGGACCCTGCCACACGCTCCTCCTCGGGCAGAAGCGGGGCACCCTCGATCGATATGTCCTCACGGGCGACCGCCTTCATCCATTCCACCGCACGCTCGTATCGGTCTTTCCGGATCTGGGACAGCTTCTGGGGATTGTGTATGCAGAATATGTGGTACACGGCAATATCGAGTACCATCATCAACACCAACTGGTGCCGGTCGTCGCCGGAAGCGGAGAATATGCGGTCGCAGTCATACCGTTTGGACAGGTAGCAGCGCATCTCGGCAATGGCCCTGTCCTCGCATATCTCCACCACGGTATCATCGTCACGCGTAAGCGCATCGAGTATCTCCCGGTGTATTGACGCGTCATAGTCTGAAAGTTGAACAAATTGGCTCATATATGGAATTTATATGCTATAATCTTCGTTTGTTGCGCCGGCTTATTTCCGAGCGTGAGCGTGTAAGAGGAGTTTCAACCTTACGCATGATTTCATCTAATATGCGGTTGCCACCCTCGACAGCATCCGGACCGTCAGCCGGATAGCGCAATGTAAGTGTGAAAAGCCTGAACTGGTCTTCGAGTTCCTTCATGTGCGGGTTGTCACGCTCCGCTTCGTTCAGGATCATATTGCCCTCCCGGTTCATCGGCTCAAGGTTGGCTTCTATGCGGGTTGCCTTGTCTGTCTTTTTGCGTTCATCCGGTCGGATATACAACTGGATGCCCCTCTCTTTGCGTACCTTTGCGACAAGCGGCCTGAACACCTGCTGAAAAAATGGATCCTGTAGCTTGTTGTTCTCCATGTAGCAATAGACCGGGACGATACCTCCCACATATTCCAGAAGTTGCACATACCAGTCTATAAATTCGGCATTGAGCGATTTTGCAAGTCGTGACTTTATGACATATAATTTGCCTTCGAGTTTCCCCATCAGCATGACAGCCTTGAAAGATTTTCCCTTCTTAGCCTTGCTCTCGCCCGGAGATGGATCGCCGTACGCCACGAGGAACCTGAACTTTTTAAGAGGGGGAACCTTGCCGTATGTAACAGACTCGAACACCTCCCCGGCAGATATGGGATTGTTGAAATATTCACCCTGCGCCGCTTTGGTTGAGATTTTTGAAAGGGTGCGGTCGATGAACTCCTCCGAGTTTTTCTCCGGCCAAGTGGAATTACCCTCCTTGTCGCGAATATTCACGATGTCCCAGTGGTCGGCCATAGCTCCAGCTCTGACCACGCAACAATCCTTCGCGATAATGTTGCCGCAGAATATTATCAGTGTCGGTGTGGATATGGAGCGGGTGGGGTAGAGGGCTTTTTCCCACCATTCCCACCGTTTCTGTATTATGTCGGGGTTCTTGCAGTCCTCGTCGGTGTCGAAATCATCGATGAGCAGCACATCCGGACGTATTGCCTCGTTACGTGATCCGCGCGGAGACTGCCCGGCGCCGAGGGCGCGGAATGCGGCACCTCCTTTTGTGAGAAATTCATCCTCGGTCCATGATCCCGGAGTCATTTGAGCCCCGTAGTATGCGATTATGCGACCGTTTGCCTCAAGCATGGCACGGTAGGGAGCCAACAACCGCACCGCGTTGTCTTTAGAGTTTGAGGTCAATATCACATTGTGCTTTTTGCCCGACAGTACCAGATACAGAACAATACACATGGTTATTGTTGACTTCGCAAGCTCACGGCTCCAAGATAGGACCTCGAACCATTCTCCGTTTGCTATGATGCGTCTGATCGCACGTTTGTGGAACGGAGCAAACTCGCTCTTTACATAAGGCGCGCAAAAGAACTTGATCCATTCGACAGGATGAGCCTCGAGGTATATGCGGTGTTTCTCTCGCTCGGCATGGGTCATGGTCTTATCGACCGGGGTTGAGCGCGCAATATCCTCCTTGAATTTCTCCCAGTCCTGAAGGGCTATTTTGTCAACCTGTTTCATAGCTTGTCTTTTATGTATGCGTCGGCAATACGTGTTATCTCCTTCGCTTTCTCTATGTCGTGGGGTCGCAGCCATTCTATAAGGCCTGTCAATACGCTTATAGTGTCGGCAATGCCTATTTCCTGCTCCATTTTCGATATGGCCGCCGCGAGTTTTCCGAGGATGTCCGCCTCTTTCGATGTCGCGAACCGCTCACCCTCAGGGCGCTCTGAGATGGCCCGGTTTATCTCCGCCACCTGACGGTACAGGTTGCCGACCTGCTCCTGCCTTGTCAGGGTAATACCCACCTTCTGTTCCTCCCATTTTCCGGTACGTACCCAGTTTGACACGGTGACGCGCGAGCATCCCACCCTGTCGGCGATTTCCTGCTGGGTGAGGTTCTCACGGAGGTATAGAGTTTTTGCCCATTCTTTTTTCTGGGCGTTAGTCAAATCTGCCATAACATTGATAATTATGATGCAAAATTGCTATAAAAAAGGGAGTTGGCGAAAGTGGGACCGCATGATACAACTTTAAGGCGGCATGATAACGCCATAAAGTTGTATGATAAAACCGGGGTTTTCATACCCCGTTGTTTTATAGCAATTTTGCACCATAAAACGTGGGCGGACCGCATCAAACACAGTGAAGATGAACAGATATTTCAACATACATACAGCCCCCGACGGGAGCGTGACTATCCTCCTTTATGGGGAGATAGGGGATTATGGCGATGTCAAAAGCGGCAATGTCGTATCTGAGCTGAAGGGTGCCGAGAATTCCGGTGCCCGGATAGATGTTCGCATCAACTCCATCGGAGGCGATGTTTACAGCGGTATTGCGATATTCAATGCCCTGAAAGGAAGCAGTGCCGACATACATATATACATAGACGGTGTGGCGGCAAGCATGGCGGCCGTGCTTGCCTTGTGCGGTAAGCCTGTCACCATGAGCAAATATGCCCGGCTTATGCTCCACAGTGTCAGCGGAGGATGCTACGGCAACAAGACCGAGCTGCGAAGGTGCATAGATGAGATACAGGCACTCGAGGACAGTCTTGCCGATATGCTCGCCTCAAAGCTGAAAACGGACAA
>DESI01000072.1:808-2423 GCA_002361235.1 Porphyromonadaceae bacterium UBA3318 | reverse complement strand
GGTGCATAGATGAGATACAGGCACTCGAGGACAGTCTTGCCGATATGCTCGCCTCAAAGCTGAAAACGGACAAAGCGCAGGTGAAATCCTCTTATTTTGATGACAACGACCACTGGCTGACCGCCGGGGAGGCTTTTTCGCTCGGTCTGGTTGACGGTATCTATGATGCCGACCCGGTACCGGATGACAGCACCCCGGAACAGATATATAGCATATTCAATAACCGGCTCGAAAGGCCATTAAACGACAATCAAATGAACTTAGAAGAACTCAAAAAGCGACCGCGCTTCAAGGACTGTGCGGATGACGCGGCTGCACTCAAAGAGATTGACAATCTCGAGAAGGCAGCGGAGAAGGTTCCCGCACTGGAGCAGGAGAACACGGAACTCAAGGCTAAGGTCAAAGGCTTTGAGGAGAAGGCAGCAGCCGACGAAGCCACCGAGCGCGCTTCATTGCTCGACGCGGCCGAGCAGGACGGACGCATCAACGCCCAGACGCGTCCCACATTCGAGAACATCCTCAAACGTGACATGGCGGAAGGTAAAGCGGCTCTTGCGGCTCTCACACCCAAGCGCAAGGTCATGGAGGATATAAACCGCCCAACAGGCAAAGAGGGACCTTGGGCACGCCGCATGAAGGAGATAAATGACAATCTCAATAAGTAACTCACCAATAAAACAAAAACACTATGGCAATAGTAGTAAGAAACACCAATTACAGCGGCGAGGTGTTGGAAAACATACTCACCGTCGCAGCCACCGGCAATGAGCTTGTCGCCAAGGGGTTGGTCATGGTAATCCCGGGGGTGGAAAAGGCAATCAGCGTGCCCCGCCTCAGAGCCGGGAAGATGCTCCAGAAGCGTAAGGAAGATCCGCAGAAAGCGGATGCCAAGGGGGATTTCGAATACTCTGAAAAGAAGCTCGACCCCGAGGATTTCATGGCCTTTACCGTGTTCAATCCGAGGACATTTGAAAATGTCTGGCGTCCCTATCAGCCTAAAGGCAATCTCGTTTTCGCACAGCTCCCTCCTGAAGTGCAGAACAAACTGCTTGAGGTCATGTCAAAGCAGCTCCAGTTCGAGCTTGGCTGGCATTATATAAACGGTGTCTATGCCGAGGAAGGGGATGACAACCTGATGAACGGCATTCTCACCCAAGCCGCCAAAGATGATGATTGTATCATCGTCGAGTGCGAGTCAAAGAGCATGATAGACCGTCTCTATGCCGTGCTGGACTCTATCCCCGAGGCTATGCTGGAGCACCCCAATCTCCGTATCCTGATGTCGAAGAAGGATTTTCAGAAATACGATAAGGAGCTCACAGCGCGTGAACACAAGAACTCCGACGAGACGAAAACAAACGAAAAGTCGTTCAAGGGTATAAAAATAGAGACAGTCGCCTCTTGGCCTTCCGATGTGCTCATGGCCACACTTTGCTCGCCCGATGTGGACGGCAATCTTTTTGCCGCTGTCAACCTTCAGGATGACGAGAGTGTGATCCAGATTGACAAACTGTCAAATGCGAGCGAGCTCTACTTCTTCAAGTTATTGATGAAGGCTGACACCAATATCGGTTTCGGCGAGGAGATCGTTGTGTTTGACGGCCGCGAGAACCCG
>DESI01000072.1:0-536 GCA_002361235.1 Porphyromonadaceae bacterium UBA3318 | reverse complement strand
CGGAGGGCGCTTCGGAAAAAGGAGCTTCCGGACCGGAGAATGTGACGGACCTGTCGGATGATGAAATTCCGGAGGACGATGGCGAGCAGGCTTAAATATCTCGTACTCCATTGCACCGCGACACCTGAGGGGCGCGAGGTGACAGGCGATGACATAAGGTGTATGCACCTCAGCCCGGTGTCGAATGGTGGCAGAGGATGGAAGCAGGTCGGCTATACCGACATTATCCACCTTGACGGAACTGTTGAGCGCTTGGTTGACAACAACGAGGACGCCAATGTGGATCCGTGGGAGATAACCAACGGGGCCAAAGGGTACAATTCGGTCAGTCGTCATGTGGTCTATGCCGGGGGTATGACAAAGGACATGTCCCGACCTAAGGACACCCGCACGTCGGCGCAGCTCAAGGCGATGGAGGCTTATGTGATGGACTTCCACCGACGCTTCCCCGGGGTCAGGATCATAGGCCACAACGAGGTCGCCGCCAAAGCATGTCCGAGTTTTGACGTTCAGAAGTGGCTGAAATCAATAGGTAT
>DESI01000077.1 GCA_002361235.1 Porphyromonadaceae bacterium UBA3318 | reverse complement strand
CGCACCGCCGAGGAGAGAGGAAGAGCAACAGCGTCAGTCTTGTACTGCCTGTTGCTCTTTTTTCATTATTATTTCCATATTCCACTCAGCCATGATAGTCATTATAAACGGCCCGAACCTCAATCTGTTAGGCAAACGCAGCCCCCACATATACGGCACCCGGACGCTGCCCGACATTATCAAAGACGTGCGCGAGTCATTCCCCGAGGTCTCGATAATGGACTTCCAGTCCAACTCGGAAGGCGCCATAATCGACCTGATCCATCAGTTCGGTTATGACCGGAACTGTGACGGCATCGTGATCAACCCCGGCGCCTACGCCCACTATTCGCTGGCCATAGCCGATGCCATCGAGTCCGTATCCGTGCCCGTGGTGGAAGTGCACATCTCCAACATCCACGCCCGCGAGGAATTCCGCCACAATTCCGTCACCGCCCGCGCAGCCACGGCCGTAATCGCCGGCTGCGGCACGTTCGGATACAAACTGGCCGTGGAACATCTGCTGAATCTCGACGAGGACATCCCCTTCTGACCGACATGAATCTGGACCTTGACTCATACCTGGAGCAGCACTCCTCGACCGAACCGGAATGGCTGCGGGCACTGAACCGGCGCACCAACCTGCGTCTGCTCAACGGCCGCATGTGCTCCGGCCCGCTGCAGGGACGCCTGCTCAAGATGCTGGTGGAAATGATCCGTCCCATGTCGGCGCTGGAACTCGGCACCTTTTCCGGTTATTCCGCCCTGTGCA
Organism: Porphyromonadaceae bacterium UBA3318; assembly: GCA_002361235.1. GTDB lineage: Bacteria > Bacteroidota > Bacteroidia > Bacteroidales > Muribaculaceae > Lepagella. The sequence goes on along the minus strand of DESI01000077.1, from coordinate 6,579 downwards.
TCGCCGAGGGGATGCCGGACGACTCCACGCTGCACACCATCGAGGCCGACGACGAACTGGAAGACTTCATCCGCCAAAGCCTCACCGACGCCCCACAGGAGATGGCCGGCAAAATCACCCTCCACATCGGCGACGCCCTGGAGGTGATGCGCCGATTCGCGCCCGGACAGTTCGACCTGGCCTTCATGGACGCCGACAAGAGGCAATACCTCGAATATTACGACACCCTGTTCCCGCTGATCCGTCCAGGCGGCTACATCATAGCCGACAACACCCTGTGGGACGGTCACGTGACCGACCCGGCATACGACCGCGACGCCCAGACATGCGGAATCCGCCGTTTCAACGACTTCGTGGCCCGCGACCCGCGCGTGGAGTGCGTCATCATTCCCCTGCGCGACGGTCTTTCGGTCATCCGCAAACTATAATGCCTTTTGACACGTTCTAAAATATGAGTCCCGGTGACTCGTAAAACCCATTATTCAGACACCATGGAAGGAAAAAGACAAGCCAAGATAGCCCGTATGCTCCAGAAGGAGCTGGGCGAGATATTCCGTCAACAGACAGCCAAGATGGGCAACACCCTGGTATCGGTCAGCACCGTGCGCGTGTCGCCCGACCTGAGCATCGCCAAAGTCTACCTCAGCATCTTCCCGCCCGAAAAGAGCAAGGAAATTCTGGAGAACATCAAGCGTCAGACCAAGACCGTGCGTTACGACCTGGCGCAGCAGGTCAAGGAGACGCTGCGCAAGTGCCCCGACCTGCAGTTCTTCCTCGACGATTCTCTGGACTATGCCGAGAACATCGACCGCCTGCTTGACCTGAAATGAAAATGAACTTACCGGCCCTGCTGGCCGGCCGCTATCTGAGGTCGCGCAAATCGCATTCAGCGGTTGGCGCGATTGCTGCTGTGTCCGTAGCCGGAATGGCCGTGGCCACGGCGGCCATCGTGTGCGTGCTGTCGGTGTTCAACGGCTTCCATCAGTCCATAGGCGAGCGTCTCGACACGCTGGCTCCCGACGTGCTGGTCGAGCCGGCGCAAGGCAAGGTATTCGCCGACGCCGAGGCCGTGGCCTCAAAAGCCTCCCGTGTCAAGGGAGTGGCCGTAGCCACCCCTACGCTGGCCGACAACGCCCTTGTGCTGCTGCAGGGCCGCGAGATGCCCGTATACCTCATGGGCATAAATCCCGCCGACTACGCCCGCACCACAAGCATCACAGAGCTGATAGACCCCAAGGAGGGGAAATACCTCAAGGCCGGTCTGGACCGCGGCCTGCCCGAATCCGTCATCAGCATCGGCGTGGCGCGTCAGATCGGTGCCCTGCCCGAAGACAATCTCCTTATATTCGCCCCCAAGCGCAAGGGGAAGGTAAACATGGCCAATCCGCTGACCAGCTTCATCACCGACTCGCTCTATGTGTCCGGCATGTTCCGCGCCATGCAGAACGATTATGACGAGAACCGCATCATGGTCGACCTGCCCACGGCACGGCGCCTGTTCCAATACGACACCGAGGCCTCGTCGCTGCACGTGGCCGTGACGCCCGGCGCCGACCCTGCCGACGTGGCGCAACGGCTCGCCACGGAGCTTGGACCGAAGTTTACGGTCAAGGACCGCCTGCGCCAGCAGGAAATGGACTTCCGCATGATCGAGATCGAGAAGTGGGTGTCATTCCTGCTGCTCGGCCTGATATTGCTCATAGCCAGCTTCAACATCATCTCCACCCTGTCGATGCTGGTGCTGGAGAAGGAAGACTCGCTGGCCACGCTGTCGGCCATGGGAATGTCGCGCCGCCGCATCGGAAGCGTGTTCGCATGGGAAAGCTTCATGGTCTCGGCCACGGGCGGACTTGCCGGCATCGCGCTCGGCCTGGTTCTGTGCCTGTTGCAGCAGCACTTCGGCCTCATCAAGATCGGCGACGGCACGTCAACCATAATGTCGGCGTATCCAGTGCTGGTAAAGCCTCTCGACCTGCTCGCCACCCTCGTGCCCGTCATGCTGATCGGCGCCCTGACCGCCGGCATCACCGCCAGATTCGCGAAATCGCGCATCGCCTGATGGCGTTTTGATCACATTCCACTTATTTCCCACCCTATTTTCTTAATTTTTGTTGGCAATTTGAAAAAATAATTGTAATTTTGTCACGAAATATGCCAATATGCAACATTTTTGCTCGCAATGTTGACATTTTCCATATAACATTTAAATTAGGTTAATACATAGATTAAGACTCAAATTAAGACTCAGGGTTTCACATGGAAAGATTAGACAAGCTTGACAAAAAGATACTGAACATCGTGATGAGCAACGCCCGCATGGCCTCCAAGGACATTGCCGAGCAGTGCGGAGTGTCGCGCGCCGCCATCCACCAGCGTATGCAGCGCCTCATGGACATGAATGTGATTGTAGGTTCCGGCTACATCGTCAACCCCCACAAGCTGGGCTACAACACCTGCACCTACGTGGGCGTCAAGCTGGAGAAAGGCTCGCTCTACCGCGAGGCCGCACACCAGCTCGAGGAGATTCCCGAGGTGGTGGAATGCCACTTCACCACCGGCCCATACTCAATGCTGATCAAGGTGTATGCCTACGACAACCAGCACCTGATGCAGCTGCTAAACGACCAGATTCAACACATCCCCGGCGTCACCGAGACCGAAACGCTCATCAGCCTGGAACAAAGCCTTAACCGTCAGATCCGTATCGACGTAGACGAAGAATGAAAAAGAAATACCTATACCCCCTTCTCTCCGTACTTGTACTCCTCGTGGTGTCGTTGCTGTTCTTCAGCCCCGATGCGTTCGAGGGCAAGGTACTGCAGCAGCACGACGTGATGCAGGGCATCGCCAACGGCCAGGAAGGCCAGGCCTACGCGGCCGAGACCGGAAACGAGACCCGCTGGACCAATTCGCTGTTCGGCGGTATGCCCAACTTCCAGATAGCGCCCTCATATCCCGCCAGCCGGACTATTGAATTCATAGGAAAAGCCTATATGCTGTGGCTTCCCGTACCGGCCAACCTGCTGTTCGGCATGATGTTAGGTTTCTTCATCATGCTGCTGTGCTTCAAGGTGCGCTGGAGCAACGCCCTGTTCGGCGCCATCGCCTGGGGGTTCTCAACGTATTTCATCATCCTCATAGGCGCGGGCCATATATGGAAATACCTGACGTTGGCCTACATACCGCCGTGCATCGGCGGCATCGCACTGTGCTACAGGGGCAAATACCTGCCGGGCACCGCGCTGGCCGCGCTGTTCGGGGCGTTGCAGCTGCAGAGCAACCACCCGCAGATGTCCTATTACTTCATGTTCGTCATCGTGGCCATGATGATAGCATGGCTCTGCACGGCCATCAAGCAGAAGACGGTCAAATCCTGGCTTATAGCCACCGCCTGCGTTGTAGGCGCAGGCTCGCTGGCATTGGCGGCCAATTCGGCAAACCTGTACAATACCTACGAATATTCCAAGCAGACGGTGCGCGGCCGCGCCACCGAGCTGACACAGCCCGGCCAGCCGCAGGCCTCGTCAGGCATGGACCGCGACGCAATCACGGCATGGAGCTACGGCATCGACGAGACATGGTCGCTCCTTATCCCCAACGTCAAGGGTGGAGCCACCATCCAGCCCGTGGCCGGCGAGACACAGCTTAAGTCACTGGCACAGACCAAAAAGGCCAACGAGCTTAACATCTCGCCCGAGGAATTCCAGTTCCTCGACCAGTTCCCGCAGTATTTCGGCGACCAGCCCATGACCAACGGCCCCGTGTATGTGGGAGCATTCGTACTGCTGCTGGCCATCATCGCGCTGTTCATGGTGGAAGGCCCGATGAAGTGGGCCCTGTTCGCAGTCTCCATCTTCGCCATCCTCCTCTCATGGGGACATAACTTCCCGGCATTCACCAATTTCATGATCGACAGCTTCCCCGGCTACAACAAGTTCCGGGCCGTGTCCAGCATCCTTGTAATCGTGGAATTCACCGTGCCGTTCTTAGCGGTGCTGTGCGTCAAGAAGATGATAGACGACCCGAAGGCGTTCCGCGACAATCCCTGGGTAAGCTATTCAGTCCTGGGACTCGGCGCCTTAGTGTGCCTCATAGGCGCTATTTCCCCCTCGATATTCGGCGAGCCGTTCAGTCAGACCGAGATAGCACAGCTGCAGGAAGCCGGCGCGTTCGCCAATCCCGCGTACTATAACGTGATAGACGCCATCCGTCAGACGCGCCTGTCATTAGTTCAGGCCGACTGCTGGCGGTCGCTCATCTTCATCGCCATAGGCAGCGCCATCATGTTCCTTTACCTCAAAGGCAAGGTTCTGAACGGCACCACATTGGCGTGCAGCATCGCGGCACTCACGCTGATCGACCTGTTCTCGGTCAACCTGCGCTATGTCAACTCCGACAACTTCACCGACCCGCAGGACAACACCGCCGTATTCCGGATGACAGACGCCGACCGTCAGATTCTGAAAGACACCACCAACTACCGCGTGCTCGACGTGGCCGGATTCAGCTCGGCGCGCTCCAGCTATTTCCACAAGACCATCGGCGGCTACCACGCCGCGAAGCTGACCCGTTACAACGACCTGATTGACCGTCAGATAACCAAGAACAATTCCGAAGTACTCAACATGCTCAACGCCAAGTACATCATGTCGGGCAACGAGTATCAGCTCAATCCCGAGGCCAACGGCAACGCCTGGTTCGTGGAGAACGTGACGTATGTGGACACTCCCGATCAGGAAATGTCGGCGCTCGACTCGCTGCCCACCAAGGTCGCAGCAGTGGCCGACAGGAAGTTCGAGAAAACACTGGGCAAAGCACTGGCCGTCAATCCCGGCGATACCATCTACGAGACCTCGTACGCTCCCGACCGCCTGACCTACAAGGCCACGACCGGCACAGGCGGCGTGGCCGTGTTCAGCGAGATTTACTTCCCGTGGGGCTGGGAGGCCACCATCGACGGCAAACCCGCCGAGATTGGCCGCGTGGACTACGTGCTTCGCGCGCTGCGCATCCCCGCCGGCCAGCACGATATCGTGTTCAAGTTCGACCCCAAGTCTCTGAAGGTGACCAACACGCTGGCCGTCACGAGCGTAGTGCTGATATACGTACTCTGCCTCCTGGCGCTCGGAGCCCGGGCATGGTATATGACTCATAAACGCAAACAGACTAAAGACGCCGAGGATGTCACAAAATAAGGGAGCATCCACCGGATTCCAGCGATGGCGCCATACTCACGGGTATGGCGTGCATTCTCCCTTTGGCTATCAGCTTGTGACGCGGGCCATACGCCCCGGCCAGGTGGCATATTACGGTTATGCCGATATCGACAACGCCCTGTCGGGTCCGCATATCGGCCGGCTGCGGCGCGAGGCGCGGATGCTGCTGCGTCTCGCCGCCATGCTCGATCCGGAGTCCATATTCCTGCAGAACGGCGCCCACCCCGCCTATCACGCTGCTGTCCGGGCGCTCGGCACGCGCACCAGAATAGTCCGCACACCCAAACGGGCCATTGACTGCGACCTGATATGCTCGCTCGGCGACTTCATCCCTCTTGACACGCTGAAACAGGCTCTGGCCTTGTCCGGTCACGGCGTGGCCCTGCGCGACGCCCCCGAAGGATGGGCCGACCGGCTGTTCGAGGCCCTGCCGCAAGGCGTCATGTTCACCGGCCCCCGCAACGTCCTGGTCATAAACCGCGACGGAATGCAGAAGATAAACTACCCCGTCTCAATCGGTTAGTTTTCAATCAGCCGCACCATCCTCTAATCCTTAACCATAAACCTTAAAACCACAGCATGATCGATCCGAAACAGGCATATCTCCGTTCGCTCGTTTTGGAGCGCGGTCTGTCGGCCAACACCGCCGCAGCCTACGGCATCGACATCGACCATCTCCTCTCATTCGCCCGGGCGCAGGGACTTGAACTCGGCGACATCACTCAGGAGCATCTGCATCAGCTTATTGCCGGATTAGTCGATATGGGCCTGGCTCCATCCTCGCTGTCCCGCTTCATTTCAGGCATCCGCGGATTCTTCAGGTATTGCCGCATACGTGGCATCATCCAGGCCGACCCCTCCGAAGTGCTGGAAATGCCAAAACTCGGCCGCAAGCTCCCCGACGTGCTCAGCCTCGACGAGATAGACGCCATGATAGCAGCCATCGACACGTCCAAGGACGAGGCCCTGCGCAACCGCACCATCATCGAGGTGCTGTACGGCAGCGGCCTGCGCGTATCCGAGCTGACCGGGCTGCGACTGTCGCGCCTTTCGCTTCCCGACCAATGCGTCATTGTCGAGGGCAAAGGAAGCAAGCAACGCCTTGTGCCACTCTCGCCCGTGTCTGTCTCGCTGATAGAAAGCTACCTGGAGCAGCGCATACACGGCCCGATCAAGCCTGACGCCTCCGACATCCTCTTTCTGAACCGGCGGGGCGGCGCCATGTCCCGGGTCATGGTGTTCTACATCATCCGCGACCTGGCCAAAGACGCCGGCATCACGCACCACGTCTCGCCGCACACGTTGCGCCACAGTTTCGCCACCCACCTGCTGGAAGGGGGCGCCAACCTCCGCGCCATCCAGG
>DESI01000025.1:40236-40825 GCA_002361235.1 Porphyromonadaceae bacterium UBA3318 | reverse complement strand
GGCGCAGCCTCTTTTTATAAGCTGCTGTAAAACATAAAACAAAGCCCTGACTTTCACAAGCCGGGGCTTTGTCATGTCAGAAAGTTTTTGTAACTTAGTGACATAAAACAAATTAAATGTCTACAAAGTTACATGCAAAATCTTACAATAACAATAGGTCGTTCCTGACAATTGATCCGAATGAGGAAATCAGTCAGAACGATCCCGTCCGTGTTGTTGACAGTATCGTAGAGAATCCGGATCTGAAAGACTTCAGGGAACTGTATAAGGGAAAGGGTCGTTGTCCCTATCACCCGAAGATGATGCACAAGATAATCCTGTACAGCTATATGAACAATGTCTATTCATGCCGCAAGATTGAACGACAGGTTCAGCGGGATATTCATTATATCTGGCTGGCGGCTCAGGAACGGCCTGATTCTGTGACCATCAACCGCTTCCGTATTCGAGTAAAGAATGAGATCAACAATATCTTCACACAAGTGGTGCCGGTATTGGCCAAGAAGGGTCGGAGTGACCCTCAACGATTTCAATAAAAAAGGCAGCATCAATGCCGCCTTCTACTTTGCGGAAAGAGAGGGATTCGAAC
>DESI01000025.1:36508-39919 GCA_002361235.1 Porphyromonadaceae bacterium UBA3318 | reverse complement strand
GCAATCGACCACTCTGCCATCTTTCCTATTTCACCTCAATCCTTCGACCGGGCCGCTATTTTTCTTAGCGACTGCAAAGTTAGTCTTTTTTTGCCACTTTGCCAAATTTACTTCCTATTTCTGTTCCATCAGAACTTATTTAAGAAATTTATGCATTATTTTTACATTTATTTTTGGTATTTCATAAACTTTAAGCTATTTTTGTCATCTTAAAGACAAGATTGTGTTTATTGTCAGGTTAATTAAAAATGATAAAAGCGACAACAATGAATAAGACCTTCAGACATATTGCAGTGGCCTGCGCCTTGTTCGCCGGCATCTTCAGCATTAGCGCCCAACTCCCGTCAGTGCAGCTCAAGGACCTGAGCGGCAAACCCGTGGACAGCTCCACACTGAGCAATGACGGCAAGCCCTTCATCATCGATTTCTGGGCCACATGGTGCAAGCCTTGCGTTCGCGAGCTCAAGGCCATACACGAGTCATATCCCGACTGGGTGGACGAGACCGGCGTAAAGCTATATGCCATCGCTACCGACGATGCCCAGAATTCGTTCAAGGTCAAGGCATTCGCCGAGAAACAGGGTTGGGAATACGTTGTGCTGCTGGACCCGAACAGCGATTTTCTGCGCGCTATGGGCGGCAGCAACGTGCCTCACACCGTGCTGCTGGACGGCAACGGCAACATTGTGGAGTCCCATTCCGGTTACACCGACGGCTCGGAGGAACACCTTATAGAGCAGGTGCGTAAACTCACGGCCAAATAACAACGGTTAAACAATCGCGACATGAACCTACGTCATGCAATGATATGCGCCACGGCCGCAGGACTCTGCGTTTGCGCCGAGCCTTCACAAGCACAGAACAAGGTGGCAGTCCACGGTTCCGTGCAGGCAGACATCCTTTTCCCCGAGAAGGATCACTCCATCGGCGCAGTCGAGGATTACGACTCCCCTATCCTGTTCAACACATACGCCGATGTAACGCTGGCCAGCAAATACGTGGACGCCGGCCTCCGCTTCGAATTCATGAAATGGCCTCTGCCCGGCTACGACCCTGACTTCGCCGGCTGGGGTTTCCCTAACATATATGTCAAAGGCAAGCTGAAGGGAGTTGAGATTACCGCCGGCAACTTCTACGAACAGTTCGGTGCCGGATTCATACTGCGCACCTACGAGGACCGCGCCCTGGGCATCGACAATTCCATACTTGGCGGCCGCATCAAAGTGAACGCCATCAAAGGCCTTAGCATCACTGCCTTAGGAGGTATCCAGCGCGTGTTCTGGGACTGGAACAGGCACAACCAGGTGTATGGAGCCAATGTGGAGGGATATTTCCAGGACTGGTTCCAGGGGCTGCGCGACCGCGACGTGTCGCTGACGGCCGGACTCAGCTGGGTCATGAAGCATGAACAGGAGGAAAACGTCACTCTTGCCGGCACCGACTACCGTCTGCATCTGCCCAAGGAGGTGAACGCCGTGGACGCCCGCATCGGATTCAACAAGGGAGGCTGGAACCTGCAGGCCGAGTATGCCTGGAAGGGGCAGGATCCGTCGTTTGACAACGACTACACCTACAATCACGGCCAGGCCGTCATGCTGACCGGATCATATTCGCGCAAGGGACTCAGCGCCACGCTGCAGGCCAAGCGTAGCCAGAACATGTCGTACCGCACCCAGCGCATGCGCGACGGACTGCCGGCGTTCATCAACTATATGCCGGCATTCACATATCAGCACACCTACGCGCTGCCTGCCATATATCCTTACGCCACGCAATATGGTCCCGGCGAATGGGCCTTCAACGGTTCGTTCGGTTACACTTTCCCCCGCAAATCACCGCTGGGCGGCAAGTACGGCACAAGCCTTACCGTCAACCTCAGCTACATCAGCGGTCTGGTGCATGAGGGTGACCCCAGGAATCCCATCAACGGCTCCGTAATGGGAACCGACGGATACAAGTCGCCCTTCTGGAAGATGGGCCACACCAACTACTGGGACTTCAACCTGATGCTGGAGAAAAGACTGTCGCGACCCGTCACCATGCAGTTCATGTACATGAACCAGCGTTACAACAAGAAAGCCATCGAGAACGAGGGAGGAAACATCTACAACAACATCCTTGTGCTTGACACCAAATGGAAAATCAACCGTAAGTTCGTGCTTCGCGGCGAGGTGCAGTACATGTTCTCGCACCAGGACAAGGATGAGCGCGAATTCATGGCCGAGCATCCCGAGCGCGACCAGAAGGACTGGTTCTACGGGCTGGTGGAATTCTCGTGGACGCCCTATCTTATGTTCTCGGCCTCCGACATGATCAACGTCGGTGGCACCGGCAACAACTACTACATGTTCGGACTGACCGGCACATATCGCAGCAACCGCCTGATGCTCAGCTACGGCCGCACACGCGAAGGCTTCGACTGCTCGGGCGGCATGTGCCGCTATGTGCCTGCCACCAAGGGGTTTAAGATTTCCTATTCCTACAATTTCTAAGAGCATACCGCAATGACTGTCATAAAGAAATTCATATACGCCGCCGCTGTGATGACCGGACTGGCCGCATCGCTGACCTCGTGCGACATCGCATCCGACGACCGCTTCATACTCGAGGACGAGGTGGTGCCCCAGCGTAACGTGCTGCTGATGGACTTCACCGGCCAGGGATGCATCAACTGTCCCAACGCCCACGACGTCATGTCCGAGCTGTCCAAGCAATACAACACCGACGGAAACACAAACCTGATTACCGTCAGCATCCATGCCGGCGCGCAGGCCATGTCGGTAGACCGCACCGACTTTTCCGCTAACCGCATCGGCCTAATGATAGCCGAAGGTCAGGAAATGAACGATGCCTTCAGCATCAACGCCTGGCCTACCGGAGCCGTCGACTACATCAACGGCAAGGACAACGCCCTGCTGTACGCCGAATGGCCGGCTGCAGTGCGCACCGCTTTCGAGAAACCCACAGACATAAGCATCGAGGCCACGGCAACGCTGAACGATAATCAGATTGAAGTCTCTACCAACGTGCACTCCACTTCCGACCAGGACATAGCCCTGCAGGTATGGGTGATAGAAAACGGCATCAAGGCTTCCCAACGTCTTCCCGACGGTAGCTTCGACACGGAGTACACCCATAACCACGTATTGCGGTTCGTGCAGTATCCCGTCAAGAGCGGCCAGCCCATGCAGCTGAAGGCCGGCGTGATCGGTACCGACGAATGCTCCATCCCGCTGAAATGGACCGACAAGGAGCGCTGGAACCGCGACAACCTGCAGATTGTGGTCTTCGCCTTCCGAGGCTCCGACATCCTCAACTGCACCATCGCCAATCCCGGCCCCGCTACTCAGCCCGAATAGCCAGCGCGTAGCCATCCCCCCTCTCCCCCCGTAGCGCGGAGCCTTCCGGCCT
>DESI01000025.1:0-36237 GCA_002361235.1 Porphyromonadaceae bacterium UBA3318 | reverse complement strand
GGCCTCTCTCCGTAGCGCGGAGCCGTTCTGTTAAGGAGCTCAGCTCCTTCCCGTTTTTAACTAAACCAAAACACCACAATATGAAGAAACATTTACTCTTAGCATTAGCGCTTCTGCCTGGCGCACTCACCGCCAACGCCGCCATCGACATGTACATGGGCGAGCAGAAGCTGGACATCGACGGCACCTACACCTTCAACACCATCACGGACTACGACCTGGGTGGATATATGATCGACCCGGGGCTGGAATTAATGAGCACAGTAGACGCAATGGTGAACATCACGGCCAAATGTACGTCTGGCCAGACAATTCAGCTTTGTATCGGTGGGACGTGTAATCCCGGTACAACAGTAGTTAAAGAAGACATTGAACTCAAACCTAACACAAAGACTAATCTTGAGTTCGAATACATCAACAAGGATGTAACCGATCAGGCACTTCTTCCCAAGAACATCACCACCGTCTTTACTATTGAGAGTGACGTTCAAGGCTACGAAGATCTGACGTATACCATCGTACTGAATGCCGACGGAAGCGGTATCGCCGCCGTAGTGGATGGCGACCGCAACGTAGCTTACGCCAACGGTGAACTGATATACAACGTCAGCAAGCCCTGTAACCTCACCCTGTGCGACACCAACGGCCGCATCGTACTTGACGCCGCCGTGAACGGCTACGGCTCGATGTCCCTCGCCAACATAGCCAAGGGCATCTACATCTACCGCCTCGGCCAAAACGCAGGCAAGATCCTGGTTAAATAATAATTAATCAAACCATACCGCAATATGAACAAACTGTCAACACTATTCCTGTCGCTCGGCATGGCTATGGCTACGTCTTTCGGAGCCTCAGCCGACGACTTCACGCTGGGCTTTGCCCACGGAGACAATACAAATGCCACAGCATTAGAATATTCTGATAACGGGGCTACAGCCAGCGCCGCTATCCATATCTCCGCCGATTTCGCAAAAACCATGAGCGGCGACAAACTCAACGCAGTGTCTTTCTATGTGCAATCCCGCGTAAATATGACATCCTGCAAGGTTTGGGTTCGTGAAAGTCTGGACGGTCCTAACGTGGCTGAAAGTTCAACGTTGTCCCTAACCAGCATTTACAACCGAGATTGGAACAAGGTGTCTCTTACCTCTCCTTATACAATCAGCGACAAGGGTTTCTATATCGGTGTTACATGGGAACAGAAGAACCATTGCAAAATCATCTCGTACACTCCTACCCCTTGTCCTGACGCCTCATGGACTCAGGCTCCCGGCAAAGCGTGGAACAACACAGACATCCAGGGTACACTTTGCATCGACGGCCTTGTCAGCGGCGACAAACGTTGCGGCTTTGACGCTATGCTCGTCAATGCTTCCATTTTTAAGTATTTCTCATTGACAAAAGGTTCTGTTTCCTGCGATGCGACAGTCATGAATCAAGGCACAAAACAGATTGAAGGCCTTACATTCGAGGTCGGAATCGAAGGGCTGGATCCCGTCACGGTTACCAGCACTGACATAATTCCTGCCGGCCAAAAGGCTGTAGTTTCTCTCCGGATCGAGGCACCCATCACCGGACTGAATCCTGATAAATATAATGTAAATTACATAAAGATAACCAAGCTCGGCAATGGTACCGATGAATTCCTGGCAAATAACGAACTCAAGGATGTCGGCTCATTCTCAGTAGTGGAACGGACTTTTGCAAAACGCGTTCTTATAGATGAATTCACCGGAGAGTGGTGCCCGGGCTGTCCTGTAGGAGCCGAATTGATTCACCAGATTCAAGAATACCCCGCATACGCAGGCAAAGTCGACGCCCTATGCCATCATGTAGGTGATGACTTCGCTATTAGCGTGGATAACAATTTACAACTATTGTATAACCTTCCGGCAAGAGACAATTATGTATTCTGTCCTGGATTTGCCGTAGACCGAGTATCTGTAGAAAGCACTTACAATAAAAAGAAATACACGGCACCTATATTTTTCCCAGACCCCGTATCAATAATGACCGATTTACTGGACCAGCAGGTTAATGAGGCTTCTTTGATAGGCGTGTATGTCGATTTCAATACCCCAGAAGCGAATGCCACAAAACTGGAAGTCACCTGTACAGTTAAGCGCGTCTCCGACATTCTGCAAGACAACGGACGTCTGACCGTATATCTGGTCGAGGACAATGTCAAGCCCGTTAGTCAGGCTGGCGCAAACGCATCATATCTTCACCAGAATGTGACACGCGCTGCAAATTCCACATGGGGTGAACCTATCATCTGGAACGATGATAATGAATTCACCTTTACTTATGAGTTCAATCTGAAACCAGAGTATGACCTGCAGAATCTGCGCGTACAGGCAGTGGTCACGGAATATGAGACCATGAAGTACGGTAACAGTGTTACAGTGAACTGGGATAAGGCTCAGGTCTACAACACCAACTACCGCAAGGTTTCAGACGGCTATACTCCCGGATCGGGCATTACAAACAATGTGATTGACAAGGATATTACCGTCAAGGCCATCTACGACTTGAACGGCGTGCAGCACAATGACTTCGTAAAGGGCGTCAACATCGTGATAATGTCCGACGGCTCTACGCGCAAAATCCTGAAATAATGCCCAGTGCGTATTGAAATACGTACTGACATAGACAATGAAAAAAACCGCCGGGCGTTTGCCGAGGGCACTGAAAAAGCAATCACTTTTCAGTTGTACAACCGTCCGCGATAGCAGGTAGGCCATATAAAGATAGCCGTCCAGATTCTTGAGGGCTCTGAAAAAGCAATCACTTTTCAGTTTTCTCAAATAGGGCTAAAAATCAAGGGGGCTGTGTCAAAATAGGCACAGCCCCCCCTTAATTCAGACCGATGTCTTATTGAAGGACTTTTTCAGTGCCCTATCATCGGCCGGGCGTTTTTATTGTGTATATGTTCCTGACCTTACTGCCATCCGGTCCATTACTGCAGACCGGATTCCGGCATCGTCATTCAAGGCTTCGTTACTGAAGGCATCGTCATTTGACGGTGAAACGCACTTTCGACCGTATGTCGCCGGCCGAGGCGCCGACCAGGACTTCGAACGCTCCCGGCTCAAGCACCCAGTCGTGTTTGTCCGCGTCGAAATATTTCAGTTCGTCGGCTGTCAGTTCGAATGCCACTGTCTTGGTTTCGCCCGGTTTCAGCGATACTTTCTTAAATCCTTTCAGTTCCTTGACGGGCCGGAGCACACTTGACTTCAGATCGGACACATAAAGCTGCACCACTTCCTTGCCCTCGCGCGAGCCTGTGTTGGTCACAGGAATCGTGATGGTTACCGTGTCGTCGGACGAAGCTGTAGTCTTGTCGGCCGACGCTTTACCGTATTTGAAGATGGTATAGCTCAATCCGTGGCCGAACGGGAAATTCGGTTTAAGACGGTTCTTGTCGGTAAACCGGTAGCCCACGAAAATGCCCTCGTTGTAAGGTATGTCCATCACCTTGTTGCCGAGTGCGTCTATTCCGAGATGGCCGGGATATTCACCCATTTTGTGCGCTCCGCACTGGTCGAGTGAGGCATAGTATGTATAGGGCAGTTTTCCGCTGGGATTGACGTCGCCCGTCAGCACATCGGCCAACGCGCGGCCGGTCTCTGTACCGAGATACCATGCCTGAAGCACGCCTTTCACTTCGCCGAGCCACGGCATCGCCACTCCCGTACCGCTGATGTTGACCACCACTATATTGGGATTGACCTTGGCCAGGGCCGAGATGAGTTCGTTCTGACCGTAAGGCAGGTCCATCGATTCACGATCCGTGCCCTCGCAGTCCTGACGGTCACTCTTGTTCAGGCCTCCGAAAAAGAGGACTATGTCTGCGTCACGGGCCACTTCAAGAGCCTCGTCCCTGAGTTCCTGCGCGCTGCGCCAATCGGCGAGACTCTGGCCGGTCACGACGCCGTTGTACGAAGTCGTGGTGTCGCCCACATATCCCCTTGCGTACACAATGTCGGCGGCGTCACCCACGCGCTTGCGCAGCCCTTCCAGCGGAGTAATCTCGTAGCGGGCCTTGAGCGAGGAGGAACCTCCACCCACGGTCATCATCTTGATGGCGTTTTCACCTATCACCGCAATCCGGCGTGTCCTGCCCGGATCCACCGGAAGAATGTTGTCCTTGTTCTGAAGAAGCACCACGCCTTCCTGCCCTATCCTGCGGCACGCCTCGATATGCTCGTCGGAACCCATCGAGCCGTAGGGGCGGTTACGGTTCATCGACGTGCGGAACGTGAGTCTCAGCACGCGGCGCACCTTGTCGTCGAGCTCCCGCTCGGAATATGTTCCGTTCCGGATGCCTTCCAGATAGGGATTGGCGAAATAATAATGGTCGTAGGCATTCGACATTCCGTCGGTCAGGCCGTCGGTCCAGGAACCGAACTCCATGTCGAGGCCGCCGGTCACCGCCGTCTTGGTGTCGTGCACAGCTCCCCAGTCCGAGATTACCGCGCCGTCATAATTCCATTCCCCTTTCAGGATCTGATTCATCAATATGGGGTTGTAGCTGGCATGTTCTCCGCGGAACAGGTTGTAGCCGCCCATGAACGACCAGGAATTTCCCTCGGTGGCGGCTGCCTTGAATGCCGGCAGATAGATTTCGTACAATGTCCGGTCATCCACTGTCGGATTCGATGTATGGCGGTTAATCTCATTGTTGTTCAACGCGAAATGCTTCACGCATGTGGCCACGCCGTTGCTCTGCACGCCCCTGACGTAAGGCACCACCATCCTGGACGACAGATAGGGATCCTCGCCCATATATTCAAAATTCCTGCCGCACAACGGCGTGCGGTAAATGTTGACGCCGGGACCTAACAGCACGCTTTTGTTGCGGAAACGTGCCTCCTCGCCTATGCTTTTGCCATACAGCAGGGCCATGTCGGGATTCCACGTGGCGGCCAGCGCGGTCAGCGACGGAAAGGCTGTGCAGGAATCGTTGGTCCATCCGGCCTGCTCCCATTCGTCCCACAGCACTTCGGGGCGGACGCCGTGGGGGCCGTCGGTGCACCATATCTCGGGTATGCCCAACCGGGGCACTCCCGGAGCACTGAACTTGGACTGTGCGTGTATAATTCTGATTTTTTCCTGAAGCGTCATCCGCGACAACGCATCCTCCACACGTTGCTCCAGCGGCTTCGTGTCATCCAGATAAACAGGTACGGTCGTGGGGGACGACGCTCCCCCCGTAATGTCCCGCGCTATTGCCGGATTACCGCACAGCAACACCGGAACCAGCCATGCGGCGTTCAGTCGGAGTTTCCATTTAGATTTCATGAGATTTTTGTGTGTTATTATTGTTAGTAGTGAAATTGCAACAGATTTTCCCAAACCCCAAAGGGTGTCGTCAAGAATATCATGGCATTGCAAAGTTACTATTTTTTAACACAGTAAAAAATTGCGGTTAAAAGTAAATAGTAAGACACGCGACACTATTATTTCACTGAATCACAAACCACTAATGATTGCATCATTAGTGAAATTAGTAAGAAATTTTGTTTATCTTAGTAGTATCGTCAGGCGTCTTCACGCACGAATTGACCTAAGGTATGCACACGTTCGGCGAAATCCTTCTTGTCCCCTTTGGCCCGGTTGCGCATGGTGTATCTGTAATTATATACCGTCTGCGGTGAGCAGTGCAGGAATTCCGCGATTTTCACGCTGTCGGATATTCCGAGCCGGATCAGTGCATAGATCCGCAGCTCGGTATTGAGCAGTTCGCTGTCCTTTGGCACCACATGCTGGTCGTCTGACAGCAGCTTGTTGAAGTCGGCCACGAAGTCGGGATATATGTGCAGGAATACGGAGTCGAACGACCTGAACAGTTTCTTCAGTTCCTGTCGGGTGTTGTCGTTACCTTCGGTCAGGCGGACTATATCGGCATACTGCCGGTTCTTGGCCTTGGCGTATACGGCGCTCCTGAACTCCTCCATTCTCTTTATATAGTTGGAACAGATGGTGAATACCGATCCTATATACTCCTCCTTCACATAGTTGGCCTCGTTGAGCTGTTCGTTCTTTCGCTTCAGGTCTTCGTTCAGGCGGTTCAGTTCGTTGTTGGATACTTCGATGTGCTTCTTGGCTTCCGATAGTTCGGTGTTGTACTTTGCCAGATCCGCGCTGACACTGGCCAGATGGGCGTTACGGTTACGCAGGCGGCGGTTCTGCAACACGATCCACACGGCGGAAACCAGCAGCACGAACACCAGCAGGCACACCACTTCCAGCCTAAGCTCCATCTGACGTTTCTGATAATGTATCTGCTCCTGATACGCCTGGCTGATTTTGTCCAGCACCCGCATCTCGCTCAACGCACGCACGCGGGTGGGATAACCGATCGATTTGTTGATGCTGTAGTTTATGTACCGGTAGGCCCTGTCTATGTCTCCGCGTCTGAACAGCATTTTGGCCAGTTCCTCCATCGAGGCTATTTCCGCGTTGTATATCTGGATGTCTATCGTGCCCGCAAGCACCATGTATTTCAGGGCCGACAGCGAGTCTCCACTTTCTTCGTACAGTTTTGCCAGCATATATGCCTCCTTGGCATCCTGGCGGCAATTGCGGCCAGACTTCTCCAACTTGGCCACCAGGGATGGTATCAGCGTGGAATCCCGTCTGGAGCTTCCGAGCACGTCCCACCCCCTGTACCACAGATACTCGGGATGGTCGTGCGGTATGGTCTTCATCATGGAATCCTTGTAGGCTCGCTCCATCGTATTGTAGATGTTCGGCTCGCCTCCCTGATAGGCGCCGAGATGACTGTACAGGAATATCTTCATGCCGAAATATCTTATCCGCTCGTCACGCGACAGCCCGGCGGTATCGATGGCCCCCATGACCTCCTCCGCCTCCTGCAATAATCCCGCCCTCGTCAGCAAATCCGCTTTCCTTATCATGGCGGCGGTCTTCCACTGCCTGTTATCGGCTTCCATACCAAGCCGCATACAGAGGTCTATGTATTTCGTGGCCGAATCTGTCGAAAATACCATATATTCGTCGCTGAGCTGGGATGCGTAAAAGTATTTGTCCATCGGGTCGGTGGCACGCATGAACTTATGAGTCAGATCCGACATGTTCCGTTTTTTCTGAATTTCATACTCATGCGCGTTGTCAAGTATGGAATCGAGACGCAGCAGATATGATTCGGATTCTGACGCCTTGTGTTCGCATGATACGACACCGGCACATATCATGATGCCGACAAGGATTACATATACGAGATTTCTCATTTTCGCAGGGTGGCTTTGGAGCTTCTGACAAAAGTATATAAAAAAGATGTAAAATCAAAATCCGCGCGCCCAATCACATAAGGCATCGTTCCTTAAAAAATGTATACGCCAGGGTCGCAGATGTGCCTCAGATTTAGCTCCTATTCAGTCGCTGAGCTAAAGGTTAGTCTTGCAGACTCAGGAGCATAGCGGGCTATGTAACTGAGTCAAAAGGCTAAAGATGAGGTACAGCTGCGAGTCTGAGGTAATATTTCTTTCGGCCATGCCTGATTATATAAATTATTTTAACAATTCTCAATTCTTTTGTGCGTTGCCCGGTGTCTTTTCGGTTAATTTATCCGCTCTCCTCGGTCACAGCCGCGAGGCTGCTCCCTCACAGACCGAATAACCTTTAGCTCAGCGACTGAATAGGAGCTAAATTACCTCGAAAATCCACCGCCCTGGCGTTTACATTTTTTAAGGAACGATGCCTAAATTTGTATAGTTAGTGTTTTTTCATTAATTTTGTATTTAATCCATATATATGGTGTTTAATCATATATATATCGGATTGTAAAACGTGACTATGAACTATCAGCTGATTGCCGACGTAGGCTCCACCAAGGCTGCCTGGACATTGATATGTCCGGACGGTTCGCTGTCGCCTTACAGCGACACGGGCATCAACGCGCTGCTGGCCTCGCCCGACGAACTGGACGCCGCCTTCGGCCGTCTGGCGGCATGGCTTCCCGACAAGTGCCGCATCGACGCCGTGCATTATTACGGTGCCGGCTGCGCCACGCCGGAACTGTGCGACAAGGTGGCGGCGCAACTGCAGGCGGCTTTTCCGGACGCCCGCATAGAAGTCGCCTCCGACCTTCTCGGAGCTGCCCGCGCAATGCTCGGCACTGACCGTGGAATAGTCTGCATACTCGGCACCGGCTCCAATTCTTGCCTGTACGACGGCTCGGCCATCACACACAACATTCCATCGCTCGGATTCATTCTCGGCGACGAAGGTAGCGGTGCGGCACTCGGCAAACGCCTTGTGAGCGATACGTTCAAGCAGCAGCTACCCGAATCCGTGCAGCAGCGGTTCCTTCAGACCTTCTCACTCTCCGCGGCCGACGTGCTCGACAAGGTATACCGCCGGCCCAACCCCAACCGGTTCCTGGCCTCGCTGGTGCCCTTTCTGGCCGACAATCTCCGTGACCCGTACATCAGCTCGCTGGTGCGCCGCGAATTCGAGGCCTTCCTGCAGCGCAACGTGCTGCAATACCCCGACGCGCACTCCATGCCCGTGGCTTTCGTGGGCTCAATCGCATATCATTTCCGCGAAATCCTTGACAAAGTCTGTCTCGACGCCAACATCAGCATCGGCTCTGTAGCCAAGGACCCCATGCAGGGACTCATCGATTTCCACACTGCAAAAAAATGAACCTTAAGCATACCGATATGAAAATAGCCCGGACACTCACCATGATTCTCCTGCTGGCGGCAGTATGCTGTCTGCCGGCGGCACGTGCCGACGAGTACTGGGACCAGAAGACCAGCCTGTTCGACGTGCTGCCCGTCTATTCCGACGACATCGTGTTCCTCGGCAATTCCATCACCGACGGCGGCGAGTTCGCCGAACTGTTCGACATGCCCAACATCAAGAACCGTGGCATACGCTCCGATGTGATCACCGGCGTGGAGAAACGTCTCACACAGGTCACGTCAGGCAGGCCGGCCAAGATTTTCCTGCTTATCGGCATCAACGACGTGTCGCACGGCCTCACCGTCGACCAGCTGGCCGCCCGTTACGAGCGACTGGTCAGGAAAATCAGGGAACAGACACCCGACACCAAGCTCTACATACAGTCGGTGATGCCCATCAACAACGATTTCAACCGATACAAGAATCTGAAAGGGCGCGAAAAGGTGATTCCTTCCTTGAACAACCGCCTGCAGACCATCGCGGCACAGAACGGCGCCGAGTACGTGGATCTGACCAAGGCTCTGGAATCCGCGCCCGACAAGCTCAACCCCAAATACACCAACGACGGCTTGCACCTCAACGGCCCCGGCTACCGCGCCTGGGCACGCGCAATCCTGCATCTCGTGAAACAATAAAATAATGAAAAGATCTATAATTCTCAGCTTAATCCTTGCGGGGGCGTCGTTCGCGGCCTCCGCCCAGGTTCAGAGTGAATCCGGACCCATCGTGATCCAGCCTCTGTTCGAATATCCCGTAGCGCCAGACTCCATACCGACATTGTCGGGCAAATCGGAATGGATAGTGACCCATTTCTGGGACAACATGGACTTCCAGTCGAAGAATACCGTGGACCAGATAGCCCTGAACGACGCCTTCGAGGTCTATGTGTCGCCCATACGATGGTCGTCCGTGGAAACGGTCGACAAGTCGCTGCTGGCCCTGTTCAAGAAACTGGAGAAGAACCCGGCCCTGACCCTGCAGTTCACACGTGCCGCCGAAGAGGCGCTGCACGGTCCCCGCGCCATATACTGGTCCGACCCCATCTATATCCGCTTCATCGACTTCATGGTGAAGAACAAGAAGATAGACAATGCTCGCAAGGAGCGCTACAGGCTGCACAAGAAGCTGATGGAGAATTCCAAAATCGGCGAGCAGCCCCAGACATTCGAATACACCACCCCCACCGGAACCACCGCCCGCTATATGCCTACGGGCGTGATAACCGTCATAGAGTTCGGCGACCCCGGCTGCGACGAGTGCCGTTACGCCAAACTGAAGATGGAGACCGACGTGACCTTCTCCGGCCTGGTGGACAAGGGTATGGTCAACGTGCTGTTCATCATCCCAGACCCGGTGGACGGCTGGCAGACCGAGATGACCGACTTCTCGCCCAAATGGCACACCGGTGCGTCCGACACGGTGGCCGACCTGTACGACATCCGCTCCACTCCCTCCTTCTACGTGATAGGACGCGACGGCAAGATCATAGTCAAGAACGTGGACTTCCGCAAGGCCATGCAGACCGCCGTACAGGCCGCCGAAGAATCAAACACCAAACAAGCCAACTGACCGGGAAATGCTTAACTTCATCAAACGCCTGTACATCTGGTCCACAGGTTATTCATACACAAATCTGGGCCGTCTGTTCCTGCGGCTGTTCGTCGGGCTCATGCTCATGCAGTTCGGAGTGCGGCAGATGTATCAGTACGGCAGCATTGCCCACACATTCCCCACGGTGGCCGGCATGTCGCCCGAAACCACCCTGGTCGTGATGATTGCGATAGAGATATTCTGCTCGCTGTGCATCATGATCGGCTTCTGTACGCGCTTCATGACGCTGCCCCCGTTCGCTGCGATGGTAGTGGCTGAATATCATCTGCTCAACTATGTGGTGGACACGCCGAGCTATATGATAACATGGGCCATGCCGGGCTACCTGCCCATCATGTTCATGGGCATATATTTCTTCATCATCCTGGTCGGTCCCGGCAAGATCAGCATCGACTATTTCCTGTCGCTGCACCTGCTGCACACCGACAATAAGAGCGAATCGGAACTGGAGGAAGTATGAGGATAGCTGTACTGGTATCGGGTGGCGTGGACAGCGCCGTGGTGGTGGACCGGCTCTATAAGGAGGGCCACGACCTGACACTGTTCTATATCCGCATAGGCAACGACAACGGCGAGGGTGACTGCTCGGCCGACGAGGACATAGAGATGTGCACCCTCATCGCGCGCAAGTACGGACTGCCGCTGCGCGTGGTGTCGCTGCACGAGGAATACTGGGACTCGGTCATGGCCTACGCCCTGCGCACCGTCAGGGAGGGACGCACGCCGCATCCCGACATGATGTGCAACAAGCTGATTAAGTTCGGATACTTCGAGCAGCGCTGGGGCCATGAGTTCGACAAGACCGCCACGGGGCATTACGCCGACATCGTGGAGCAGGACGGCAGGCTGTACCTGGCCACCGCCGCCGACCCCGTCAAGGACCAGACCGACTTCCTGGCGCAGATCAGCTACGAACAGCTGTCGCACCTGATGTTCCCGCTGGGCCGTATGCCCAAGCGCGAGGTGCGTCAGGCCGCGCTCGACGCCGGACTGCCCAACGCCACGCGCAAGGACTCGCAGGGCATCTGCTTCCTCGGCAAGATTGACTACGCCGACTTCATCGAGCGGCACCTCGGCACCCGCCCCGGACCCGTCATAGAGATAGAGACCGGCCGTAAGATAGGCGAGCACCGCGGTTACTGGTTCTATACCATAGGCCAGCGCAAAGGTCTCGGCCTGAGCGGCGGCCCCTGGTTCGTAGTGAGAAAAAACGTGCGTGACAACGTTATATATGTGAGCCGTGGCTATGACACCCCGCGTCAGTACGGCCGCGTGATCAACCTGCAGGAAATGCACTGGATCAGCGGCGACCCTGGACTGGAACAGGTGGCATTCAAGACGCGCCACTCCCCCGAATTCCATCAGGGGCGGCTGGAACGTCACGACGACGGCTCGCTGACAATCCGTTCCGAGCAGGACATACAGGGCATAGCACCGGGGCAGTTCGCCATAATCTACTCCCCCGACTGCCGCCTCTGTTTCGGTTCCGGCCTGATTTCATGAAGTTGTTCAACTGCTTCTATTGTTAACCATGATTGATCCGAAAGACAAACGCCTGATACAACTGATAGGCATAACATACAACCAGATAGAAAACGGCGTGTATGCCGTGATTCTGCAGGAGGTGAACGGCACCCGGCGCGTGCCCATCATCATCGGTTTTCCCGAAGCGCAGTCCATAGAATGCAAGCTTCAGGAGATAGCCACTCCGCGCCCCCTGACCCACGACCTGATGGTGAACCTTATGTCCACCTTCGGCATCTCGCTGCGCGAGGTGGAGATATACCGCCTGCCGTCGGGAGTGTTCGCCGCCGAACTGATACTGTACTGCAACGGCGAGCGCCGCATAGTCGACTCCCGCAGCTCGGACGCCATCGCACTGGCCATCCGCGTGGGCGCGCCCATCTACACGTCGGTGCAGGTGCTTGAAGAAGTTGGATTCGAACCAAACGACGACAACACGCCCCCGCAACGCAAGGCCGACATCAAGGGCAATGCCAAGACCCTAACCGCGCGAGCCCGCAAACTCTCAATCAAGGAACTCGAGGCCGAGATGCAGCGCGCCGCTGAAAACGAAGACTATAAACTCGCGGCACGGCTCAAGAAGGAAATCGACAGCCGTAACGCCCAACGAGACAATAATAAAGATTCCAATATAGAAAACCCAGACCTTACAAACACCATCCTCTGACCTACCATGAAAAATAGAAAACAACGCATCGAACTGATGGTTAAGCTGATCCGCAACAAATGCATCGGATCGCAGGACGAACTGGCCGCTCTGCTGGCCGAACATGGATACAGCGTGACGCAGGCCACCCTGTCGCGTGACCTAAAAATGCTGAAAACCACCAAAGTGCCCACCGACCGAGGCACCTACGTCTACACTCTTCCTGACTCCAACACCCTCAAGGACAAGCTGCTGGCCCGCGGCCGGATGGACATAAACACCAACTACCAGAGCGGCTTCATTTCGCTGGAGTTCTCGGGCAACATCGCAGTGATCAAGACCCGCAACGGCTACGCCGCCGGTCTGGCCTACGACATTGACATGCACGATTTTTACGAAATTCTCGGAACCATCCCGGGGTCGGACACCATCTTCGCCATCCTGCGCGAGGGTGTCTCGCACGAGGATGCCCGAAAAGTTCTGTCTCAAATTCTACCACTCTGATATGATACGCACAGTGATATTGGGTGCCGACACCCCCGATGCCGGCGAGTTGATCAGGATCCTGTCCATGCATCCGGACATCGAGCTGGTATGCGCCCAGGCTTACGGCAAGGAGGGTCGCGCACTGACTTCGCAGCACCACGGTCTGATCGGCGAGACCGACCTGACATTCACCACGGTGCCGGCTCCGGCCAAATGCAATGTGGTGCTCGACTTCTCCGAGCACGGCGAGCCTGCGATAGTCAGCAAGCTCGCGGCCGCGTTCCCCGAGGCCCGCTTCATCCGGCTGGACCGATGCCAGGCGCCCGACGACGGCAACGAATGGGTATACGGCCTCCCGGAAATCAACCGCAAGGCCCTGGTGCGTGGCGCCCGATTCGCCGCTGTGCCAAATTCTTTCGCCTCGATGGCGCTCGTGGCACTATACCCGCTGGCGCTCCATCTGCTGCTCAACTCCGACATAACCCTCGACATCGAGGCGCCTCAGGACATCATAGACGAGACCGACATCCCGGCCATCGAACGCGAGATTTCCGAACAACTCGCTTTGGCGCAGACCAGTTTCAAGGGCAACGTGACGGTTCGCACGTCGCTGAGCAACACGCGCCGCACCGCCTCGCTCCATCTGGACCTCCCCTGCTCGCTGTCGCTCGACGAACTCCTTAAGATATACGGTATGTACGAGGACCATCACTTCGCGTTCCCCGTCATAATGCCCGTGGGGCCCTCCGAGGTGGCCGGCACCGACAAGTGCGTCATCTCCCTCTCCAAGCCCGACCCCGACACGCTGCACATCGACGCCTCGGCCGACTGCCGGATGCGCGGTGCAGCCGGAGAGGCCGTGCATATCCTGAACCTGATGTGCGGCCTGCACGAACGCACCGGTCTCGCGCTGAAAGCCATTGATTTTCATCCTATTTAATGAAATCGTTCAAACCACGATATGTCGGTAAATAAAGTAATACTCCTCGGCTATGTGGGCCGCGACCCGGAAATCAGGTTTCCGCAACCCGGTTTCCAGCTCGCCATGCTCACCCTGGCCACTAACGAGACCGTAGGCAATCCCCCCGCCGAAATCACCGAATGGCACAATCTGGTGATGACCGGAAAGAACGCCGAACTGGCCGAAAAATATATCCGCAAGGGCACGCGCCTCTATGTGGAAGGACGTCTGCGCACCCGCGAATACGAAGACAAATTCAAGATTCGCCGCCGCATCACCGAAATTCATGTGGACCGCGTTGAACTTTTAGGCCGCTCATCCGCTTCTCAATAATAAAGCAATATAACCCATCCGGCTATGCCGGTCTAATCCGATAGAAAAAATGCGTAAATGGCGTATTGAAGATTCTGCCGAACTCTACAATATCCCCGGCTGGGGACTGAAATATTTCTCCGTCAACGACAAGGGCCACGTACAGGTCACCCCCAAGGAGAACGGGCCTGCCATCGACCTGAAGGAAGTGATGGACACCCTGCAGCTGCGCGACGTGCAGGCGCCGGTGCTGCTCCGTTTTCCCGACATACTCGACGACCGTATCCGCAAGATTTCCGAATGCTTCGGACGTGCGGCGAGCGAATACGAGTATCAGGGCAATAACTATATAGTCTATCCCATCAAGGTGAACCAGATGCAGCCTGTGGTGAGCGAGATTGTCAGCCACGGCAACAAGTACAACATCGGGCTGGAGGCCGGCTCCAAGCCCGAACTTCATGCCGTACTGGCCGTCAACACCCACGAGGACAGCATCATAGTCTGCAACGGATACAAGGACGAGGACTATGTGGAGCTGGCGCTGCTGGCACAGAAGATGGGTCGCCGCATATTCATCGTGGTGGAGAAGATCAACGAACTCAAGCTGATAGCCAACGTGGCGCGCCGTCTGAACGTGACGCCCACCATCGGCATACGCATCAAGCTCTCGTCGTCCGGATCCGGCAAATGGGAGGAATCGGGCGGCGACGTCAGCAAGTTCGGACTCAACTCCTCCGAGCTGCTCGACGCCCTGCAGTTCCTGGAGCACAACAAGATGATGGGATGCCTGAAGCTGATACACTTCCACATCGGCAGCCAGATCACCAAGATACGCCGCATCAAGAATGCCCTGCGCGAGGCCATGCAGTTCTACGTGCAGCTGCAGAAATCGGGCTTCGAGATCGATTTCGTCGACATAGGCGGCGGCCTCGGCGTGGACTACGACGGCACGCGCTCGTCCAGCGGCGAGAATTCCATGAACTATTCCATCCAGGAATATGTCAACGACTCGGTTTCGTCGCTGGTGGACGTCTGCACCAAGAACAATCTGAAGCACCCCAACATCATCACCGAATCGGGACGTTCGCTTACCGCCCATCATTCCGTACTGATAATACAGGCTCTGGAGACCGCCCAGCTTCCGATATGGGACGACAACGAGACACTGGACGAGGATGCCCACGAACTGGCCCGCGAACTTTACAATATCTGGGACAAGATAGACCCGGCGCGTATGTTCGAGGACTGGCACGACGCGCTGCAGATCCGCGAGGAGGCGCTGGAGCTGTTCAGTCTCGGCCTGCTGTCACTGCGCGACCGCGCCCGCATCGAGAAACTGTTCTGGTCCGTGGCCCGCGACGTGCGCGACCTGTCGGGCAACATGAAGCACCCGCCGGAAGAACTCCGCAAGGCGGCGCGGATGCTGCCTGAGAAATATTTCTGCAATTTCTCGCTGTTCCAGTCCCTACCCGATTCATGGGCCATCGACCAGATGTTTCCCATCATGCCTATATCGCGTCTTGACGAGAAACCGACGCATCAGTGCACCATCCAGGACATCACCTGTGACTCCGACGGCAAGATCAACCGTTTCGTGGCTCCGTCGGGCAGCAGCTACTGCCTCAACGTGCATGGCATAAAGGCTAACGAGCCATATTACCTCGGCGTGTTCCTCGTGGGAGCCTATCAGGAGATATTGGGCGACCTGCACAATCTGTTCGGCGACACCAACGCCGTGCACATCACGCTGAACAAGGACAGCTACGAGATTGCGCAGATCATAGACGGACAGGCCGTGGCCGACGTGCTGGACTATGTGGAGTACAATCCCAAACGGCTGGTGCGCAACCTGGAGACCTGGGTAACGGCCTGCATGAAGCGCGGTGCCATCACGCCCGAGGAGGGGCGTCAGTTCCTCAACAACTACCGCTCGGGCCTGTACGGCGGCACATATCTGGAACGCTGATGCGCCGGTTCCTGAAGCTGAGTTATTCGGGAGCGCCCTTTCATGGCTGGCAGTCTCAGCCCAATGCCGTGAGTGTGCAGCAATGCATCGAGGAGGCACTTGCCACCGTGCTTCGCGCCCCCACGCCCATAGTAGGCGCCGGCCGGACGGACACCGGCGTCAACGCGCGGGTGATGTACACGCACTTCGACACCGACACGGATATTCCGGACAGGCAACGGTTCCTCACGGCCCTCAACAGGCTGTGCGGGCCCGGCATATCGCTGCTGGACCTGATAGATGTCGCGCCGGACGCACATGCCCGCTTTGACGCCTCAAAACGTACGTACAAGTATTTCGTCACGTTTCAGAAATCGCCGTTTCTCAGTCCGCTCAGCTGGCACTCCCCCACGCCTCTGGACGTTGACCTGATGAACCGTGGCGCAAAGATACTGACCGAGACCAGCGACTTCACCTCGTTCGCCAAACTCCATTCCGACGCCAAGACCAACATCTGCCGCGTCTCCGAGGCCCGATGGGAACCGTGGCGCAACTCTTTCGGCACGCCGGGAATAGTCTTCACCATCTCGGCCGACAGGTTCCTGCGCAACATGGTGCGCGCGGTGGTCGGCACGCTTGTGGACATGGGGCGCGGAAAACTTTCGGAACAGAATCTGCGCGACATCATCGCCGCCAAGGACCGCTGCGCCGCCGGAACCTCGATGCCGCCGCAGGCGTTGTTTCTGTGGGACATCGAATATCCATATATCAAATCTGAAATCTAAACCGGATTGCTTATGAATCCTCAAGAACGAATCCTGTTTCTGCGCAAGGAGCTGAACAGACACAACCATAATTACTACGTTAACAACGCCCCGGAAATCACCGATCAGGAGTTCGATCGCCTGATGCGCGAGCTTGAGGATCTGGAGAAGGCACATCCTGAATTTGACGACCCTCTGTCGCCGACAAAGCGCGTGGGTTCAGACCTGACCAAAGGATTTGAACATGTGGTACACGAGCGCCCCATGATGTCGCTGGCCAATACTTACAGCATCGACGAGGTCGACGACTGGTTCATGCGCATATCTAAGGCGCTTGAGGGTCAGGACTACGACATAGTGGGCGAGATGAAATTTGACGGCACGTCCATCTCCATCACCTACGAACATGGCCGCATGGTGCGTGCCGTGACCCGTGGCGACGGCACACAGGGCGACGACGTCACCGCAAACGTGATGACCATACGCAGCGTGCCTCTGGAGCTACTGCCGGGCGACTGGCCCGACAAGTTCGAGATACGCGGCGAGATACTTATGCCCTGGCATGTGTTCGAGAAACTGAACGCGGAACGCGCGGCCAACGAGGAACCGCTGTTCGCCAATCCGCGCAACGCGGCCTCCGGCACGCTCAAGACGCAGGATTCGCGCGAGGTGGCCCGACGTCACCTCGACGCCCGTTTCTATTATCTGCTGGGCGACAACCTCCCCTTCGACAATCATTACGAGAACATGCTGGCCGCCCAGCACTGGGGATTCAAGGTGTCCAAAGCCATGACCACCATGAAGACGCTGAAGGAGGTGGACGACTTCATCGCATACTGGGACGAGCACCGCAAGGAACTCCCGGTTGCCACCGACGGCCTGGTGTTCAAGGTGAACAGTCTGCGCCAGCAGCTCAACCTCGGCTCCACAGCCAAGTCTCCGCGCTGGGCCGTGGCCTTCAAATTCAATCCGGAGCGTGAATGCACGCCGCTGCGTTTCGTATCGTTCGAAACGGGACGCATGGGCATCGTCACTCCCGTGGCCAACCTGGAACCGGTGCAGCTGTCGGGCACCATCGTGAAGCGTGCGTCGCTGCACAACGACGACATCATGCAGGAGCTTGACATACACGAGGGAGATTGGCTATATGTGGAAAAGGCCGGCGAAATCATCCCGCAGATCGTGGGCGTGGACAAGGAGCACCGCAATCCAGAGGCCGATCGCATCAGGTTCGTGACGCACTGTCCTGAATGCGGCACGAAGCTGGAACGCATCTACGGCGAGGCTGCATGGTGCTGCCCCAACAAGTATGGCTGTCCCCCGCAGATCACAGGCAGGATAACGCACTTCTGCGCCCGCCGCATGATGAACATAGACGGCATCGGCGAGGAAACCGCCGAACTGCTTTATAAAGCCGGTCTGGTGGAAAACATCGGACAGATCTATGACCTGACGGTCGATAAACTGGCGCGCCTGGACCGTATCGGCGAGAAGACGGCGCAGCGCATCGTCAAGAGTATAGAGGATTCCAAGTCTGTACCGTTCGAGCGGGTGCTGTACGCGCTCTCCATCCCCAACGTGGGCGAGACCACGGCCAAGCGTCTGGCCTCGGGCGTCATCTCGATGGACAATCTGCTTAGCATGTCGGTCGAGCAGATCGCCGCCATCCAGGACATAGGTCCGGTGATAGCCGAAGGCATCTACACCTTCCTGCGCGAGCCGCAAAATATGCTGAACATCGAGACGTTGACAAAGGCCGGCGTCACCATGCAGGTTGACGAGGCCAGGTTGGCTCCGACAGGCACGGCATTGGATGGCAAGACCATCGTGATTTCCGGCACGTTCTCGCATCACAGCCGCGACGAATACAAGGAGATAATCACTCGCGAGGGAGGCAAGAACGCCGGTTCCATCAGCAAGAAGACCAGCTTCGTCCTCGCCGGCGAGAACATGGGCCCGGCCAAGCGCGACAAATGCGCCCAGCTCAACATCCCCATGCTGACCGAAGACGAGTTCCTCGCCCTCCTCAACGAATCGGAATAACACCGCTGTGTCCCCGTCGCGCTTACTGGAATGGCGATGTGGACATCGCCACTCCAGTAGAGGCGCGGGCTTCTTGATGGAAAAGAATGATTATAACGAATGCCTATAAATGATTATTCGGTTAAATGATTACTCGGTGCGGAGGTAGTCGACGGGGTTGCTGCGGGCTACCTTGAGGGCGTTGAGGCAGACCACGGCGAGGATTACAGTCAGGATTACGAGCAGGCAGAGGGCCATGCTCCAGGGCGAGAGGGACACCTGGTCGGTGAACTGCGACAGCCAGTCGCGGCCTATCAGCACGGCGGCGACTTCACCATCACCTCTACCTCCTCCCACGGCACCAAAGCCCTTATAACCCTGCAATAATAGTGGCGCAGGCTCTCCGACCCGCGTTTAGTGGCGCATCATTTGTCATTACCCATGAAACTTTTGGGTTATTATGGCGTTTATTATGTAAACACTTAATAGCATACTTTATGGATTTGAAAGCACTTTACAATCTATCGTACGGCGTATATATAGTCGGAGCGTTCAAGGATGGACGCGCCGTAGGCTGCACCATCAACACCTGTTTCCAGCTAACGTCCAAGGACCCGATAATAGCCGTCTCGCTCAATAAAAGCAACTACACGCTTGAAGCCGTGAAGGAAAGCGGACGCTTCTCCGTGTCAATCCTGTCGCAGGACACGGATCCGATGCTGATAGGCCGTTTCGGATTCTTCAGCTCGCGCGACACGGACAAATACGAGGGAATCGGTTATGACCTGATCGATTACGTGCCGTGTGTGAAAGGCTCGTTTGCCGGGCGGCTGATACTCGAGGCCTTCGAGACGGTGGACTGTGACACGCACACGCTGGTTCTCTGCCACCCGGTCAACGCCGTGGAAGGCTCCGGTATCCCGATGACCTACGCCTACTACCACAACGTCATCAAAGGCCAGGAACCCCCGACCGCCCCCCTCTACCGCAAGGAATAATGAATCCTTTCCTATGGATTTACTCAGAACAAGTCTGAGTGGCTGCCGGTACGTACTAATGAAATTATCTGCAATACGTCTTAGCGACGATAAATCAACAGCCAGTCGGGAGTGATATGACACTCCCGACATCCCTTATAATCATTAATCAGGGAATGGTCTCGATTCTTGGGAGGCAAAACCTCTCCATTTGAAAGTTTTGAATTATATCATTCAGTTTGCTCTCATCAAGATTCCGTTTACGCGCAAGTTTCAGATCCTTAAGATACTGGCGCGTGACTTCAATCTGATAACTCACTGTTGACTAATTTTAGATATTCATTAAAATCCGAGCAAACAACTGTCTGACCATTCTCAAGTTCATCAATCGCTTTGAGAGTTACCGGATTGGGCATGTAATCATTCACCTTCGATTCTTTTACGGAAACTACTCCTCTCAGCATTTTGATGGCTCGCTTCACGTCATTGAGCATGGAGCCGTCTTCCAACGATACTATTAATTGAGTCATAATATTTTCCGATTAATATGTAAAGATACAAAAAGTTTCAGCATTCACAAAATATTAACAATTATCGGCACGGGCCGGCCTACTCGCCGGATGGGGAACAAGCTATTCTTCGTCGATTTTCTCGAATTTGATATTAATCTTAAAATCTACATCGGGGAAGCCGGTACCGTAATCAGAAACAATAAGATTCCCATCTTCATCATACCTATACGAATCTCCTGAATTAAAGTATATCTTTTTATCAGGCTTATCGCTATACCAGAATGCTTTGCGTCCATTGCGTCCATTACGAGCATCTTCAACTGTCATTGTCTTCCCATCGTCAGAAATTAAGAAAGATACCGGACTGATATTATTAAAACTTACGCTTTCTTCCTGGAAAGTATGTCCCGAACTAAAAGACCAATCCGCTTCTCCGCATATAAAATACACAGGATCACCCTTTTTGTCGTCGCACATTTTTTGATTAGGTTCCAATATCAGCTTATGGCCCTCTACAGTTCCAATAACATTCCCATCGGGATATTCCAAAAACAAACCCTTAATCGTAACGCTATTCCCGACCGTAGTTATTATCACATTATTCGTCCGATTATTGTAATCACCCCCGGCTGTCATACATTTATAAGAATCGTAGGTCATCTTCCATGTTCCCGACAGCACAAATTCAGAATCTATATCCGGCTTTGAATCAGACCCCGGAGATACTTCCTCGTCGCGTGAACATGCCGATGAAGCACCAACCAGCAACACCCCGACAGTCATTATTATATATAACAACCTTCTCATACTTTATATCTGACTCCTATTTGTAAAGCGTTTCTTTTTAGAAGAACATCATTTGTATAGCAGTTATTGCATTTCACCGACATTTTGCTTTCATAGGCCCTACTTCTTATATTATAATCTATTCAACTTTCGTAAGCTGGAATTATTAGATTTTCAAGTCACAGAACTTGTTCTCCTATTGGAGTTTTCTGCCTCGGAGAGGCTGTTTCTCGATAACCCCACGATGGGCGGGTGCAGCCTTGGCTGACACCCGGCCTTCGTGGGGTTAGGCGTACGCGGCGCAGCTTGGTCGGAGACCATGTCTCTGCACTGTCTGTTGTGACAATAGTTTTACAACCCGTTTTACAGGGCGCGGAGGTCGCGGATGCAGGCCTTGGGGTCGGGGGCCTTGAATACGTAGGAGCCGCTGACCAAGATGTCGGCGCCGGCTTCGGCCAGCAGCGGGGCCGTGCGGCCGTTGACGCCGCCGTCGGCCTCTATCATGGCCTTCGAACCGGTCTCGTCTATCAGGGCGCGCAGACGGCGTATCTTGTCAAGGCTGTGCATTATGAATTCCTGGCCGCCGAAGCCGGGGTTTACCGTCATGATCAGCACTAAATCCACCTCATGAATCACGTCGCGCAGCATCTCGACCGGCGTGGAGGGACACAGCGTGACGCCGGCCTTCATGCCGGCCTGATGGATGGTGTGGATGCAGCGGTCCAGGTGCACGCAGGCCTCCTGATGCACGTTCATGATCTCGGCACCGAGGTCGCGCACCTGACTCACCCACTTCTGCGGCTCCACTATCATCAGATGCACGTCCAGAGGTTTTGTAACCACTTCCGACACTGATTTCAGGACAGGGAACCCGAACGATATGTTGGGGACGAACACGCCATCCATTACATCCAGGTGCAGATAGTCTGCCTCCGATTCATTGATCATCTGAAGCTGAGGCTTCAGGTCGGCGAAATTGGCTGCGAGCAGCGACGGACTTACTTTCATGTGTTTTATGGTTTAAGAATGCACGATGCATTATGAAAAAAATGCGCAATGCACAATGCGCAATTTTTATTTAGATTTAAGGATTCACTCTTTGGGCGCGGTGTCCTTCTTGCGGTGCTTGCCGAATGCGTTCCAAAGTATCACCAGGATACATATCAGCAGGATTCCATAGCCGGCCCAGGTCAGATAGCGGTTGTATTCCTCCACTTTCTCAAACAGCATTTCCGGCGGAACGGCGGTCGAGAGCCAGTAGCCGAGTCCGGCCAGTATGGCGTTCCATACTCCGGCGCCAAGGGCGGTGAACAGTGCGAACTGTCCCACGTTCATGCGCGATATGCCGGCGGGTATGGAGATAAGCTGGCGGATGGCGGGTATCAGACGGCCCACGAACGTGGACACAGCTCCGTGATCGTCGAAATATTTCTCGGCCTTCTCCACCTTGGCGCGGTCTATCATGCAGGCGTGACCCAATTTACTGTCGGCGAAGCGGTAGATGACCGGACGGCCCACCCACAACGACAGATAATAGTTGATGAACGCTCCGCACAATGCCCCGAGCGTGGCCATCACTACCACCATATATATGTTCATGTCCGAACCGGCACCGGAATTGGTGCAGGCCAGATAAGCCGCCGGGGGCACGACCACTTCCGACGGGAAGGGTATGAACGAACTCTCGATGGTCATGAACACGAACACGAACAGATAGTTGGCATTCTCCACGAACCATTGGAAGAAACTGCTGGCATCGAATATGGCCAGAGGTATCATGTCAAGTATCATAAATATTCTATCAGGAATTGAGTTTAGCGGCCACCTCGGCAGCCAGCGCACGAGCGGCGTTGCGTACATCTTCGTCTATGCCCTGCTTCATCATCACGAAACCCTGCATTTCCAGCCCGGCAGCGGTGCAGAAATCCTCCATCTCTTTCTTTACAACGTTCGCGGCCCACGTATAGCTTCCGAAGCCGGCGAACACCTTGTTCTTCACCTCGCGCACCTGCAGGGCGGTCAGCAATGCCTTGACAGGCGGGAACAGCGTCATGCTGTATGTGGCGCTCCCCACAATCAGACCCTTGTAGCGGAACGCGTCGCTGATCATATAGCTCATGTCGCTGTGCGAGGCATTGTGAATCTTGATCTTCTTCACACCGGCCTCTGCCAGTCCGCGGGCTATCTCCTCGGCCACCTCGGCCGTGTTGCCGTACATCGAGCCATAGATGATGGTCACGCCGTCCTCCCCTTCGTAGCGGCTCAGGCGGTCGTAGATACCCATCACTTCGGCTATCTTCTCATGCCACACGGGTCCGTGGGTGGTGCAGATATATTCGGGCGTTACGCCGCTGAGTTTCTGCATGGCCTGCTGCACGAAGCGGCCGTACTTGCCCACGATATTGCTGTAATAGCGGTACATTTCGTCGCGATATACGGTCGTGTCCAACTCCGTGTCGATCAATCCGCCGTTCAAGGCACCGAAACATCCGAACGCGTCGCCGGAGAACAGCACTCCCCTCTCGGCCACATACGTCATCATGGTCTCGGGCCAGTGCACCATCGGGGTGAGACGGAACAGCATGGTCATGTCGCCCATGTCGATGATGTCTCCGTCCTTGACGGTTACGAAGCGGCTGTCGTCGTCCACGTGGTAGAAGCCCTTGATCATGCCCACGGTCTGCGCGTTGCCCACGATTTTCAGGTCGGGCCAGCGGCGCACCACTTCGGGAATGGAGCCGGAATGGTCGGGTTCCATGTGATGCACCACCAGATAGTCGGGAGCGGCGCCCTGCAGCGTACGCTCCACGGCGTCGAGGTATTCGTGCACCTCTGTAATCTCTACGGTGTCCATCAGTGCCGTGGACTTGGAGCCACGCACCAGGTACGCGTTATAGCTCACGCCGTGAGGCAGCGGCCACATGCCCTCGAACTTATCGGTCACGCGATCGTTGACGCCCGTGTAATATATGCCTGATGTAATTTCTCTTATATTCATAATCCAAGATCTTTGATTCTGTTGGGATATGCGTCGAGGGCATGTTCCAGGATATCAAGGCCTTTGGCCAGATACTCGATATTGTGCACGTAGGCTATGCGCGCCTGACGGCGACCCATGGCCGGATTGGAGTAGAATCCGCTGCCCGGAGCCAGGAACACTGTACCACCCTCGTACTCAAACTCCTCAAGACACCATTTGCAGAACTTGTCGGCGTCGTCCACCGGCAGTTCCACCATGGTATAGAACGCGCCGTCGGGCATCGGGGCGTAGCAGCCCGGTATGCGGTTGATGCGCTCCACCAGGAAGTCGCGGCGCTTCTTGTACTCGTCGTACACGTCCTTGATGTATTTATCGGAAGCGTCCACGGAGGCTTCGGCCACTATCTGGCCTAACAGCGGAGGGCTGAGACGCGCCTGACAGAACTTCATCACCGCAGCGTGTATCTCGGGATTGCGGCACACCAACGCACCGATGCGGATGCCGCACTCGCTGTATCGCTTCGATACAGAGTCAATCATCACCGTATTGTAGGCTATGCGGTCCAGGCTCATCACCGATGTGAACTTCTGGTCGGTATAGCAGAACTCGCGGTACACCTCGTCGGCGAAAAGGAACAGATCGTACTGCTCGCAGATGTCGGCTATGGCTTCCAGCTCCTTGCGGGTGTACACGTATCCCGTCGGGTTGTTGGGATTGCACAGCAGGATGGCGCGCGTACGGTTGGTTATCTTCTTCTCGAAATCCTCGACGGGGGGCAGCGCGAATCCGTCGCGGATGTTGGATGGCAGCGGACGGATACGTATACCGGCCGAATCGGCGAATGCCATGTAGTTGGCGTAGGCCGGTTCGGGCACGATAATCTCGTCACCCGGATCCAGGCAGGCCATGAATGCGAACAGCACCGCCTCCGAACCTCCCGCGGTCACTATGATTTCGTCGGGACTGATGTCCAGTCCGAAGCGATGATAATACTCGGAAAATTTCTTACGCAGACTCTCCAGGCCGTCCGACGGCGAGTAAGCCAGTACGTTCAGATGGATGTTTTCCACAGCCTCCAGCGCCTCGCGCGGAGTGTGGATATCCGGTTGTCCAATGTTCAGGTGATAAACGGAAAGGCCCTTCCGGGCGGCCGCATTGGCCACGCCGGAGAGCCTCCTGATAGGTGACGAGGGCATGTATATCCCTCGTTTTGACGGATGTAACATTATTTGGTTTTATCGTATAAACAGCAGCTCGCGGTATTTGGGCAACGGCCATATCTCGTTGTCCACCATAAGTTCCAGATTGTCGATGTGTGTGCGGATTTCGTCCATCTTGGGCATCACGTCGTCGTGATAGGCTATCGCCTTGTCACGCTCGGTGTCCATACGGTTGGCCTTGTGTCGCACCTCTATCATCTCCTTCACCTTGGTCTTGATGGCTGCTATGTTCTCACTTATCTGTTCTATATTCTCCATGTCGATTGCCGCGATCGTATCGGCCTTGTCGCCCGAGAACAGCTGCTTGATCTTATACACGTTGTCAAGCAGCGTGGACTGGTAGCGCACGGCGGCAGGAATGATGTGGTTTATGGCCAGGTCACCCAATACGCGGCTCTCGATCTGTATCTTCTTGGAATATGTCTCCCACTTCACCTCGTTGCGGGCCTCTATCTCCTTGAGGCTGAGCACGCCCGACTTCTCGAACATCTCCACGCTTTCGGAGCGGGTATATGCGTCGTACATCAGAGGTGCCGAAGTCTCGGTGTCGAGACCGCGCTTAGCGGCTTCCTCTTTCCATTCGTCGCTGTAACCGTTGCCGTCGAAGTGGATAGGCTTCGAGGCCACGATGAGCTTGCGCACCTCGGACAGGATAGCCTTGGTCTTGTCCTCGCCTGCGGCCATACGCTTCTCGACAGCATCGGCAAATTCGTTGAGCTGCACGGCCATGGCGGCGTTCAGGGCAATCATGGCTGCGGCATTGTTGGCCGACGAGCCAACTGCGCGGTATTCGAAGCGGTTACCCGTGAATGCGAAGGGACTGGTACGGTTGCGGTCGGTGTTGTCCAGCATCAGCTCGGGAATCTGGGCCACGTCGATGTTGAACTTCTCCTTGCCGTTCACTGCCAGCGAGTCGCTGTCATGCTTCTCTATCTTATCCAGCACCTCGGACAGCTGGCGGCCCAGGAACATCGAGATGATGGCCGGCGGTGCCTCGTTGGCGCCCAGACGGTGCTGGTTGGTGGCCGTGATGATGGATGCTTTCAGCAGGCCGTTGTGCTTGTGCACGGCGGCCATCACGTTGGCCACGAAGGTGACGAAGCGCAGGTTGTCCTCGGGAGTCTTGCCTGGAGCGAACAGGAGCTTGCCGGTGTCGGTGCCGAGGCTCCAGTTGTTGTGCTTGCCGCTTCCGTTGATGCCGGCAAAGGGCTTCTCGTGCAGCAGCACGCGGAAGTTGTGACGCTTGGCCACCTCTT
This sequence comes from Porphyromonadaceae bacterium UBA3318, assembly GCA_002361235.1. Taxonomy (GTDB): domain Bacteria; phylum Bacteroidota; class Bacteroidia; order Bacteroidales; family Muribaculaceae; genus Lepagella. The sequence goes on along the minus strand of DESI01000025.1, from coordinate 9,520 downwards.
CCATAATGGACATCAGAAGCAGGTTATGGTCGTTGGCCAGGTTGCACTCCTCAAATATCGGAGCCAGCTCGAACTGATTGGGAGCCACCTCGTTGTGACGGGTCTTGGCGGGTATGCCGAGCTTGTGTGCCTCCAGCTCCAGGTCGAGCATGAAAGCCTCCACGCGGCTCGGGATGGAACCGAAATAATGGTCCTCCAGCTGCTGGTTCTTGGCCGATTCGTGACCCATCAGGGTGCGGCCGGTCATCACCAGGTCGGGACGTGCGGCATACAGAGCCTCGTCCACCAGGAAGTATTCCTGTTCCCAGCCAAGGTATGCCACAACATGCTTCACCTCTGGATAAAACAAGTGCGCCACGCGAGTTCCGGCCTTGTCCACGCTGTTCAGCGCGCGGAGCAGCGGCGTCTTGTAGTCCAGGCTTTCACCCGTGTAGGAGATGAACACCGTGGGGATACACAGCGTGTTGTCCTCGATGAAAGCGGGCGACGAGATGTCCCATGCCGAATAGCCGCGGGCCTCGAAGGTGTTGCGGATGCCGCCGTTGGGGAAGCTGGATGCGTCGGGTTCCTGCTGGACCAGAAGCTTGCCTGAGAATTTCTCCACCACTCCACCTTTGCCGTCATGCTCTATGAAAGCGTCATGCTTCTCGGCGGTGCTGCCGGTCAGAGGGTGGAACCAGTGAGTGTAGTGGCGCGCGCCGTTGTCCAGCGCCCACTGCTTCATGCCCTGAGCCACGCTGTCGGCCAGCTCGCGGCTCAATGGTTTGCGGTTGTCTATGGCGTCTATCAGCGCCATGTACGTCTCGCGGGGCAGGTACTCAAACATCTTCTGTCGGTTGAACACCTGTTTGCCGTAGTACCGCTCTACTCGCTCCTTGGGAAGCTCAACCTTCACTGCTTTCCGGCCGGTGGCCTCAAGCACACTCTTTACTCTGAGGTTTGACATAAAATTATAAATTAGGGTAACTCTCTTGCTTTATTTACCTTTTATCTATTCCGTATATTTCACCGTATTGTCTCGATGCTTCGTGCATCCGCTTCGGTTTTAGAAGTGTTCCGACGCTTCGTGCATCAGCTTCGTGCATCCGCTTCGTGCATCCGCTTCATGCATCAGCTGCTCCTTTTGTTTCGGCTGCTTGGCTTCAGCCAAGTCCCACCGTTTCCAGTCTCCTCATCGCCTCGCGGGTCTTCTCCTCGGTATTGAAGCCGGTGAAACGGATCCAGCCCTGTCCCAAGCTGCCGAATCCCACGCCCGGTGTGCAGCTGATCTGCGCCTGCTCCAGCAGCGTCTCGAACAGCTGCCAGCTGTCGTCGGCCGCCGGCGATTTCACCCATACGTACGGCGAATCGAGTCCGCCGTACACCTTGAATCCGGCCTTCAGCATCGCATCGCGGATGATACCAGCATTGCGCAGGTAACAGTCCACGTTCCGGCGTATCTGCTCCTGGCCGGCTGCGGTGTAAAGGGCCTCGGCACCGCGCTGTATCACATAGCTGGCGCCGTTGAACTTGGTGGTCTGCCGACGCAGCCACAGCTTGCGCAGCTGCACGCGGTTGCCCTCGGCGTCCGTGCCTGTAACCTCCGCCGGCACCACGGTGTATCCGCAACGCAGTCCGGTGAATCCGGCCGTCTTGGAGAAGCTGCGTACCTCTATTGCCACCTCGCGGGCGCCCTCCACCTCATATATGCTGCGGGGCACATCGGCAGTGCGCACGTATGCGCAATAGGCCGAGTCGTAGATTATCACTGCATCGTTACGGCGCGCATAGTCCACCCAGGCCTTCAGCTCGGCGTGAGTGAATGCAGCTCCGGTCGGATTGGCCGGCGAACAGAGGAATATCACGTCGGCATGCGCCTCGGGAGGCGTCGGCTTGAAGCCGTTCTGCTCCGTGCAGTCCAAGTATACGAAGTTGCTCCACTTGCCGTCAACCAGTTTGCCGCCGCGTCCGTCTATCACGTTGGAATCGACGTATACGGGATAGCCGGGATCGGTCACGGCCACGACATTGTCCTTGGAATATATATCGCCCAAGTTACCGAGGTCGCTCTTGGCGCCGTCCGACACGAAGATGTCGTCGGCCGAGATTCCGAGACCGGCATAATCGCCGTCGGCGATGGCTTCGCGCAGAAAGCCGTAGCCCTGCTCCGGACCGTAACCGTGGAACGTCTCGCCGGCCGCCATGTCGTCTACGGCGCGGTGCATGGCCTCGATGCACGCCTGCGGTACGGGCAGCGTAACGTCGCCGATGTCCATGCGGATCACCTCGGCGCCGGGATGCGACTCCTTATATTCACGCAACTTGCGGGCTACCGTCGAAAACAGGTAGCTCTCAGGCAATTTCTCAAAATTATCGTTTATCTTCATCTTTATTCAATTAGTAATCAGCAATCAGCAACGCCCACTTCGTCACTCATCACTATAACTTAATACCTGTAAAACGTTCCGTCGCACACGAACCGTGCCGGACCGGTCATCATCACGTGGTTGGTGGCCTCGTCCCAGCGGATGTGCAGCGTGCCGCCACGCAACACGATATCCACCTCGCGGTCGGTGTGACCGTTCAGCACTGCGGCCACGGCCGTGGCGCACGCACCGGTGCCGCAGGCCAGGGTCTCGCCCGTGCCCCGCTCCCATACGCGCATCTCGACATGGCCGCGGTCCACCACGCGGGCGAACTCGATGTTGGCCTTGCGAGGAAATACCTCGGCGCGCTCCAGCTCCGGGCCACGGCCCAGAACCTGCTCGTCAGTTATCTCATTAACAAAAACAACAGCATGAGGATTTCCCATGCTGACTGCCGTAATGTCGTATTCCGTATTGTTGACAGTGATTCGCTCGTTTATCATGCGGTCGGCGCTGGTGCTGACCACCGGCACCCGATCGGGCCGAAGCTCAGGCTCGCCCATATCCACGGTCACCTCGGTCACCTCGCCGTTCTCCACATGCAGCTTCAGCACCTTGATGCCGGCAAGGGTCTCCAGCGTCACCTCCGTCTTGTCCGTGAGGCCGCGGTCGTAGACATACTTGCCGATACAGCGCGACGCGTTGCCGCACATCTCGGCCTCGCTGCCGTCGGAATTATACATACGCATGCGGAAATCGGCCACGTCCGACGGACATATCACTACCAGTCCGTCCGAACCCACCCCGAAATGACGGTCGCTTACCTCTACGGCCAATTTGCTTAAATCTTCGGGAATTGCCTCAAAACCATTCAGATAAATGTAGTCGTTACCGGCGCCGTGCATCTTTGAGAACCGCACCTCGCGTTTCCCAGCACTCGCCGATTTGTCGTTGTAAGTACTCATACTTCGGTCTTGAAAGCGCAAAGTTATAAATAATTTCCGAAACCTTCAAATAAATTTTTAAGTCCCCGGGCCGGCCGGCTACCTTGCAAGCTCGTTCATATCCTTCCCCACCATGGTGCAGACGCATGAGTCGGACCATACGTTTTCGGCGGTCTCTATCATGTCGATGATAGTATATATTGGCAGAATCACACCCATCACGGCCACCGGAGCCCCCATACCGGTCATCAGCGACAACGTCAGGAAATAGCATCCCATCGGCACGCCGGCGTTGCCTATGGCGGCTATCACCGAAATGGACACCCACATGGCAATGGTGGCGAAATCGATGGTCATGCCGCCGTTCTGCAGCACATACAGCGACGTGACGGCTATGAAAGCGGCGCAGCCGTTCATGTTGATGGTGGTGCACAGAGGCAATACGAACCGCGAGACACGCGGACTGACGCCCATGCGTGTCTCCGCGTTCTGCATCGTCACCGGCAATGTGGCCGCAGAGCTTTTGGTGAACAGGGCCATCATCACCGCCGGCGCCATCGCCTTGAACACCCTGACGGGATTCAGCCCCCGTGCCATCAGGAACAACGGCAGCACTATCAGCATCTGGGCTAAGTTGCCGCACAGCACCACCAATACGTATCTGCCCAATGTGTCGAGCATCACCCCACCCGATGCCTGAGCCGTCAGCTGCTCGGTAAACGCCACAATACCCAACGGCAGGGTCCATATCAGTCCGCGTATCAGCATGAACAGCATCTCCTGCAGGCCGTCCAGACCCTTGCGCAACACAGCCTTTCCCTCCGTATCCGGCATTCGCGATATGGCGAAGCCCATGGAGAAAGATATGATAAGTATCGACAGCACGTTGCCTTCGAGCATCGGCTTGAGGATGTTGTCGGGGATTACCGACAGGAAATGCTCGCCCAGCGAGAAGTTCCTGAGATTGTCCGGCACTGCGCCTGATTCCGTTGCGAGCAGGCTTTCAGGCAGATTCTCCGGTCTGACCAGGGCGAACAAAGCGCCGCCTACCACGGCCGCCGCCAGTGTGGTGAGCAATGTATATTGCAGAGCCTTGCCGAACGTTTTTGCCGTGGACTTGTCGCGACCGAACGACGCCAGAGTCGTAATCACCGCCAGCGCGATGGTCGGCACGGCCAGGAGCTGGAACAGCCGCGTATAGATGGTGGCTATCACGTTGGCCGTCTTGTCAATGACCCTCTCTCCGAGCAGTCCTAACACCACGCCGAGCATCAACGCACCAAGCCATATCATAAGCTGCTTGCGGTCGAAACTCGACCTGTTATTCGGCCTCGCGTCGCCTTCCGGCAAAAACCTGTTCTTATCCTTATCCTTTTCCATAAATTAAAATTCACGCCTCGTGTCATTCATATAACAATTTCTCGGCAATAATATTGAACATCAGTCAGAGGCATAATTATAATTTTGATAACGGAGTTATCTACACAGGATCGATTTTTTATTGCGATTGCTTTCCGTTTGTTGGATTTATTTGTTAATTTTGTAGTTGCAAAATCCAAGTGTAACATAACATCAAACACACTATATAACTCAAAAATCATGATTTCAAACAAACTACAAGACGCAATCAACGGACAGATCGTAGCCGAGATGTGGTCGGCCAACCTGTACCTGTCCATGTCGTTCTATTTCGACCGCGAGGGTTATACCGGCTTCGCCAGCTGGATGAAGGCTCAAAGCAAAGAGGAGATGGAACACGCCTATGAGATGGCTGACTTCCTGCACAAGCGCGGCGGCAACGCCCACATCGGCGACATCACTTCCGTACCCCAGAACTGGGAATCGCCCCTGCAGGCGTTCGAGGAGGTGTACGCTCACGAGTGTAAGGTATCGGCCATGATCAACGCCCTTCTGGATCTGGCCGAGGAGGAGAAGGATCGCGCAGCCCAGGACTTCATGTGGGGCTTCGTGAAGGAACAGGTCGAGGAAGAAGCTACCGCCAGCGGCATCGTAGACCGCATCCGCCGCATGGGCGGCACCGACATCTTCGGTCTCGACCAGGAATACGGCAAGCGCAAGTAATCATACCGTCAACAACAAGTAATCATACCGCTAACAAATAGAAAAGGTCGCGGACTTCCGCGGCCTTTTTAATTGTGCTTTCAGTTCTCTAATTATTCTTCTACTTTCAGTTCCTTACTTGTTCTTCTATCGGTATCGGTCGCGACGTCATCATGTCGTATGTGTTGATGGCGGCTATCACCGCAGTGCACCCGATCACGCCCCAGGCTATTACGGCAAACCAGTCGGCCACTACACTCATAACCGATTCCTGCGGAAACGTCACCTGCCAGCCGGCAACCAAGCCGCTCAGATACGGCAAAGTCAGCGAGAACAGGAATCCAACCACAAAGCCCACTATGGCGGCTACTGCCACCGCCCTACGGTTTCGCGCCCTCGTCTCGGCCATTCGGCGCTTCACTATCTCTACCGATTCCATGTTCCGCGTCAGACGGTCCATAAACCGACGGTCGGACGACAGCTCAGGCCGGAATTCCGCAAACAGCGATTTCAACTTATCTTCTTCCATAATCATTCGTTTGATAATAACCCGCGCAGATGATTCCGGCCGCGCGACAGGTGCTGCTTCACCGCATCCTGCGACACTTCCTGAATATCCGCTATTTCCTTAACCGAATATCCTTCCATATAGAACAGCAGCACCGAGGTCCGTTCCTTGGCAGGCAAGCGGTTCAGGGCCTCGTACAGTTCCTGATAGGCAAATCCGGTGTCAGCGCCTCCGGATGCAGGCAGTTCCTTGGCGTCGTCATACCCTACCGTCAGCCGCCGGCCACGCTTGTGGTTCAGAAAGGTGTTGTAGCCGATGCGATATATCCAGGCGTTGAACTTGTCGGCGTCGCGGAATGTATCGCAAGCCATATACGCCTTGATATACGCTTCCTGCGCCACGTCGTCGGCCAAAGCCGAATCGCCGCAGCACAGAGCCACCAGAAAGCGTCTGAACGCCTTCTGTGTGGCTTCCACATGAGAAATGAACTGCTCGCGCGTCAATCCTTTACCTGTTTACGGGTCACGAAATAGACCACCAGATAACTGATGCCTATGGCCAACGACGCACCTCCGAATACCAATGGAACCGTAACCGGATCGGAAGCGAATTCGGTTCCCATGCAGGCGGACACTATGCCCACGATACACAACCCCAGGCCGACGAACGTGAACATACAGCCGCGCAGCAGACGGAGGTTCAGTATCTCGCGGTCTGTTTTGGGCTTACGCTGTTGCTGCAGCGCCTCGGCCAGCTTGTCGGCGTCAGGGCCGCAGTTGGCCTCGATGGCCTTCATCAGGATTTCGGCGCGCTTGTTCTCAGCGTTGATCTGCGACCAGTAATAGATGCCCACTATCGCCACCGGCAGCACTACACACACAAAGATAGGTATTAATATACTCTCCATAATGTCTATAAGTTTGATTGTTTAACGTCATTCTCACGACCGTTGTTATCAGCGGTCTCACATTATAGACACAACGCACTTCCAAAAGGTGACATCCTATCATTAATTTTTGACGGGAGAACAGGAGAAACAATAGAAAAGTCAAATAATTTTTGACAGGAGAACAGGAGAAACAGTAGATTATCCGGTCTTTATTCACTAACTATATGCATAATGATTGGAGAACAGTAGTCATAAATCTCCTGTTTCTCCTGTTCTCCTGTCTAAAAACACCTCCTGTCTAAAACAAATCTTCTGTCTAACAACAAAAAGAGGGCCCGACCGCTGCGGATCGGGACCTCGATTGTTTCTGTATGATGCCGGTTATTATTCTTCGGTCTGCGTCTCGGCGTATTCCTTCAGCAGCTTCTCCTGTACGTCGCCCGGAACGAGCTCGTAGCTCGAGAAGTTCATCGAGAACGAGCTGCGGCCGCCGGTGATGGAGCTGAGCGATGTGGAATAGCTGGACATCTCCTTCAGGGGCACCTTGGCGTTCAGTTTCTCGATACCGTTCTCGGAAGCCATGCCCATGATGATGGCGCGGCGTCCCTGCAGGTCGCTCATCACGTCGCCCATGGTATCGCCGGGGGTCAGCACCTCCACGTCGTAAACAGGCTCCAGAATCTTCGGGTTGGCCTGCTTGAATGCCTGGCTGAAGGCATTGCGGCCTGCCAGACGGAACGAGATCTCGTTCGAATCAACCGGGTGCATCTTGCCGTCATAGATCATGACGCGGACGTCGCGTGCGTACGAGCCGGTCAGCGGGCCCTGCTCCATGCGGTCCATCAGACCCTTCACGATAGCCGGGATGAAGCGTGCGTCGATGGCACCGCCCACGATGCAGTTGTACACTACCAGTTTGCCGCCCCAGTCCAACGGAATCTCCTGCTTGTCGCGGACGCTCAGCTTGTATTCCTGGTTGCCGAACTTGTAGGTGTCAGGCTCGGGCATACCCTCGGTGTAAGGCTCGATGATCAGGTGCACCTCGCCGAACTGACCGGAACCGCCGGACTGTTTCTTGTGACGATAGTCGGCACGAGCGGCCTTGGTGATGGTCTCGCGATAGGGTATCTTCGGCTCCTGGAACTCGACGGGCAGCTTCTCGTTGTTCTCTATACGCCACTTCAGCGTGCGCAGGTGGAACTCACCCTGACCCTTTACCAGAGTCTGCTTCAGCTCTTTGCTCTGCTCCACTATCCATGTGGGATCCTCCTCGTGCATACGGGTCAGGATGGCCATCATCTTTTCGGAATCGGACTCAGTAACGGGCTTGATGGCGCGGATATACTTGGGCGCGGGATATTTGATGAAGTCGAACTGCCAGTCGCAACCCTTCTCGTCCAGGGTGTTTCCGGTGCGCACATCCTTCAGCTTCACTGCGGCGCCGATGTCGCCGGCCTCCAGCGCGTCAATGGGAGTACGCAGCTGGCCGCATACGGTGAATATCTGGGCCATACGCTCCTTGCCGCCGCGTGTCACGTTCTCCAGGTCGGCACCGGCCTTGAGCGTGCCGCTCATCACCTTGAAGTAGCTGACCTCGCCGATGTGCGGCTCCACGCTGGTCTTGAAGAAGAATACCGATACGGGACCGTCGGCCTTGGGCTCGACGGGCTCGCCTGCCGTGTTCACGGGTGCCAGCATCTCGCTTACGAAGGGGCAGACGTTGCCTAAGAACTCCATGATGCGGCGTACGCCCATATCCTTGGCGGCGCTCAGCACCACAACGGGGAAGATGGAACGGTTCACCAGACCCTTGCGGATACCTTCGCGCAGGTCGTCCTCCGACAGAGGCTGGTCGTCGAAGAATTTCTCCATCAGCGTCTCGTCGTTCTCGGCAGCAGCCTCCTTCAGGGCGTTGTGCAGCTCCAGAGCCTTGTCCATTTCCTCGGCGGGTATCTCGGAAATTGTGGGCACGCCTCCGTCGGGTCCCCATTCGTATTTCTTCATCAGCAGCACGTCGATCATGCTGTGGAAGTTCGGGCCACTCTCCAGGGGATACTGGATGGGAACCACGTGCGAGCCGAACGTCTCGCGCAGCTGCTCCATCACGTTGTCATAGTCGGCCTTCTCGCCGTCCATCTGGTTAAGGGCGAACACAACCGGCTTCTTCAGTGCGGCAGTGGTGCGGAATATGTTCTGCGTTCCTACTTCGACGCCATAGTCGGAATCGATCAGTATCAGACCCAGGTCGCTGACTCCGAGTGCCGTATAGGCGTTACCCACGAAGTCCTCCGAGCCGGGGCAATCTATGAAATTTAACTTCTTGCCGTTGAATTCTGCGTTGAACACCGTCGAGAACACCGAGTAGCCATACTCCTTCTCTACCGGGAAATAGTCCGACATTGTGTTTCCAGCCTCAATGGTACCACGGCGTTTTGTCACTCCACACTCGTAGACCATTGATTCCGCGAGTGTGGTCTTCCCAGAGCCCTTGGATCCCAACAGGGCTATGTTTTTGATTTCGTTTGTCTTGTAAATCTTCATAGATATAGAGATTTTTATTGGTTATCGCTATTGTCGTATTTTCGGAAGGTCCCCACACGCCCTTCCCGACTTTGATATGCCCAAAATTAACAAAAATCTACATACATTAGTCACTCCGGCACTATGTTGTAAAACATATTTTTCATTTTTGCATCATTTTTCCATAAAATTATCAGACATGAGAACAGGAGAGATTATTGTAGACAGAAGAACAAGTGTGATTTTTTTTGAC
>DESI01000075.1 GCA_002361235.1 Porphyromonadaceae bacterium UBA3318 | reverse complement strand
GGTTCGAATCCGTAATCGCCCACTCCCCACAAACCCCCCGTCCGTCTTTCCTCTCCGGAGGAAAGGCGGACACCTCTTTTTTATATCCGAGCTTTTATCCCGTCCGCGATATTTCAACTTGTAATATCAAATAAATGTTTTAACTTTGCAACAAGAACCTGTTTATTTGGAATATGACACAAATAGTTGTAACTCTTGATAAAAACGCCGATACCACATTGCTCCGACGCATGATTGAAAATATGAAGGGAGTGATTGGTACGAGCATAGAGAAAAGGACTGAGACCACGTCTCAATCCAAATCCGATGCGTGGCTGGAAAAATTGCACAGTATAAAGCGGGACATCGATCCGTCGTTGATAGATATGGACGATGAGCGAACCGGATATATCATGTCAAAATGAAAAAGATCTTCCTCGATACCAATTTTATAATAGATTATTTTGTCCGGGAAGATTATAATGGCGTTTCCGAACAGTTGTTGACGTTAGGAAAGAATAATCTGAAGTTTTACATATCATATCTTACCGTAGCTAATTTTGCCTATATAGTCAGGAAAATGCCAAAAGATGTCGTAGTATCCATGATACAACGGATATGCGAGACATTTAGAATCGTAAAGAATACAAAAGAACAGATTGAGCGAAACGTGATGCTCAACCCTGTTGATTTTGAGGATGGATTGCAGTATCAGGCGGCAATGGACGCCGGATGCGATTGCATCATTACCCGTAATCAAAAGGATTTCGCTTTTGCTGAAATACCGGTCATGGATGCTACTGAATTCCTTCGGGAAATAAGCTGAATCCATTGTCGGCGTTAACATTTTTACTGGATAGTCTCTTACCTCAACTTTTTTTTGTAATTTTGCGTATAGATTATGTAGGCCTTGTGCAAAGGCGCACAGGGTCGGGGAAATTGCATAATAATCACGAATATACCCATGAGTACAGACATGCACGACGAGTCGGGGCGCGTTCTTGACGAAGCCACCAACTCGGAATATAAATATGGTTTTACGTCGGACATCGACACAGAAATAGTGCCGCCGGGCCTTGACGAGGATGTGATACGTCGCATATCGGCCATCAAGCAGGAGCCGGAGTGGCTGTTGGAATTCCGTCTCAAGGCGTTCCGCTACTGGCAGACGCTGACGCCGCCCACATGGGCGCATCTGGACATTCCGCCCATCGATTTCCAGGCCATCAGCTACTATGCCGCGCCGAAACAGAAGGCGCTGAAGAAGTCGATGGACGAGGTGGATCCGGAACTGGTCAAGACCTTCAACAAGTTGGGTATCAGTCTTGAGGAACAGAAGCGGCTGGCCGGCGTGGCCGTAGACGCCGTGATGGACTCCGTGTCGGTCAAGACCACGCACCGCGAGGCCCTGGCCGAGCTCGGCGTGATATTCTGCTCGTTCTCCGAGGCCGTGCGCGAGTATCCTGACCTGGTACGCAAATATCTCGGCACCGTAGTGCCTTACCGCGACAACTACTATGCCGCGCTTAATTCGGCGGTGTTCTCCGACGGCAGTTTCGTGTACATACCCAAGGGTGTGCGCTGCCCGATGGAGCTCAGCACCTATTTCCGCATCAACGCGTCGGGTACGGGCCAGTTCGAGCGCACGCTTATAGTGGCCGACGACGACGCATACGTTTCATACTTGGAGGGCTGCACGGCGCCGATGCGCGACGAGAACCAGCTGCACGCCGCAATCGTGGAGATAATAGTGGAGGAACGTGCCGAAGTGAAATATTCGACGGTACAGAACTGGTATGCCGGCGACGCAGAGGGACGCGGCGGCGTCTACAATTTCGTGACCAAGCGCGGACTGTGCCGGGGATTCCGCTCCAAACTGTCGTGGACGCAGGTGGAGACAGGTTCGGCCATCACATGGAAATATCCTTCGACCATCCTGAAGGGCGACGAATCGCAGAGCGAATTCTATTCCGTCGCGCTGACCAACCATTATCAGCAGGCCGACACCGGAACGAAGATGATACATATCGGCAAGAACAGTCGGTCGACGATAGTGAGCAAAGGTATCTCGTGCGGTCAGTCGCAAAACTCCTACCGCGGAATGGTGCGTATCGCGCCCGAGGCCGACAACTGCCGCAATTTCACGCAATGCGACTCGCTGCTGATGGGCGACCGGTGCGGCGCGCACACTTTCCCGAAGATAGACGTGCGCAACCAGACCTCGACTGTGGAGCACGAGGCCACTACGTCGAAGATAAACGAAGAACAGCTGTTCTATTGCCGTCAGCGCGGCATCGACACCGAGGAGGCGATAGCCCTGATAGTGGGCGGCTATGCCCGCGACGTGATGCAGAAACTTCCCATGGAATTCGCAGTCGAGGCCCAGAAGCTGCTGCAGATCAGCCTTGCCGACTCAGTCGGATAGTAACGGCAAGGAGACGAAAAGTACTGAGGAAAACAGATGATAGAAAGAATTATAATAATAGACACGGTCGACCCGCAGACGTTCTACGGGCCCAACAACGCGAATATGTCGCTGATCCGCAACCTGTATCCCAAGTTGCGGGTGTCGGCGCGCGGCAACGTCATCAAGGTGTTGGGGGAGGAGGGCGAGACTCAGCAGTTCGAGAAGAAGATACGCGAACTGGAGGCCTGGGCCGCCAAATACAACAAGCTGACCGAGGAGGACATCATCGACATGGTGCGCGGCGAGGCCGTGAGACGTCCCGATGCCGACGGCGTCATCATATACGGCCAGACGGGACGCCCCATATCGCCGCGCAACGCCAACCAGTCGCGCATGGTCAGATCGTTTCAGGAAAACGACCTGACGTTCGCGCTCGGTCCCGCCGGAACGGGAAAGACATACATAGCCATCGCGCTGGCCGTGCGCGCGCTGAAAAACAAGGAATGCCGGCGCCTGATACTGAGCCGCCCCGCCGTGGAGGCAGGCGAGAAGCTCGGGTTTCTGCCCGGCGACATGAAGGATAAGATAGATCCGTATCTGCAGCCTCTGTATGACGCGCTGGAGGACATGCTGCCGCCGCTGAAGCTGAAGGAATACATGGATTCCGGGACGATACAGATAGCGCCCCTGGCATTCATGCGCGGACGCACACTGAACGACGCCGTCATCATACTGGACGAGGCGCAGAACACCACCACCCACCAGATGAAGATGTTCCTGACCCGTCTGGGCATGAACTCCAAGATGGTGGTGACGGGCGACGTGACGCAGATAGACCTGCCGCACTCGGTGCGCAGCGGTCTGCTGAACGCCCTGCGCATCCTGAAGGGCGTCAAGGGGATAGGCGTGATAGAGTACGAGAAGAAGGACATAGTGCGTCACCCTCTGGTGCAGCGCATAGTGGATGCCTACGAGCATCGTGAGAAGGAAGTGGCCGCCGAGGAACGCCGCGAAATGGAGACCGAGGAGAAAGAACAAGAAAATGACTAAGCCGGGAGATACAGTAAGATACCTTAACGAAGTGGGAGGCGGCGTGGTGACACGCGTGGAAGGAAAGATAGCGTACGTGAACGACGACGGCTTCGAACGCCCCGTGGCCCTGAACGAGCTGGTGGTGGTGATACCCGCCGGCCACGCGCAGACGGGCGCGAAACTGATGTTCGACCAGCAGGCATACGACATAGGGCGCACCAACAAGCGCAACAAGCCGGAGGCACCGAAGCAGGCCGCATCCGCAGCCCCGCAGCCGCCTGTAGCCGCGCCCGAACCTGAACCGGAGGATTTCCCGATAGAGGAGACCGACTACGGCGACGCCATGAACGTGGTGATGGCCTTCGAACCGAAGGATGTACGCAAATTGGATACCACTACGTTCAACGTGGCGCTGGTGAACGACTCCAATTATTTCCTCAGCTATCAGTTGCTGGTCACGGGCAAGAATCCCGGCGAATGGAGCACGATGGCACGCGGCGAGGTTGCGCCCAACGAGATAGCCGACCTCCGGACGCTGGAGCATGACGACATTCCCGGAATGGCCAGGATCGTGTTTCAGGCCATAGCCTACAAGAAGGACAAGGATTTTACCGTCAAGGAGCCGCTGAACGCCCTGCGCAAGCTGGACCTGACCAAATTCTTCAAGTTCCATTGCTTCCGTCCGGGCCTGTACTTCGAGACGCCGGTGCTGGAGGTGCCGTTGTTCTCCGAGGCTATCCGCAAGAAAAAGAAATAGCCCGAACGCGTGGATAATACCATGATTATTTATCAACCCGATTATATAAACAACCCGATTAACAATCTCAATTACCAACAACCATGAGGAAACTGATAATGACGCTGTGCGCTGTGGTCATGACGGCGCTGCTGTCGCAGGCACAGGTCACCACCAGCCCGAATCCGCTGCAGGAGGATTCGCAGAATGTAGTGATATTCTTCCATGCCGACCAGGGCAACAAAGGGCTGGCCAACCTGCCGGCAAGCACGGCGGTATATGCCCATACGGGCGTGAACGTGGTGGATGCCAGCGGCACGGAGACAGCGTGGAAATACGCGCCCAAATGGCTCGACAATGCCGAGAAATACCGTCTTGAATACGTAGAGCCCAACGTGTGGAAACTGACCATAGGCGACATCCGTACTTATTACGGTGTGGCCGCCGGCGAAACGGTCAAGCGGCTGTGTTTCGTATTCCGCACCGCCGACGGCAAGAAGGAGGGGAAAGGCACAGGCGGCGCCGACATATTCGTCGACGTGCTTGACAGTGGTTTCCAGCTGAGTCTGAGCAATGGCCTGACCGCGCCCGTGGCTGCCGTGAACAGCAGCATTACCTTTACCGCCGCCACCACGCAGGCCGCCACAATAACCCTGACCGTAAACGGCAAACAGGAAGCCTCGAAGCAGAATGTGACGGAGCTGAAAGTGCCTTACACGTTTGCCGCAGCCGGCGAGTATAAGGTGGAGTGCAAGGCCGTGGCCGGAGGCAATACGCAGACTCAGACCATGACAGTATTGGCGGTGTCTTCCGCCACCGCTGCGACAGACAAGACCATCCCGCCGCTCGGACTGACCAGGAATGCCGACGGCAGCTATACATTCTGCATGGCCGCGCCGCAGAAGCAGAGCTGCGTGGTGATCGGCTCGTGGAACGACTATCAGGCGTCGTCAGCCGGAGTCTGCGAGTACGTGGACCGCATGATCGACGGCCAGCCGTTCCGTTACTTCAAGACCACCATTCCCGTCGGTGTGATTAAAGGAGCGTTCTCCTACTATTATTGCGTCGACCTGACATATAACGTGGGCGACCCGTACGCGCGCCTGGTGCTCGATCCCTACAACGACAAGTATATCTCGGCTTCCGTATATCCCGGCCTCCCGGAATATCCGCAGGGCAAGGTGCCGAACAATACCTTCCTGGCCTATCACTCCGACACGATGCTGGACTATGACTGGCAGTGCAAGAGCTTCACGGCTCCGGATAAGGAGAATCTTGTGATCTACGAGATGCTGTTGCGCGACTTCACCGGAACAGAAGGAAAGGCCGAGGGTAACGGTACGGTCAATAAGGCGTACGACAGGCTCGGTTATCTGAAGGATCTCGGCATCAACGCCATCGAGCTGCTGCCCATCAACGAATTCAACGGCAACATCTCCTGGGGCTACAACCCCAACTTCTATATGGCCGTGGACAAGGCATACGGCACGCCGGCCGACTACAAGCGTTTCATCGACCGCTGCCATGAGCTCGGCATCGCCGTGATCATTGACGTGGTGTTCAACCAGGCCGACGGCTGCCATCCCTGGTACCAGCTGTACGAGCCGGGCAAGAATCCCTTCTTCAACCTGAACGCGCCTCATGCCTACAGTGTGCTGAACGACTGGAACCAGGGCTATCCGCTTGTGGGCGAGCAGTGGCGCGACATGCTGCAGTTCTGGCTGCGTGAATATAAGGTGGACGGATTCCGCTTCGACCTGGTGAAAGGTCTGGGCGATAACGATTCGTATGCCAATTCGGGCGACGCGGCTACCAATGCCTTCAACCAGAGCCGCATCGACCGCATGAAGCTGTTGCACGGATATGTCAGTGAAGTGAATCCCGACGCATACTTCATCAACGAGAACCTGGCGGGCGCTCAGGAGGAAAACGAAATGGCCAAGGACGGCGAGCTGAACTGGATGAACCTGAACAACGCCGGCTGTCAGTTCGCGATGGGATACCAGAGCGACTCGAACCTGAACTCAATGAACGCCAAGGATGCGGGGCGCACGCCCGGCACGACGGTGGCCTATCTCGAGAGCCACGACGAGGAGCGCCTGGCTTACAAGCAGGACCAGTGGGGCGTGGCCGGCGTCAAGGGGAATCACGCCGTGTCCATGCAGCGTCTCGGCTCCGCTGCCGCTCAGATGATACTGATGCCCGGCTCGCACATGATATGGCAGTTCTCGGAGATGGGCAACGCGCAGACCACCAAATCGTCGAACGGCGGCAACAACACCGACCCCAAGACCGTGAGCTGGAATCTGCTCGGCGACCCCGACAATAACGGACTGATGCAAAGCTACCGTCAGCTGATCAAGATTCGTCTGGCGCCCGAGAACAAGGAACTGTTCTCCACCACGATTCAGCCTTTCGGCAATTCGCTGAGCGGCTGGGCACAGGGGCGTACCATCAAGACCACGGCGGCCGACCGCGAGCTGTATTGCGTCATCAATCCCAACGTGACAGGCGCCATAACCGTTCCCGTATCGTTCCGGCTCACCGGCAACGACGACTACTGGGTGGCATCCAAGAGCTACGGCAGCGAGCCTGCGTTCGATGTGGCAGCAGGCACCGTCACCGTGCCGGCCAACTCGTACGTAGTGGTCACCACACGCAATATCTCCGGCGTCAAGGACATTCCGGCCGCCGACGCAGCCGCCTGGACGGTATCCGTAGCCGACGGCAGCCTCAGGGTTGCGGGCCTGACAGCGCCGGCTTACATATATTCCATGTCGGGTTCGCAGGCCGGTGTGCTGAAAGGCGACGGAGAGGTGAACGTGCCGCAGGGAATTTATGTGGTGCGTTCGGCCGGCCGGAGCGTGAAGGTAATGGTTAAATAAGCCGATTTTTAACTTAAAAACGGTTAAAAACACGTATTTTTGAGAAAAAAGCAAAAAAAAATCGAAAAAAATGCGTGTATCAATAAAATTTATTGTAACTTTGCAACGTTTTTGAAAGCGAATGGCACGGGAGTCGCTTCCCTACCATTCCTCAACCGAAGCTCCGGCCGAGGTTGAAGCAAAAATAACATTGTTTTATTATTTAAATTTAGAGAGAAATGAAGAAAGTAGTTCTGTCGCTTGCTGTTCTGTTCAGCGTAGCAATGGTTGCTTGCAATGGCAACAAGAAAGCTGAGGAGGCTGTTGATTCTGATTCGATCATCGCCGCAACTGAGGTAGTAGCTGTTGATTCTGACACAGCTGTAGCAGCTGAGGCTGTTGAGGCTACAACTCCCGCTGGTGACACTGTAGTAGCAGTTGAGGCTGCTGCTGAGACTGCTGCAAAATAAGTAGCATCTACACAGGACAGCAAGACGAATAATCGTCAACATAGGAGAGCGTATCGCAAGATATGTTCTCCTAACTTTTTATCCGATAGTGGCGCGCCACTATTATTCCCACACATACCACTATTCCGCTACCCGTTAAATCATTAAAGGAAACGTGATTGTTGCTTAATTCACTCTTATTTGTTAAATTTGCGGTATGAATAAGAATGTCAAGATAATAGTATACACCGCAGCAGGCGTCTTAGTGGCGCTGATTGCCTTGATTATAGTGCTGATTGTCAAAGACAACAGCAACACCGTAGCGCGTAACGAGGCGGAGGCTCGCGCCGATTCGCTGGCTATAGCCAACGACCAGTTGATACTGACCAACGAGTTCAATCAGCTCAACGCCGACTTCAACCAGTATGAGGGACAGCAGATTTATCTGAAAAACGACTCGCTGGTGCAGAAGTACAACGCCGCGCGCATGAAGGTGGAAGGCCTGCTGCGCGAACTGAACGCCGAGAAACAGAGCCACAACAAGGATATGGCCGCATCGCGCGCCAAGATCAAGAAGCTGGAGGGCGAGATCTCGACGCTGAAGGGTATCGTGCGTCACTATCTGGAGGAAATCAAGCGACTGGGCGAGGAGAACGCCGGCCTGAAGCAGGAGATCGCACAGGTGCAGCAGAAGAACCAGCAGCTGTCGACGCAGGTGACACAGGCCACGGCCAGCAATGAGCAGCTGACACAGACCGTCAAGCTCGCCAAGAAGCTGAACATCACCGGCCTGTCGCTGAACGCCTACAACAAGAAGGGCAAGAAGGAGAAGAACATCACCAAGGCGCGTCAGCTGGGCGTACACTTTACGGTCAGCCCCAACAACACCGCAGCAGCGGGCATGAAGACATTCTACGTGCGTATCATCTCGCCCGAAGGGAGCCTGCTGAGTGGAGGCGGAAGCTTCACTATCGACGGCCAGAGCGTACAGGCCACGGCCTCGCGCAACCTGGAATACGCCAACGAGGAGATGAGCGCCAGCATCTACTGGGACGTCAACACCACGCTGACTCCCGGCGACTACACCGTCGAGGTGTTCTGCGACGGCTACCGCCTCGCCAGCCGACACTTCACCATGAAGAAGTAAAGGCTATTATTGGCGATGTGGACATCGCCATCCCAGTCTTGGGACGCGGCTCGGAGAGTCAGCGCCACTATTTGGTTTGGTGGTTTAAGGCATTTTTATTAACTTTGCATCGTCTTTAGGGCCGCAGGGCCTTGGGACATAAGGATTGTCTTATGGTGTAATGGTAGCACTGCAGTTTTTGGTTCTGCCTGTCCAAGTTCGAATCTTGGTAAGACAACGAAAAAAGAAGGGTTGAGTCTCGCGGCTCAACCCTGATTTTTTTATTTATAATCGGGAGAATCCCGATTAATCCCGATAAATCGAGATAATTCGGATTAATCGGGGTGATTCGGTTATTTCAGCTTCTCGGTGGCGGCTTTGATGCGGGCCATGGCCTCGCGGATGTTGTCGTCGCTGGTGGCGTAGCTGAGTCGGATGTAGCCGGGGGCGCAGAAGGCATCGCCGTCTACGGTCGATACGTTGGCCTTCTCCAGCAGATAGAACACGTAGTCGCCGCTGGTGTTGATCCTGACGCCGTCGGCTTCCTTACCTATCAAAGCCGATACGTCGGGGAACAGATAGAAGGCTCCGGCGGGCTTCGCTACCTTCCAGCCGGGAATCTCCTGTGCCAGTCCGTATATCAGGTCGCGGCGGCGTTCAAACGCCAGTCGCATCTCCTCGACGCATTCCTGCGGGCCGGTGTAGGCGGCTTCGGCTGCCTTCTGGGCTATGGAGGATGCTCCGGAGGTCATCTGCCCCTGCAGCTTGGTCACGGCCTTGGCTATGGCGAGCGGAGCGGCTATGTAGCCTATACGCCATCCGGTCATGGCGTATGCCTTCGACACGCCGTTGCAGATTATCACGCGGTCCTGCATCCCCTCGCAGTGGCTGATGGACGCCACGCCGCCGGTGAAGTTGATGTGCTCGTAGATTTCGTCGCTGAGCACGGTCACGTCCGGATGCTTGACCAGCACGGCTGCCAGGGCATCCAGTTCTTCGGCGGTGTAGACGGCGCCGGTGGGATTGCTGGGCGTGCAGAGAATCATGAGGCGCGTGCGGGGCGTGATGGCGGCTTCCAGCTGTTCGGCCGTCAGCTTCAGGCCGTTCTCGGGCAGCGCGGGTACGCATACGGGCACTCCCTCGGCCAGCTTGACAAGCTCAACATAGCTCACCCATGCCGGCGTTGGGATTATCACCTCGTCGCCGGGATTGACCATGGTCAGCACCACATTGGCCAGCTCGTGCTTGGCGCCGTTGCCCACCACAATCTGGTCGGGCGTGAACGTCAGTCCGTTCTCGCGCTGCAGTTTGTCGCAGATGGCCTTGCGCAGCGACAGATAGCCCGACACGGGAGTGTAGCGGGAATAGTTCTCGTCGATGGCCTTCTTGGCCGCCTCCTTGATATGGTCCGGGGTGTTGAAGTCGGGTTCGCCGGCGGTGAGGCCGATGACGTCCACTCCGGCGGCCTTCAGCTCGTTGGTCTTCTGAAGCATGGCCAGTGTGGCCGACGGTGACAATGCACTTACGCGTTTTGATATCTGTAACATAGTGTATATGTATTGCGTGATTTATTTCTTTTTCCAGAGGTACAGGCGGTCGGCGGGACGTGTCTTGGCGGGGACGGGGAGCGAGAACAGCTGACCCTTCACCACCTTGTCCACAGGCTTGAGGTCGAAACGCAGTTCGCTGACCGTGAAGATGAGCGCACCCGTCGTGGGGCCTGTTATCACCACCTCGTCGCCTACGTGCAGTTCGCCGGCTTCCATCAGGAACTCGCCGACGCCCAGCTTGGAGTAATATTTCCCTGCCTTGGCCACATACTGCTTCACACGCGTGGACGACGAGCCGTATTTGGCGCTCCATTCTCCTAAGCGCTGGCCCAGGTAGTAGCCGTTCCAGAATCCACGGTTGAACACCTTGGCGAGACGTTTCTCCCACTGCTTTACGCGCTCCTCGCTGAACGTGCCGTCGCAGATGGCTTGCAATGCCTCGGAGTAGCAGCTGACGGTCTCGTAGACATATTCCGGACCGCGGGCGCGTCCCTCGATCTTGAACACGCTGACGCCCGCCTTCACCATTTCCGGCAGGAAACTGATGGTCTTCAGGTCCTTGGGGCTCATTATGTACTGGTTCTCGATGTCCAGCTCGTCGCCGGTCTCCTTGTCGCGCACAGTGTACGAGCGACGGCATATCTGGTTGCATGCGCCACGGTTGGCCGACGAGTTCATCTGATGCAGCGAGAGGTAGCATTTGCCGCTGACGGCCATGCAGAGGGCGCCGTGGCAAAACATCTCCAGGCGCACCGGTTTGCCGTCGGGCCCGAGGATGGGTTCTTCGACGATGTGGCGGTGTATGTCGGCCACCTGCTCCATGTTGAGCTCGCGTGCCAGCACCATCACGTCGGCCCACTGTGCGTAGAAACGCACGGCCTCGGTGTTGCTGATGTTGGCCTGGGTGGAGATATGCACCGGGATACCGGTCTTCTGACAATACCGTATGGTGGCTATGTCGGTGGCGATGATGGCCGTGATGCCGGCCGCATGGGCACGCTCCACGATGGCGTGCATCTTCTCGATGTCCGAGTCATAGATGATGGTGTTGACCGTCAGGTAAGTCCTGACACCGGCGTCGCTGCACTGCCGCGCTATGCGCTCCATGTCGTCGAGGGTGAAGTTGGAGCTGCTTCGGCTGCGCATGTTCAGCCCCTCGATGCCGAAGTAGACTGCATCGGCACCGGCGCTGATGGCGGCGGCTAATGATTCCTCCGACCCCACCGGGGCCATTATTTCAAAGTCTTTTCTTTCCAAGATAAATTGTGGCTGCTCCGAAGGTAAGGCTTCTCCACAGGCAGTCGCCGAAACCGGCGTCGGTCATGAGCCGGGTCATGTCGTAGCGTTGCGGACACGCGGCAACGGACTGCGGCAGATAGCTGTAGGCGCTTTTGTCGCCGCTGACCATGCGGCCCACCATCGGAATTATGTTATGGGAATAGAAACGGTACAGAGCCTTGAGCACGGGGTTGGCCGGCTCGGACAGCTCCAGAATACATAGCGTGCCGTCGGGACGGAGCGTACGCGCCATTTCCGAGAGTCCGCGGCTGATGTCGGCGAAATTGCGTATGCCGTAGGCCACGGTGATGAGGTCGAAACTATTGTCGGCGTACGGTAGCTGCAGCGAATCGCCCTGTGTAAACGTACATCTGTCCGCCACGCCGAGCTTGCGGGCCTTTTCGCGCGCTATCTTCAGCATCCCTTCCGACAGGTCGAGACCGGATATGGCGGCGTCAGGATATAGCTTAAGCAGATGCAGGGCCACGTCGCCTGTGCCGGTGGCTATGTCCAGGACTTCCTCGGCGTCGGGCGCGAACTTGTGTGCCAGAGACAAAGCCTTGTCGCGCCATCTCTTGAACAGGCCGAAGGTCATGGCCGTGTTCATGAAATCGTATGCCGGGGCGATGGAGTCGAACATCTCCTCGACCTGCTCCGTCTTATCGCCCTGGCGATAGGGGTTTACATGCTCCACTTCCTGATTCATGCCGATAATTGCGTTGCGGTATCACCCGGTTAAATATCTTTGGTGTACGACCTGCGGCGGCGGTGCTGGCGCGGATTGAACACTTCCCACTGCGACTGCACCTTGGCGTTGGTCTCCATCTCCGGGTTGGATTCGGCATACTTGAATCCCAGCCGTATGAAGTGCGGCAGCAGGTCCTGGAACATCAGGGCGTTCACGCCACGGTTCTGGTAGTCGGGATGTACGGCCATCAGCAGCAGGTCCACGCGGTCGTTCCGGCCTTTCAGCGCCTTCAGCAGATGGTACCATCCGAACGGCAGCATCCTGCCACGGGCCTTCTGCAGTCCGCGGCTCAGCGAGGGGAGGGCTATGCCCAGGCCCACCAGGTTGTCGTCCTTGTCCATCACGAACGTGAGCAGGTCAAGGTTCACCAGCCCGAGGTAATAGTCCACGTAGTAGTCTATCTGGCGGTCGGTGAGTTGCGAATACTGGTACAGGTCCTTGTACGCCTCGTTGATGAGGCGGAACAGCTTGTGGCCTATCTCTGTCTTGGCCTTCTTGCGGCTTGTGTATTTCTGGATGCGCAGGTTCAGCTTCTCCTTCACTAATGTAGCGATGCGGTCGTAACGCTCGGGCACCTTGTCGGGCACCTGCAGCAGGAACTCCACCCAGTCCGATTCCTTGACGTATCCGGCCGCCTCCACATGCCCGGCGTAGTAGGGATAGTTGTAGTTGGTGGCCATGGTGGAGAGTTCCTCAAACCCTTCCACCAGCAGTCCCTCGCGGTCCATGTCGGTGAATCCGAGGGGACCTGTCATCTTGTTCATCCTTTTCCGGCGTCCCCAGTCCTCGGCGGCGTCAAGCAGCGCACGCGACACCTCCATGTCGTCGACGAAGTCCATGAACCCGAAGCGGCATATCTTGGAGTCGGAGTTGCGGTTGACCTGGCTGTTGATGATGGCGGCGATGCGTCCCACGGGCTTGCCGTCGCGGTAAGCCATGAAGTAAGCGGCCTCGCAGAAGTCGAACGCCGGATTCTTGTCCGGCGACAACGCCTCGACGTCGTCGCTGACCAACGGCGGAACATAATAGTCATTCCCACGGTACAGGTCTATCTGGAATTGCGTGAATTCACGTAAGGCTGAACGTGTGGGCTGTATTTGCTTTATCTCTAACATTCTGATTTGTAGAAGTGTGGGGTCATCTGTTGGTGAGCCATATCAGCAGGGCGGCCATGAACACGATGAACACGCAGATGAACACGTACATCTGGCCCGAGTTGCGCCGCTCCAGGGCGAGCTGCAGGTCGGGGACGCTGCGGTAGGAGTGATCGGGGCTCTCGCAGCGGTTGGCGATGCGGCGCAGACGCTGCAGTGTGGTGGGCAGATGGTCCAGCACCTCGTTCAGCACGCGGCCGTAGTCGCGGATGTCGGATTGTGTGTCCTGTTGGGTCAGGCTCGACTTCTGCGCATAGCCCACGTTGATCAGCTTCAGGTTCTCGTTGTACTCGGTGAAGATGATGGTGTCCGGGGTGATTGGGTCGTGCACGATGTGGTTCTCCTGAATGTATTCCAGGGCGTCCACGAGCTGGGTCTGCAGGCGGTACACTATCTTGGGCGTCAGTCGCTTCTCGTCGATGAGGCGGCGAAGCGAATAGCCGTAGATGTCATCGGTGATGATGGCCGGACCGACGCCCGGCACGTTCTCGAAGTCGTTCACCATCACGATGTTGGGATGCGCCAGGTTGTAGCGCGTGTCGAATTCCTGCTCCAGCATGCGCACGCGCTCCGGGTCGTCGCGATACTCGGGCTTCACACCCTTCAGCATCACCCATTTGCCGTGCTTGCGCACAGTGTACACGTCGTAGAACCTCTCGCCCCATTCCGGCAGAAGTGTCAGGTCGCTCCATTTTCCCGTCGGGTCGTCGATGGGAATTTGTTTTTCACCCTTGCTGACATACCCCTTCTCCTGTGGCGACATGTCGGGGTGCGAAAAGTCGTGCTGTGTCATCTGTGTATCGTTTAAGTGTGGAATGTGCTCTTAATATTGTCAATCTGCATTGACTGTCAGCCGAAGCCGGCTGTCAGTCGATGCTTGTGTCAGTCTATCATGTCGAATCCGGTGTACTTCACCAGGCACTCGGGCACCTTGATGCCCTGAGGCGTCTGGTTGTTCTCCAGCAGTGCGGCCACGATGCGGGGCAGAGCCAGGGCCGAGCCGTTCAGCGTGTGGCACAGCTTGGTTTTCTTGTCGTCGCCACGGTAGCGGCACTTCAGGCGGTTGGCCTGATATGTCTCGAAGTTGGACACCGAGCTTACCTCAAGCCAGCGCTTCTGGGCGGCGCTCCATACCTCGAAGTCGAAGGTGATGGCCGATGTGAACGACATGTCGCCGCCGCACAGGCGCAGTATGTGCCAGGGGAGGCCCAGCTTCTCGAGCAGACCCTGCACATGGTCCTTCATCTCCTCCAAGGCGGCATACGAATCCTCGGGACGCTCTATGCGTACTATCTCCACCTTGTCGAACTGGTGCAGACGGTTCAGGCCGCGCACGTCCTTGCCGTAGCTGCCGGCCTCGCGGCGCCAGCAGGGCGAGTAGGCGCAGTTCTTCTTGGGCAGCTCGTTCTCGGGGATGATCACATCGCGGTATATGTTCGTGACGGGCACCTCGGCCGTGGGAATCAGATAGAGGTCGTCGAGGTTGACGTGATACATCTGGCCCTCTTTGTCAGGAAGCTGGCCTGTGCCGTAACCCGAAGCCTCGTTCACCACGAAGGGGGGCTCAACCTCAACGTAACCGGCCTTCCAGGCCTCGTCGAGGAAGAACTGTATCAGCGCACGCTGCAGACGTGCACCCTTGCCGACATAGAAGGGGAAACCGGCACCGGTTACCTTCACGCCCAGTTCAAAGTCGATGATATTGTATTTCTTGGCGAGTTCCCAGTGGGGGAGAGCGTCTTCGCCCAGGTCGGGCATCGGGCCGCCGGTCTTCTCGACCACATTGTCCTCGGCCGATGTGCCGAGGGGTACGGTCTCGTTGGGGAGATTGGGCACGGTCAGCAGGAGCTGCAGCTGCTTTTGCTCGCACTCCTCCAGACGGTCCTGCAGACCTTTGGTCTCGCCCTTGATGCGGGCCACCTCGGCCTTGGCTTCTTCGGCCTCCTCCTTCTTGCCCTGCTTCATCAGCGCGCCGATGCTCGCCGCTAATTTCTTCAGTTCCGACGCATCCGTGTCGCACTTATGCTGAAGCTTGCGGCGTTCCTCGTCTATCTCCAGTATTTCCGTTATAATACCGCGACCGTCAAATCCTTTGACAGCCAGTCTGCCGATCACATACTCCGGATCGGCCTTTATCTGTTGCAATGTCAGCATTGTTGTTGGGTCTTTGAATCCTATCCTTACCAGGGGCTGTTTATGCGGCCCATTTAGTCGGGCTGTTTATCCGGTCCGGTTATGAAGGCTGTTTTAGTCTTCCCGGCTCCCTAATAATGATATGATGTCCTTTTAATCCGCGAAAATAATCAAAATTTCTGAGATAATGAAATTTACGACCCGTTAACTGCCACAGAAACCCGGCAGGCGCCTTTCATGCGCCTTTCAGACGTTTATATCAGGCGCTTATCAGAAGCCTCGTAACCGTCAACGACTGGAATGACGACGTCCACGTCGTCACCCCTTGGGCGGTGAGGACACCGCTCCTCCGGTCGCAGCGGATACGAGGCCTATCAAGTCCTTTCAGTTATTCAGACAATATTCTTTAAGGATATGTATAAGCTGATAATTTGTCAGTTTTGGTATTTTGTTGTATTTTTGTGGTATAGAATTCAGAGAGTCTGTAAAATAGAACTCGAAAGACACCGAAGATTTAACTCAGAGAAGACATGAAAAACCGGATAATAGCCGCGTGCGCGTTGGTAGCGATGGGCGGCGTTGCGGCTTGCGGAGCCAAGGCTTACGGAGCCGGGAAAAGTCAGATCAATCCCGACCGACAGAAGTATGAGGTGTTCGTTGACAGCGAGGGCGTGATGCGTCGCAGCGACAACAAACAGGAGGTCAGCTATTACGGCACGAACTATACCGTTCCGTTCGCCTATTCATACCGGGCGTTGGGTTATGAGAGCAAAGACCGTAAACGAGCCATAGACCGTGATGTCTACCATCTGGCCCGCTTGGGTCTGAATGCGTTCCGTCTGCATCTGTGGGACGCCGAACTGGCCGATTCCGTCGGCAATCTGGTGCAGAGCGAGCACCTGGACCTGCTGGACTACCTTATAGGCCAATTGGAGAAGCGCGGCATAGACATCGTGCTTACCGCCCAGACCAATTTCGGCAACGGTTATCCGGAAAAGGATGCCGACACCGGGTCGTTCACCTACGACTACGACAAGTGCAACATTCATTTCGATCCTGCCGCGCGTGCCGCCCAGGCGCGTTATCTGCAGCAGCTGGTCAAGCACCGCAATCCGTATACGGGCCGCACTCTTGCCGACGACAAGGCCGTAGTGGCCATCGAGATCAACAACGAACCATGCCACAAGGCATCGAAACGGAGCGTGACGGAATATATCGACCAGATGTCGGCCGCACTGCGCAAGGCCGGATACAAACGTCCTATATTATATAATGTGACGCACAACCCCGACGTGACCTCGGCCTACTACGATGCCAAGGACATTCAGGGCACGACGTATCAGTGGTATCCCACCGGGCTGGTGGCCGGCCATGAGCGCAAGGGGAATTTCCTGCCGGCACTGGACAATTATACCATTCCATGGGAGGATACGATTCCCGCGTACAAGCACCTGGCTCGCGCCGTCTATGAGTTCGATCCGGCCGACGTGCTCTATTCGCATCTCTATCCGGCAATAGCGCGCACTTTCCGGGGGAAGGGCTTCCAGTGGATCACACAGTTTGCCTACGATCCCATTGACCTGGCGCAGTATAATACGGAATACCCCACTCATTATATGAACCTGGCGTACACGCCGGCCAAGGCCCTGAGTCTGATGATAGCTGCCGAGACGGCCCGCGAGACGCCCCGTGGCGCTGATTACGGCAAATATCCCGACAACACCAAGTTCGGCCATACCAGAGTGTCGCACGACCCCGACCTGTCGGTGTTCAACTCGCCGCAGAAGTTTATTTACAGTAATTCCACCGAGGACAATCCCGTATGTCCTGACAGCCTTGAATTGGTGGCCGGTCATGGCTCGTCGCCCGTGGCGCAGTACGACGGCACCGGAGCGTATTTCCTCGACAAGACCGGGCAGCCAGGCGTCTGGCGCATGGAGATAATGCCCGATGCCGATATATTGGACGATCCGTTCGGCAACACATCCCTCAACGATGCCAAGATCGTGGCCGTTGACCGTGCGCATCAGATAAAGCTGAACCTGCCCGGACTGCGACGCGACTACACATTATATAAGGTGACGGCCGACAACGAGGCTGAAAAAGTAGGTCGCCGCGCCGATGTGCTGCCGGGCATATATCTTGTGGTGGCCACGGGCATCGAGCCGGATATGGATCTGCTCATGGAAGGAAAGATTGCGGGTAACTTAGGTTTCACGGAGTACGTGAAGCCGGAATCGACGCGCGTTCCGTTGGCTCTGCTGTCTCCCAAGCAAGGCGATGCAAACTTAGACGTCAACATGATTCCCGAAAGCTGGGATTTCTCGTTCAATTATGTCAACCCCAACTGGTACGACCCGGTACATTATAAACTTGACATCCGTAATGACAAGCCTGGCAGTCGCACGGTGATTCGCCGCCGTGTAGGCGACAAGATAGCGAAAGTGCCCGAAACGGTAAATCCGACGCAGCTCAAGGTGGCGTTCCTGACCATGAATCCGGCCGACAGTTACGGCGCCACCGATTTGCCCGGCGCGGACGCAAAGGTGTCCGTAGTGTCTCGCAACGGCTACACATACTCGACGCCGATGACGTTCGTGGCTGTGGAACCGACAGCAAATATCCCGGCGGCTTCGGCCGTGGCGACGATAAATATCAAGGACCTGGCGCCCGACACCGGTGTGATAATGCCGGCGCCATATCCTGTGACGGTGACGCGCGAGATACCTAAGACCGACATCCCGCTTGGCTCGTTCCGTGACATAGAGTTCATCCAGCTCAATCTTCCGACCCGTAAAGGCACCTATCTCATCAAGGATATTTGGCTGGAATAATCGTGCCGAAAATCAGTAAAATTTGCGTCGCTTCGGAAAATATTTCGGAGCGGCGCAACAATTTTCAGCGGAGAAGGTTCAATTCGGCTCTCGAAATTAACAGAATTATATAAATATTAACATTTGTTGATTTCGCGGAGAATCAACGAGTTAAACGGATAAGTA
>DESI01000015.1:21311-81424 GCA_002361235.1 Porphyromonadaceae bacterium UBA3318 | reverse complement strand
AAATTCGATGTCTTCAAATTTTTGTCATGTTCGTACTTAAGATTTTTTATAAAGAAAAGTCCCTGAAGTCTAAACTGACTATCAGGGACATAAATGCATATTTTGGACTATTGTCCGAATCAATCGGGCACAGTCTGTTCGGCGGCGGTGCGGATGGCGTCCGGGTCGGGCGTCCAATGTCCGTCGGCGTCCATGCGCAGCAGGTCCATCACATCGTAGCGGTCCAGGCTCTCGTCGAGGTCGTCCTCCGTGTCGTCGGTCTCCAGCGACACCACGCCGTCGGCGGGATTGATCACCACCTGCGTGTTGTCGTCATACATCTCCTCGTCGGCTATGTATGTATTCACGGCCCGGGTGATGTCCTCGATCAGTTTCTGCGTATCCATGTCACGGTAAGATTAGTCGCGGCTGCTGCCTCCGAGTATGCGGAGCAGGAACAGGAACAGGTTGATGAAGTCCAGATAGAGGTTCATGGCGCCCATGGTGGCGAGCTTGTCGGCCATGGCGGGATCGAGGTTCATGGCCGAGAGCTGCTTCACCTGCTGGGTGTCCCAGGCGGTCAGACCCACGAACAGCAATACGCCCACGATGGAAATGATCCAGTCGAATGTGCTGCTTGCCACGAAGATGTTGACAACCATGGCGATGAGCAGGCCGAACAGCGCCATCATGAGATACGAACCCATCTTTGACAGGTCGGTTTTGGTGAAGAATCCGTACACCGACATGGCGCCGAACGTTCCGGCCGTGATGAACAGCGTATAGACGATGGTTCCGAGCTTATATGCCAGGAAGATAGGAGCCAGCCAGCAGCCCATCAGCGACGAATAGGCGATGAAACAGCTCAGGACGGCTCCGGTAGACATCCTGGTGAGACGTGCGGGAATCACGAAGGCCATCACCAGCATGGCGATGAGCATTCCCCAGAACACCAGTTGGTTTCCGAAGAAGAAGGAGAGTGCGGCGGGCGATGAGGCCACGCCGAGGGCACAGAATGCTGAAACCAGCAGTCCGATAAACATGCGCACATACACGCGCTTCATCACGGCGTTGGTCTGCCGTGTCACGGCTCCGCTGTCGTAGAACGACGGGGGAGTGGTCTGATTGTTATATTCCATAGTTAAGTGTTGTAATCAAAATTATCAGAGGGATCAGAGGGATCTGAACGCTCCGGAAACTCCGAATCCGTTACATGCGTTCGGGTACCTCTATACCTAATAAGGCCAGACCGGCCTTTAATGTTCGCGCCGTGACTGCAGAAAGTTCAAGCCGCAGGTTGCGTACCGGCTCGTTCTCCTCCTTGAGTATGGAGAAATCGTGGTAGAACTGGTTGTATTCCTTGGCCAGCTCGTAGCAGTATTTGGCTATCACGGCGGGGGAGTACTTCTTGCCGGCCTCGGCCACGACGTTGCGGAAGTCGTCGATTTTCTGTATCAGCGCAGCCTCCTTTTTGTTAGGCTCGGCCAGCACCTCGGTGTCGGCGTCGAATCCGGATTCGGCAGCCTTGCGGAGCACCGAGCGGATACGCGCGTAGGTGTACTGGATGAATGGCCCCGTGTCGCCGTTGAAGTCGATCGACTCCTTGGGGTTGAACAGCATGTTCTTCCTGGGGTCGACTTTCAGCAGGAAATACTTCAGCGCGCCGAGACCGACCTTGCGGGCCACTTCCCGGGCCTCGTCCTCGGGCATCTCGGCCAGACGTTCGGCAGCGGTCTCGGTGGCGTCGGCCACCATCGTGGCGATCAGGTCGTCGGCATCGACCACGGTACCCTCGCGGCTCTTCATCTTGCCTTCGGGCAGTTCGACCATTCCGTAGCTGAAGTGCTTCAGGTCCTTGCCCCACTTGAAGCCGAGGCGGTCCAGAAGTATGGCCAGCACCTGGAAGTGATAGTTCTGCTCGTTGCCCACCACATACACCATTTTGTCAATGGGGAAGTCGCGGAAACGGAGTTTGGCGGTGCCGATGTCCTGAGTCATGTAGACCGAAGTGCCGTCCGAGCGGAGCAGCAGCTTGTGGTCCAGTCCCTCGGGCGTCAGGTCGGCCCAGACGGAACCGTCCTCCCTGCGGTACATCTTGCCTTCCTCCAGGCCCTTCAGCACCAGCTCCTTGCCCTCCAGGTAGGTCTGCGACTCATAGTATATCTTGTCGAAGTCCACGCCCATCTTGCGGTATGTCTCGTCGAAACCGGCGTAAACCCACGAGTTCATCGTTTCCCACAGCTTGCGCACCTCGGGATCGTTCTGCTCCCACTTCACCAGCATCTCGCGGGCCTCCTTCATCAGCGG
Source organism: Porphyromonadaceae bacterium UBA3318 (assembly GCA_002361235.1). GTDB lineage: Bacteria > Bacteroidota > Bacteroidia > Bacteroidales > Muribaculaceae > Lepagella. The sequence continues at coordinate 79,138 of DESI01000015.1, read as the reverse complement.
CGACGCCTCCTTGGCTTCGTCCTCGCTCATGCCCTGTGCCTGCAGCTGCTTCACTTCCTCCTTGAAGTGCTTGTCGAACAGCACGTAGAAGTCGCCGATCAGGTGGTCGCCCTTCTGTCCCGACGATTCGGGAGTGACGCCTTCGCCCCATTTCTGCCATGCCAGCATCGACTTGCAGATGTGGATGCCGCGGTCGTTCACTATGTTGGTCTTGATTACCTTATAGCCGTTGGCCTTCAGTATCTCGGACAGCGAATATCCCAACAGGTTGTTGCGCACGTGTCCCAGGTGCAGGGGCTTGTTGGTGTTTGGGCTGGAATATTCCACCATCACCAGCTCCGAGTCGTCACCGGCCTTGACGAGACCGAAGTCCGGGTCGGCCTTGATGCCGTGGAACACCGAGAGCCACCATTTGGGGCTGACCACGATGTTCAGGAACCCTTTCACCACGTTGAAGCTTTCCACAGCCGCCACATGGTCGGCCAGCCACTGACCTATTTCCTGGGCCGTGACCTGCGGAGCCTTGTGCGAGGCCTTGAGCCACGGGAACACCACTACCGTGAGGTCGCCCTCAAAGTCCTTGCTGGTGGGTGCAGGCGATACGCTCGCCGCATCTATGTCGAGTCCGTAAAGCTCGTGTAGAGCTCCGGCCACTCCCTGCGATATTACCTCCTCTATTGTCATTATGCTGTTTATGATTCAATAATAATATATAGAACGCAAAATTAACACTTTTCTGTCACATAACAAATTTGATGCCGCAAACCGGCATGACTGAAACCGCATGGAGACGAAAAAAGCGAATCCCCGGGGGACTCGCTTTGATGTGTTGCTTTGGACGAAATTACTTACCGAGGTCAGTAGCCGGTTTGAATTTCACAACCTTGCGGGCGGGGATTTCAATCTTCTCCTTGGTGCGGGGGTTGATACCTGTGCGGGCCTCCTTGGCAACCACTGCGAATGTACCGAAGCCGATCAACTGCACCTTGTCCTCGTTTACGAGTGCCTGTGCGATGCTCTCCAGTGTTGCGTCAAGTGCCTTCTTGGCATCAGCTTTGCTCAGCCCTGCTTTGGCTGCGATCTCGTTCGTCAAATCTGTCTTGTTCATTGGTGTGTGTATTTGATATTGATTATACTGTGCGATGTTTAGTGTGTTTCAAAAATATCGGTTTGATTCATAAGGTTTTTTAGACCAATCATTCCTGTTTTTGATTTTGACCACAAATATAGCAATATTTAAAGGATTTACAAATAAAAAACCGTTATTTTTTACTTTTTTGCCGCGAATTCATAGTTTTTGCCATTTTTTGCGTTATTAATAGCAGAAATAAGCCCTATCTCGCCATTTGGCGGGAGTTTTTATAAATTATGAGTGCATTTAACACAAGTAGATTCAATCTGCCCGCTGTCACGAAGAATCTGATAATAATCAACGTGCTGATCTGGGTGGTCGAGGCGTTGTTCCCCTCGTTTGCTATCAACGGTCTGTACCGGCATTGCGCCCTGCACTATGTGGGCGCCTCCGATTTCAATCCGGCCCAGATCATCACCTATATGTTCCTGCACGACCAGCGGAGCTTCATCCACGTGTTCTTCAATATGTTCACGCTGTTCATGTTCGGACCCATACTGGAGCGCACATGGGGCTCGGGAAGGTTCTTCATGTTCTATATGGTATGCGGCATGGGCGCGGCCCTGGTGCAGGAAGGCGTATGGGCACTGACCTGGGAACATGACTACATCAGCGACCTGGCCCGTCTGAACGGCCTGACCTACGACCACATGGAGCAGGCATTGTACGCGGCGATAGCCAACCACGACATGAGCCTTGTACAGAATATGGAGATGGTGAAGAATTCCTATATCACCGTCGGTGCCTCGGGCGCCATATTCGGACTGCTGTTGGGATTCGCATTCGTGTTCCCCAACATGCCGCTGTACCTGTTCTTCATCCCCATTCCCATCAAGGCGAAATGGATGGTGATTGGCTACGGCGTGCTCGAGTTCTTCCTCGGCGTGAGCGGCGGCGGAACGGTGGCGCATTTCGCTCACCTGGGCGGTATGCTGTTCGGACTGATAATCCTGCTGATATGGCGCAAGAAGGGGACTTTGCACGGCAATGGATTCTATTGACGCATGGGAAAGTACAGACATTACAGACTTGTGTCCATGCTCGGCGGCAACGTCACGGTGGCGTCGCTGGTGCTTGCCAACGTGGCCGTATCGCTGCTGATATGGCTGGCGATGGGACTGAGTGCGCTTACGGGTATGCCCGACACGTGGGCATTCCGTGTGTTCGCGCTGCCGGCCGGCATAAGTCAGTTCCTGACCATGCCGTGGACATTGCTCACATATATGTTCGCGCAGGTCAATCCGCTGCAGCTGCTGTTCAACATGCTGTGGCTGGTATGGTTCGGCCGCTGGCTGTCGGATTCCGACGGGCCGAAGGCGGTGCTGAGGCTCTACCTGCTCGGCGGAACAGTCGGCGGCATCTTCTATCTTATGGCTGCCAACGCAGGAGCCGGCGGGTCGTTCCTGATGGGGTCGTCGGCGGCTACACTGGCCGTGATGGTCTATGCCGCCATACGTCGTCCGGATATGGACGTGCCTCTGTTCCTGATAGGGGAGGGGAGGCTGAAATGGATAGCCGTGTTTACGGTCATCCTGACGCTGTTGGGCGCCTCGGGAGTGGCGGCCCATTGCGCCCATATCGGCGGCGCGCTCAGCCCGCTGTTGCTGATACTGTACGATAAGGTGAAAATATCCGTCAGTGACCGTCAGCCACGACGCCGCAAACCGAAGGCGTTCAGGAATATGCAGCCTCGCAAGGTGGCCGTGAGGATTGATGAGGGTGCCGGAAAACCCGAAGAAGTGCTGGACGAGCTGCTGAACAAAGTGCGCGTCTCGGGATTCGATTCGCTGACCGAGCGCGAGAAACAGACGCTCAACGAGGTCTCGGCCACGTTGAACGAAAAACAGTAAAAGCCTATGATTATTAAACCGATAGTCCGCATGGTGCTGCGTATAGCATCGTTCGTGCTGTACGGGCTGACAATATTGTCGGCATATTGCGGACACATCAATCCGTCCATCACGGCCATACCTGCAGTAATGGTGATGATGATGCCGTATCTTGCCATACTGACTGCGCTTACGGCCGTGGCCTGGCTCGTCAGCGGCAAATGGATCACCGGCGTGCTGGGTATCGGCTCGCTGATAGCGGCATCGGCGCCCATCATGTCGGCCGTGCCGTTGAAACTACCCAACAACCCTACGGACGGTAAGACGGAGTTCAGTGTCATGTCGTGGAACTGCCTGCACGGCTGGGACCAGAAACTGATGACGGGCCGCAGTGACCGCCCCGAGAACCAACTGTATAACGAATCCCTCGAATTCATGCTCAATTCCGGCGCTGACATCATCTGCCTGCAGGAGATGGAGCAATGGGAAGAATCGGAAGTGCCCCGGCTGACCCAGGATTTCAAGGAGAAGTTTGCGGTGCTGTACCGTTACGAATCGCACGAAGCCGGCAAAGACACCCGCGTGTTCAGCAAGTATCCGGTGCACAACCTCCCCGCGCGACAACTGGCCGAGCGCAACGGCGTAAAGCTGCCCGACGACTGGCGGTCGCTGCTGAGATACTATTCCTTCTATCGCGTCAACATCGACGGACGCCGGTTGCTGCTGGTGAACATGCATTTGTTCTCGCCCGGCCTATCCGACAAGGAGCGGGAGGTAATAACGGACATACGCGGCACGGAGACCGCCAAGGCAAGTGCCCGCGAGTTCAAGAACTCCATATTAGGCAAGATGCGGAATGCGTTCTCGGTACAGGCGCGCCAGCTGGAGCTGCTGTGCGAGATATTGAAAGATTACAAGGACCCGGTAGTGGTGTGCGGGGATATGAACAACGTGCCTGAATCCTACACCTGGCGCGTCATGACCCGCAACGGATTCAAGGACGCGTATTCCGAGGTGGGCTTCGGACACCTCATCACCTATAACAAGCACCTGTTCTGGCTGCACCTGGACCAGATAATGTATCGCGGCGCCCTGCGTCCCCTCAGTGTGAAGAAGGACCGGATCAAGACTTCCGACCATTTTCCGTTGATAGCCACTTTTGAATTTGAATAAAATTCATTAAATTTGCAGAAACAAAACAACAATATATGAAGAAAATAGCGCTGCTGGCGGCAGCCGTGACGCTTGCTGGCCACGCCACATTCACCATGGCAGAACAACATCAGAATCCGTTTCTGACGGAATACACCACCAAGTACAAGATCCCGCCGTTCGACAAGATCACGACGGCCGACTTCATCCCGGCCATCAAGGCAGGCATCGAGGAGCAGGACGCCAACATCCACGCTATCGTGGTGAACCGCGCCACTCCCGATTTCGATAACGTGATTCTTCCGCTCGAGAATCTGTCGCCCATCCTGGAGCGCGTGCAGGGCGTGTTCTATCACTACATGGAGGCTATGAACACTCCGGAATTCGCCGAGATGGCCGACCAGGCAATCCCGTTGCTGAACGACGCGTCAAACCGCGTGAACCTGTCCGAGCCTCTGTTCGCCAAGATCAAGGCCGTATATGATACACGCGACAAGCTGAAGCTCACTTCGGCCCAGAAGCGTCTGGTGGAGAAATACTACCGCGAGTTTGCCGAGCAGGGCGCAGCTCTGTCCGCCGACAAGAAGAAGGAGCTGGTGCGCGTCAACGACGAACTGTCCAAGCTGTTCATACAGTATAACCGCAACCTGCTGAACGCCACCAACCAGTTCACCGTTGTGGTATATGACAAGAACGACCTGTCGGGTCTGCCCGAGTCGTCGGTGGCCGTAGCCGCTGAGGAGGCCGAGAAACGCGGCATGAAGGGACTGTGGGTATTCACCCTCCATGCCCCGAGCCGCCTGCCCGTGCTGCAGTATGCCGACAACCGCGGTCTGCGCGAGGCCATTTACAAGGGCTACACCAGCCTGGCTTCGTATGGCGACAACTCGAACATGCCCGTCATCTCCAGGATTGTGAAGCTGCGCGACGAGAAGGCCCGTATCATGGGCTTCAAGGATTTCGCGTCGATGATGACGTCGCGCGTGATGGCCAAGACTCCCGAAAACGCCACCGACCTGCTGATGAAGGTGTTCGAACCGGCCGTGAAGCGCTCGCACGAGGAGGTGAAGGACATGCAGGCTTACGCCGACAAGCATGGCGACAATATCACCATCGCCCCGTGGGACTACTACTATTATGCCGACAAGGTTAAGAAAGAGAAGTATAACTTCGACGAGGCCGACCTCCGTCCCTACCTCAGCGTGGACAAGGTGCTGAAGGGCCTGTTCGACACCACCGAGAAGCTGTACGGCGTGAAGCTGGTGCCGATGCCCGATGCTCCCAAATATATGGAGGACGTGCAGGTGTATGACGTGGTGGACGCCAAGACCGGCGAGCATGTGGCCGTGTGGATGTGCGACTATTTCCCCCGCGACACCAAGCGTCAGGGTGCATGGATGGAGCAGATGCAGGCTGCCGGAGTATATGCCGACGGCGAGGTGCGCCGTCCTATAGTATATAATGTGGGCAACTTCACGAAACCTACTGCCACTACGCCGTCGCTGCTGACCATCGACGAGGTGGAGACCACGTTCCATGAGTTCGGCCACGCGCTTCAGGGAATGCTGACACGCGCTCCGTACAAGGGACTGGCCGGTACGAACGTTGACCGCGACTATGTGGAGATGTGCTCGCAGATCAACGAGCACTGGGCGTTCGAACCCGAAGTGATCAAGGGTTATGCCAAGCATTACAAGACAGGCGAGGCCGTTCCCGACTCATTGGTGCAGAAACTGAGCGACAGCCGCAAGTTCAACCAGGGCTTCATGACCACCGAGCTGGCCGGCGCCGCATTGCTCGACATGAAGTATGGCCAGCAGTCCGAAGTGAAGGATCCCGCCGCGTTCGAGGCAAAGGTAGCCGAGGAGATCGGTATGCCGGCTGAAATAACTTTCCGTTATCGCAGCCCCTACTTCAAGCATATCTTCGGCGACGACGGCTATGCTTCGGGTTACTACACCTATCTGTGGGCACAGGTGCTGGAGGCCGACGCGTGGGAGTTGTTCAAGCAGAAGGGAATCTTCGACAAGAAGACAGCCGCCAGCTTCAAGAAGAACATACTTGAGAGCGGCGACACGGAGGATGCCATGATACTGTTCAAGAAGTTCCGCGGCCACGAGCCGGACGCAAACGCCCTGCTGCGCCTTCGCGGCTTCATCGAGTAATCGCAACCACACCTTATATAATAATGGCCGGAACTGTTCCGGCCATTATTATATTTTTATATATGATGGCGGCCGGATTCAGTTCCGGCCTTTTTTTCTGCCGTCTTGACTCTGCGTCGCGTAGCCGTTTCCGTAAGGAGCTATGCTCCTTCGACGCCCCTGGCGTCGTCCGTCCCATCCTCCTGTATAAAAACAACCGAGGAAAGCAGCGGCTGCTGATTCCCTCGTTTAAAGATTTAACGATTCTCACCGTCATCTTCACGTTTAGATTAAGGTCAAAATAATAATCAATTACCCTGTTGTTTGCATTTATATTTGTTACCCGTCTTTCATGGTATAAGACCCAGGTTTCGCGGTATTAAGGTTAATCTCAATGATTGGGCCGGACTTTTCTTGTCCGACGTTGCAAAAATACTACCTTTGACATTTGTGTGCAAATTTATTTATATGTTATGCAACATATTTTTAATTTAGAGCATTATGATGCACTTGATTTAACGCTTTTTCTATGTTAAGTGTCATTTTGCAACCTAATTCATATATATTAACAATTAAAGCGCCTTGAAATTGTAAATATTGATTCATTTTTGACGATAAAATTGCATGATGTGTATTATGGTGTATTTGCAAATAGTAGAAATTTTTAACATTCCGAGGAGTTGTTGGCAATTTTCAGGCATAAAATGTTGTTATAAGGAAAGAAATATTTAAGTCAAAAGAGTTTGGAAAGCTGACTCTTCAACTTTGTAAAATAAAAATGTGATGCTCAGTAAGCGATACATGCTGATAATAAATCCGATATCGGGCACCGGGATGGTGTCGGATGTGGAGCGGCGTGTACGCGAGGCACTGGAAGGGCCGGAACGCGAGGTGACGGTGTGTCAGAGCACCGGCCCCGGCGACTGCGCCCGTCTGGCGCGCGAGGCGGTGAGGCAGCATTACTATGCCGTGATAGCCGCCGGAGGCGACGGCACCGTCAATGAGGTGGCCGGCGCGTTGCGCGGCACGCCCGTCATCCTCGGCATCATACCGCGCGGCTCGGGCAACGGACTGGCACGGCACCTGGATCTGTCGATCGACATAGACAACGCGTTGCGGATCATAGCCCTGGACAATCCGCAGCCTTGCGACTACGGTACGGCCAATGACCTGCCGTTCTTCTGTACGTTCGGACTCGGTTTCGACGCCGCCGTGAGCCAGGCCTTCGCCTCGATGAAGCACCGCGGCCTGAAGTCGTATATCCGCGCAGTGTTCGGCAAATACATAAAATACGAGCCGAAAGAATACAGCATCACCACCGGCGGCCGCACCATAAAGGTCAAGGCGTTCCTGATAGCGGTGTGCAACGCCTCGCAGTACGGCAACAACGCCTATATCGCTCCCGACGCATCGTTGCGCGACGGGCTGCTGGACATCACCATAATCCATGCCGGCAACCCGCTGACGCGGGCCATTGTAGGCGTGGACATGCTGACCGGCTACATCAAGCGCAACGTGCTGGTGCAGACCATGCAGGTGGAGAAGGCCACTATATGTCACGAACCCGGACCGGCGCATTTGGACGGCGATCCGATCATGATGCCCGAGGCGATACAGGTAAAGTGCCATCCCGGCAAGCTACGCCTGTTTGTCAATTACGAGACACCGGAGTTCCGTCCGCTGCTGACGCCCCTCAAGTCATTTCATTTTGATTTCCGCTTCCGTTTCACTTCCCTGATGACCCGTATATTTACCCGCAAACTGTAGAATTAGTTTAAAAAAGTTTAAAAAGTTCAAGATAAATGTTCAGCCTTGAAGGGAGCCCGCTTTTGGTATTATCTTAACACTATTAACTTTTTTAACTTATTAAACTAATTAGGGCTTTGTGGTTTGGGGAATTTTTTGTAATTTTGCGAGCCGATTATATCCAAAATCGAGCCCTTTCGGGGATGCGAGTCTGTCATTGGCCTGGCAACTTGCTGAAAGAGAGGGACAAATATTTTTAATCTTACTTAAGAAGTGGATACATTAAGTTACAAGACGCTTGGAGCGACACCTGAGACAATCCAGAAGAAGTGGGTGTTGATCGATGCGACCGATATGGTATTGGGACGTTTGTGCTCGGAAGTCTCCAAGATACTCCGTGGCAAGAATAAGCCGGACTACACTCCGTACATGGACTGTGGCGACTACGTGATCATCATCAACGCCGACAAGGTGAAACTGAACGGCGGCAAGATGGAGAAGCGCGAGTACCTGCGTTTCACCGGCTATCCCGGCGGACAGCGCGCCTACACTCCCGGCGACCTGATGAAGAAGTCGTACAAGGTGACGATGCAGGGCAAGCACCCGTTGTTCATCAAGGTGGTAAAGGGCATGCTCCCCAAGAACAAGCTTGGTGCCAAGCAGCTGACCAACCTGCACGTGTTCAACGGTCCGGAACATCCGTTTGCCGACAAAAATCCCGAAGTTCTTGACCTTAATAAAAAGAAGTAAACGAAGATGGAAAAAGTAAATGCGATAGGCCGTCGTAAGGCCGCAGTTGCCCGCGTATACCTGACAGAGGGAACAGGCAAGATCACGATCGACAAGCGTGCGCTGGATGTATATTTCCCCTCTTCGATTCTTCAGTACATCGTAAAGCAGCCGTTGCTGGCGCTGGATCAGGCAGAGAAGTATGACGTTTACGCTCACCTGGACGGCGGCGGTTACAAGGGACAGAGCGAGGCCCTGCGTCTCGCCATAGCCCGTGCGCTGGTCAAGATCAATCCCGAGGACAAGAGCGCCCTGCGCAAGGAAGGCTTCATGACACGCGATCCCCGTGAGGTGGAGCGTAAGAAACCGGGCCGTCCCAAGGCACGCAAGCGCTTCCAGTTCTCCAAGCGTTAATCGCAAGCTGAATCTGAAAGAGAGTTTAGTATCTAAACTGCGGAGATGGACGCGTTCCCTACTTCGCAGTTGTTAACACCAATTAACCCCAAGAACGTAAACAAACACATTACAAAAGAATGGCAACACCCACATTCGAACAGCTTGTTGAGGCCGGATGTCACTTCGGACACCTCAAGCGCAAATGGAATCCCGCAATGGCTCCTTATATCTTTATGGAGCGCAACGGCATACATATCATCGACCTGTACAAGACGGCAGCCAAGATCGACGAGGCAAGCGCAGCCCTGCGTCAGATGGCCAAGAGCGGCAAGAAAGTGCTGTTCGTAGCCACCAAGAAGCAGGCCAAGGAGGCTATCGCCGACAAGGCTAAGGCAATCGGAATGCCTTTCGTAATCGAGCGCTGGCCCGGCGGTATGCTCACCAACTTCCCCACGATCCGCAAGGCCGTGAAGAAGATGACCACCATCGACAAGATGACCAAGGACGGTACGTTCGACAACTTGTCGAAGCGCGAGAAGCTGCAGATCACACGCCAGCGTGCAAAGCTGGAGAAGAACCTCGGTTCGATCGCCGACCTGAACCGTCTTCCCTCCGCTCTGTTCGTGGTTGACGTGATGAAGGAGCACATCGCCGTAGCCGAGGCCAAGCGTCTGGGCATACCCGTGTTCGGTATCGTCGACACCAACTCCAACCCTGAGGACATCGACTTCGTGATCCCCGCCAACGACGACGCATCGAAGAGCATCGAGGTGATCCTGGATGCAGTGTGCAGCGCCATGGCCGAGGGCCTGGAGGAGCGTAAGGTAGAGAAGCTGGACGCTCCCGAGGCTAAGGAAGGCGAGGAAGGCGAGGCTCCCGCACCCGCAAAGCGTCGTCGCGTTCGTCGCAACGAGGCTCCCAAGGCTGAGGAAGCTCCCGCAGCCGACGCCCCCAAGGCTGAGGAGGCTCCCGCAGAGGAGGCTCCCAAGGCTGAGTGAGACGCAGGCCGATTAATTAATCTTAAATAGCATATAAAGCTATGGCAGTAAACATAGAAGATATCAAGAAACTGCGCACCATGACGGGCGCAGGCATGATGGACTGCAAGAACGCCCTGGCCGAGACCAACGGCGACATCGAGGCAGCCATCGAAATCATACGTAAGAAGGGTCAGGCAGTAGCCGCCAAGCGCGAGGCCCGCAACGCCGCCGAGGGTTGCGTGTTCGCAGGCACCAACGGCGACTTCGCAGCCATCGCCACCCTGAAGTGCGAGACCGACTTCGTTGCAAAGAACGAGTCGTTCCGCGCTCTGGCCAAGACCATCCTCAACGCCGCTCTGGAGGCTAAGTGCAAGAACGCCGAGGAACTGAAGGATCTGAAGATCGACGGTCGCACCGTTGCAGAGCACATCACAGACGAGATCGGTAAGACCGGCGAGAAGATGGAGCTCGGTGACTACGTTTGCCTCGAGGCTCCCAGCGTATGCAGCTACGAGCACCTGGGCAACAAGCTCGCCACCATCGTAGGCTTCAACCTGCCCGACGTTCCCGCCGAGGTGGGTAAGGAAGTGGCTATGCAGGTAGCAGCCATGAACCCCGTATCGGTAAGCCGCGACGACGTTCCCAAGGAGATCGTCGACCGCGAGCTGGAGATCGCCATCGAGAAGACCAAGGAGGAGCAGATCAAGAAGGCCGCCGAGGTAGCACTGAAGAAGGCCGGTCTGAACCCCAACCACTTCGACAGCGAGGATCACATCGAGAGCAACATCACCAAGGGCTGGATCACAGCCGAGGACGCTGAGCTGGGCCGCAAGGTGATGAAAGAGGCAGCCGAGGCAAAGGCCGCAAACCTCCCCGAGCAGATGATTCAGAACATAGCCAACGGCCGTCTGAACAAGTTCTTCAAGGAGAGCGTGCTGCTGGAGCAGGAGTATCACCGCGACGCCAAGAAGACCGTGAAGGAATACCTGAACGGCGAGATGAAGGGCCTGACAGTGGTATCCTTCTGCCGCGTGAACCTGAACGCAGACTGATCACGACACTGATTATAGAAAAAAGGAGCGGATTTCCGCTCCTTTTTTGTTTTTTTTGCTCGGGAATCCCGATTAATCCCGAAAATCCCGAAAATCCCGATAAATCCCGATTCAACCCGATTAATCCTGAGAATCCCGATAAATCCCGATTCAACCCGATTAATCCTGAGAATCCCGATTAATCCCGATAAATCTCGATTAATCGAGATTTATTCAATGACCTGGATGGTAGGGTTCACGAAGTAGACGCGCTGTGTGGCGCGCGTTATGGCGGTGTATATCCAGCGGTAGAACTCCGGGCCGAGCGCGTCAGGGTCGATGCCCCCCATGTCGATGTACACATGCTTCCATTCGCCGCCCTGTGCCTTGTGGCAGGTTACGCAGTAGGCATACTTGGCCTGCAGGGCATTGTAGTAGGGGCTGTTGAGCGCGGCGGTGATCTTTTCCGACAGCACGCCCTCGGTGTCGGCCATGATGCGGTTCATGAAGCGCTCCATTTCCTCGCGCGGAATCGACGAACCTTTTGTCATCAGGCTGCGTAGCATCAGTTGGGCATTGATGATGCGTCCGTCGGCGAACTGCAGCTCGACTTCCGTGAAGTACCGGCCGTACACCTTCTCGGTGCGGCCTGTCCAGGTCACCTCGGCCATGTCGCCGTTGGCTATGAGTCCGTTGCGGCCGTTCTGCTTGCCCCAGAAATAATCGTTCTTCGTAATCACCAGCCGGTCGCCACGTGACACGGGACTGTCGTAATCGAACACCTGCTGACGGATGGCCTGGTTGAAGTCGTTGGCACGCCAGTTGGCGCGGGTTATTATCAGCGTTTCTTCCTGTCCGACCGACGAATACGAGGCGGCGAGCTCGTCGGGGAGTTCGCGCGACGAAATTACCCTCACATCCTTGAATCCGGCCATGTCGATGCATGGCTGCAGCTGCGTGTCGGGATGATACAGCAGATGTCGCATCAGCGTGGCGTTGTGTATAATGCCCGATTCCGCATCCTGACGCATCGCCAGGTCCAGGACATGACAGTGGGGAATGAGTCCGAGGCTGCGCAGCCGGTCGGGGTTCATGGCGTAGGCCGTGGTCTGGCCAACGGGCGGAAGCTGGGCCTCGTCGCCCATCAGCAGCATCTTGCAGCCCGGAGCGGAATACACATGCTTCACCAACATGGCCAACAGCGAGTCCGGCCCCTTGGAATCGGCTATCAGCGACGCCTCGTCAACGATGAACAGCGTGTCGCGGCTCTGGTTCGGCGCCACTACGTAACGCATTCCCGAAGCGTCCGACATGTCGGGGCGGAACAGCCGGCGGTGAATGGTGCCGGCGGGATGTGCCGACATCCCCGAGGCCACCTTGGCGCCGCGACCGGTGGGAGCCAATACCACGGTCTTGCGCTTCGCTGCGTCAAGAGCCTTGATCAGCGCGCCGACAAGCGATGTCTTGCCCGTACCCGCATAGCCGTTCAGCACGAACACGTCGCCCGGCGTGTCGGACACGGCGAACAGGCACATCCGTTTCAGCACCTCGTCCTGCTGGTCAAGGAGCTTGAAGGGCAACGTGGCCAAGGCCGCGCGGTACAATTTTTCGGCACTTTCGGCTACTGTCATTAATTAGCGGGTATTAAATTGTTTGAAATAAATTTAAACAGTTTCTTAATTGAGAAAAAATTAGTAATTTTGCGGTACGGAACGGACGCGACATGGCGCGCTGCTGTCCGGCATTCAAATTTAGACAAAAATTGTGAATCGGACAAGAGTCCGCAGTAAGAAGAAACCCGAAAATCAGACACAAATCCTAATAATAGATATAAATAATATCAAAGCGATGAAAATTGAGAAAGTAATCGGACGCGAGATACTTGATTCCCGCGGCAATCCCACAGTAGAGGTAGACGTATATCTGGAGAGCGGCGTCATGGGCCGTGCAGCAGTACCGTCGGGTGCATCGACCGGTGTGAACGAGGCTCTGGAGCTGCGTGACAACGATCCCAAGCGTTACATGGGCAAGGGTGTTACGAAGGCAGTTGCCAACGTAAACGGTCCTATCGCCGAGGCTCTGATCGGCCACAGCGCACTGGATCAGATTGGCATCGACAAGATCATGATCGACCTGGACGGCACCGACACCAAGTCCAACCTTGGCGCCAACGCAATCCTGGGCGTATCGCTGGCAGTTGCCAAGGCAGCAGCCAACTATCTCGACATGCCTCTGTACCGCTACATCGGTGGCTGCGACACATACGTACTTCCCGTTCCGATGATGAACATCATCAACGGTGGCGCACACAGCGACGCTCCCATCTGCTTCCAGGAGTTCATGATCCGTCCCGTGGGCGCATGCTGCTTCAAGGAGGGTATCCGCATGGGCACCGAGGTGTTCCATCACCTGAAGAAAGTGCTGAAGGCCCGCGGCCTGAGCACCGCAGTGGGTGACGAGGGTGGTTTCGCTCCCAACCTGGACGGCACCGAGGATGCACTCAGCACCATCGTTAAGGCTATCGAGGACGCAGGCTATGTTCCCGGCAAGGACGTTACGATCGGTCTGGACGTTGCCAGCTCCGAGTTCTACAAGGACGGCGTTTACGATTACACCTGGAAGCAGGGTCCCGACGCTCCCAAGCGCACCAGCGCCGAGCAGGTCAAGTTCCTGGAGGAACTGATCAGCAAGTATCCCATCGACTCCATCGAGGACGGTATGGCCGAGAACGACTGGGAAGGCTGGAAGATGCTGACCGACGCCATCGGCAGCAAGTGCCAGCTGGTGGGTGACGACCTGTTCGTAACCAACGTTAAGTATCTGGAGCGCGGTATCGCCGAGGGTTGCGCCAACTCGATCCTGGTCAAGGTTAACCAGATCGGTTCGCTGACCGAGACTCTGCGTGCCGTACAGATGGCACAGCGCAACAACTACACCGCCGTTATCTCCCACCGTTCGGGCGAGACCGAGGACAGCACCATCGCTGACATCGCAGTTGCCATGAACGCAGGTCAGATCAAGACCGGTAGCGCAAGCCGTTCCGACCGTATGGCCAAGTACAACCAGTTGCTCCGCATCGAGGAGGAACTGGGCGACCGCGCAGTTTACGGCTACAAGAAGATCGCCAGAAAGTAAGATTGACGCATACGGAGCGGGGCTGTGCCTCAGGCATGCCCCCACTCCCATAAATTATAAAGGCAGCCGGCTCGTCAGAGTCGGCTGCTTTTATTGTTACATGAATGTCAGGAACGCCTTCAGGTCCGAGACGTGTGGCGGGGTCCACACGTTTGTGCAGCCGCTGTATGCTTTTCTTGACACTATCGGGATTCTAAGCATTCTCGATGATCCAGCCGTCGATGGTGCGGGTCTCGGGCGAGATGTTGACGCCGACCTTGACGACGGGCTTGGGGTTGAGGGAGTTCTGGTAGGGGAGGGCGTACTGTTTCTTATCGATCTGCGCCAACGCATCTTCGGGCGTGCCTCCATACTTGAACTCGATGATGTAGATGGCCTTGGAGCCCTCCAACACCATGTCCATGCGGCCTTGGGACGTGCGTCGCTCCGCTTCCACCTGCAGACCTACCAGACGCGAGATAATCAATATATCTTTCTGCCATTGCGACTCCTTGTCGGTATATGCCATATAGGGTATACCGGCCAGGAACGACTTCATCTCCTGTAGGAAACCTTCGATGTCGTCATTATCAATGAAGTCGTTAAGAGAGTTTACAAAATTATAAGCTCGACCCATATCCCATTTCTTAGCGGCCTCCATCAAATTCATGAAAAATCCCTTACGGACTTCCTTATTGGGATAGCCTAAGACGAAATTGTCTCTCCGTTGATTGTAATCCTTGATTGTGAGGTAACCGGTGTAGAAGCAGGTCAGCGCGAGGTTGTCGCCTAACACGTCGCCGCTCTCCAGCATAACTCGGGACATGACGGTACCTTCCAGGTCAGGGGTTCCCCAGTCGTTTTCCAGGAACTGGTGAATCAGCCGTGTGGGAGTGCCTGACTGGAACCAGTAATCACCGATGCTGAGTGAATATAACGCTCTGACGAGGCTGAACGGGTTATATACGTCAATCAGATCCTCCGAGAAGTGATAGCCGTCGTATTGGGCCTTCAGTTTCAGTAATGTTTCTTCGTTGGTCCAGTTACGTTTCTGTGCCAGATCCTCAATGCCTTCTCGGAAATTCCTTTCAAGTTCGTCAAAGGTGATGCCGCAGATGGCCGAGTATTGCGGCAGAAGCGAGATGTCGACTATGTTGTTAAGGCCGCTGAAGATGTTGATCTGGCCGAGCTTGCCCACACCCGTCAGGAACACGAACTTAAGGCAGTCGGTATTTGACTTCATCACTCGGTAGAAGTCGTGAAGGATTTTGCGGTTAAGTTTCTCCAGTTCCGGCTTGTCGTGGACGTCGACGATGGGGCTGTCGTACTCGTCGATAAGCACGACTACCTGTTGACCGGTGTTGTCATGGATATGACGGATTAATTTGCTGAACCTCAGATCGACCGGATCCTCTCTGTCGAAATCCCCATATTCCTTCTCCCATTCGTCGAGGAAAGATCTCAATACTCTGGGCAGGTCTCCGTCCGTGTTGTATCCGCTACGGGTGAAGTCCATGCGCAGCACGGGGTACTTGGTCCATTCCTCAGGCTCCAGCGTGTCGAGGGCCAGGCCCTTGAACAGCTCGCGGTTGGCGTTGAAATATGAATACATGGTAGATAGAAGCATGCTTTTGCCGAAGCGGCGCGGGCGGCTCAGAAAGTAAAACTTGCCTGTATTCACAAGCTGATGGATATACATGGTCTTGTCCACGTATTTATAACCGCCTCTGATTATTTCCCTGAAGCTTGATTCGCTGACCGGATACTTGACCATACGGATATTCTTTTTAATAACTTTTTGTTCTTGTCTGTGCGCGGCCGTGGACAGCCTGCGCTACTATTCCTCTACAAAGTTAACAAATTTCAAACAAAAAACATAAAGTGACTGTGTGATTTAGCAGAAGATTTGGGAATTATGATTGGGCGGTTGACATTTTTTTAGTAATTTTGTGGTTTAGGTGTCAATTTGCATTTGGACAACAATAACATCACACAATATTAGAATTATGAAGCAAGACGACGAGAACGTTTACACCACCGAGACGGGACTGCCGGAGAACGCGTTCAGGGAACTGGGCGCCGACGAGGAGTACGTGCCGGTGATGCATCCGGCGCACGACCAGAAGGAAGTGACCGTGTATTCGGTGGGCATGGGCCTGCTGATGGCCATCATCTTCAGTGCCGCCGCCGCCTATCTGGGCCTGAAAGTAGGCCAGGTGTTCGAGGCCGCTATTCCTATCGCCATCATCGCGGTGGGTCTCAGCTCGGCATTGAAGAAGAAGAACGCGCTGGGCCAGAACGTGATAATCCAGAGCATCGGCGCATGTTCGGGCGTGATCGTGGCCGGTGCCATCTTCACGTTGCCCGCGCTATACATCCTGCAGGACACTTATCCTGACATAGTGGTGAATTTCTATCAGATATTCCTCTCGTCGCTGTTGGGCGGCATCTTAGGTATCCTGTTCTTCATTCCCTTCCGCAAGTATTTCGTGAAGGATATGCACGGCAAGTACCCCTTCCCGGAGGCCACGGCCACCACACAGGTGATAGTGTCGGGCCAGGCAGCCTCGGCCAGCGGCGACAACAGCCAGGCCAAGACCCTGGTGATAGCCTCGCTGATAGGTGGTATCTACGACTACATCGTGGCCACCTTCGGATGGTGGGCCGAGACCGTGACCACCACCTGCGCGCAGTGGGGCCAGACCATAGCCGAAAAGACCAAATTAGTGTTCAGCTGCAACACCGGCGCCGCACTGCTCGGTCTGGGTTACATAGTAGGTCTGAAATACGCCTTCGTTATCTTCGCCGGCTCCATCTTCGTGTGGTGGATCATCATACCGCTGATGGGCACCTACGGCTCGCCTGAGTTCCAGGCTATGGCTCCGGACGTGATATTCAAGGACTATGCCCGTATGATCGGCATCGGCGGTATCGCCATGGCCGGCGTTATCGGCATCATCAAGTCGTGGAACATCATTGTCAACGCCGTGTCGCTGGCCGGCCGCGAGTTCAAGGGCGCAGCCGCCACCGGCAAACAGGTGCGCTGGCAGATGGACCTGTCGATGAAGAAGGTAGTGTTCTTCATCGCCCTGGCTCTGTTGGCAGTGCTGCTGTTCTTCTGGTTCGGCGTGATCCATACTTTCTGGCAGGCACTCGTGGCATGGGTGGTGGTGACTCTGATTGCCTTCCTGTTCACCACCGTAGCCGCAAACGCCATAGCCATCGTAGGCTCCAACCCAGTGTCGGGCATGACGCTGATGACGCTGATCATCGCCTCGGCCATCTTCGTGGCCATCGGACTTAACGGCACCAGCGGCATCGTAGCCTCCATGGTGATCGGCGGTGTGGTCTGCACAGCGCTCTCCATGGCCGGCGGCTTCGTGACCGACCTCAAGATCGGTTACTGGCTCGGATCGACGCCCAGGAAACAGGAGACCTGGAAATTCCTCGGCACCCTCGTGTCGGCCGCAACTGTCGGCGGCGTAATCATCGTGCTGAACAAGGTGTACGGCTTTACCGGCGACAACGCCCTCGTGGCACCGCAGGCCAACGCCATGGCCAAGGTGATCGAGCCTCTGATGATGGGCGGTGACACTCCCTGGATTCTCTATATGGTAGGCGCCATCCTCGCGCTGATACTCAACTGGCTGGGCGTGCCCGCGCTGGCATTCTGCCTCGGCATGTTCATCCCGTTGTCGCTCAATACCCCGATGCTGGTCGGAGGTGCCGTGGCTTACTTCGTGCAGCACAGCAGCAAGGACAAGAAGGTGGCTTCGGCCCGTCACGACCGCGGAACGCTGCTGTCGTCCGGACTTATCGCCGGCGGCGCGCTGTTCGGCGTGTTCGCGGCCATCACACGTTTCTGCGGATTCGAGTACACCACGCCCGGAAGTCCTCTGTTCACTCAGACTCTCGGCGTGATAGTATATCTGCTCCTTATCGCTTATCTCTACTGGGATTCCAAGCGTGCCAAAGTGCTGAAATAATCGGAGACGGCTGCAGGATAGCCTTGAAAATATATTGTAAAGCATAAGCAATTAACGAATTATTTCCATAATTGCCGATTATTTAGTAATTTTGCAGTGTAATAGCGGGTGGTAACGCCTGCGGATAACAAGATTAGACAACGATAAGAAACTACGAATAATGAAAGCGTATGTATTTCCGGGCCAGGGTGCCCAGTTTGTGGGAATGGGCAAGGACCTGTACGACAACAATGCCGAAGCCCGAGATTTGTTTGAGAAAGCCAACGAGATCCTTGGCTTCCGCATCACAGACCTGATGTTCAACGGAACCGAGGAGGACCTGAAGCAGACCAAGGTGACGCAGCCTGCTATATTCCTTCACAGCGTACTGCTGGCCAAGAACCTTGGCGACGACTTCAAGCCGTCGATGGTGGCCGGCCACAGCCTCGGCGAGTTCTCCGCGCTGGTAGCAGCCGGTGCGCTGAGCTTCGAGGAGGGTCTGAAGCTCGTGTCGAAGCGCGCACAGGCCATGCAGAAGGCTTGCGAGGCTCAGCCCTCGACCATGGCCGCCGTATTGGCTCTGTCCGACGAGAAGGTGGAGGAAATCTGCAACAGCGTGGACGGCGTCGTGGCTCCCGCCAACTATAACTGCCCCGGACAGGTGGTTATCTCCGGAACCGTCGAGGCCATCAACGAGGCATGCGAGAAGATGAAGGAAGCCGGTGCCAAGCGTGCATTGGTGCTGAAGGTGGGCGGAGCGTTCCATTCGCCCCTGATGCAGCCCGCACAGGAGGAATTGGCCGAGGCCATCGCAGCAGCCAAATTCACCACGCCCGTCTGCCCCGTATATCAGAACGTGGACGCCAAGCCTCACACAGATCCCGAGGAGATCAAGGCCAACCTGATCAAGCAGCTCACGGCTCCCGTGCGCTGGACCCAGGACGTGCAGGCCATGATTGCCGACGGTGCCGACGACTTCACCGAACTCGGCCCGGGCAAGGTGCTGCAGGGTCTGATCAGCAAGATCAACAAGGAAGTGGCCGTAAGCGGTCTGAGCTAAAAAGCCTGATACTGTCAGTGCGGCGTATGCCGTCAGGACTCTAATAAAAGAATAGACATGAATATCGCGATAGTCGGCGCCAGCGGCGCCGTAGGCGCGGAATTCCTGAGAGTGCTCGAGGAGCAAGCCTTCCCCGTGGACAGTCTGAGACTGTTCGGTTCGAAGCGCTCCGCGGGCACTTCGCGTAAATTCCGTGGCAAAGAATATATAATCGAGGAACTGACCCACGACTCCGATTTCAGCGGCGTTGAGATAGCCTTCACGTCGGCCGGTGCATCCGTGAGCAAGGAATATGCCGAAACCATCACACGTCACGGCACGCTGATGATTGACAACTCGTCGGCCTTCCGCATGGATCCCGACGTGCCTCTGGTCGTGCCCGAGGTCAACGGCGAGGATGCCTTCAACCATCCGCGCAACATCATAGGCAATCCCAACTGCACCACAATCCAGATGGTGGTGGCGCTGAAACCCATCGATGATGTGTCGCACATACGGCGTGTGCATGTGGCCAGCTATCAGGCCGCTTCCGGAGCGGGTGCCAGCGGCATGGACGAGCTTGCGCTTCAGACATGCCAGATAGCACGTGGCGAGGAACCGACCGTGAAGAAATTCCAGCATCAGCTGGCGCATAATGTCATCCCTCACATAGATGTGTTCATGGACAACGGCTACACCAAGGAGGAGATGAAGATGTACAACGAGACGCGCAAGATAATGCACAGCGACATCGAGGTGTCGGCCACGTGTGTGCGTGTCCCCGTGATGCGCGCCCACAGCGAGGCTATCTGGGTAGAGACCGAGGCTCCCGTGTCGGTCGAGGCCGCGGAGAATGCCTTCCGCAACGGCGAGGGCCTGGTGTACGTGGATCTCGGTAATCCGGAGCATCCCTGCTATCCCATGCCCAAGGACATAGCCGGTAAGGACCCTGTGTATGTGGGCCGTCTGCGCAAGGACTTAGCTAATCCCAACGGACTCAGCTTCTGGGTAGTGGGCGACCAGATCAAGAAGGGAGCCGCCCTGAACGCCGTGCAGATTGCACAGTACATGATCGCACATAAAAAGTAATAAAGGTATGTCCGGGCGTGAGTCCGGACATATCACCAAATCAAGGAAATCCATGGAACAGAAGACGAATGAAAGGCTTGAGCTTGCTCGCCGCATAATAGAAGGAACCGGAACGAGTCTGTTTCTGACAGGTAAGGCCGGCACCGGCAAGACCACCTTTCTGCGCAACCTGCGCTCATCGAGCCGTAAGCGTATCGTGGTATGCGCCCCGACGGGTATAGCGGCCATCAATGCCGGAGGCGTGACGCTGCACAGCTTCTTCCAGCTGGATTTCGGGCCGTTCGTTCCCGGCATGAACAACGGCACGCGCCGCAAGTTCTCGTACAGCAAGGAGAAGCTGCGCATCATCCGAGGCATGGACCTGCTTGTGATCGACGAGGTGTCGATGGTGCGCGCCGACCTGCTGGATGCCGTGGACGACGTGCTGAGACGCCTGCGCGACCGCACCAGGCCCTTCGGCGGCGTTCAGCTCCTGCTCATCGGCGACCTGCAGCAGCTGGCGCCGGTGGTCAGGGAGGAGGAACGGCACCTGCTGGAAGGTCGCTACAAATCGCTGTTCTTCTTCGATTCCGTGGCGTTGCAGCAGTTGCCGTACGAGACTGTGGAGCTAAACGAGGTGTTCCGACAGAAGGACGCCGACTTCCTCGGGATGCTCAACGCCATACGCGAGAACCGCGCGGACAAGACGGTGCTCGACAAACTGAACTCCCGTTGCATCCCAGGCTTCAATCCGGGCGACGATGAAGGCTACATACGCCTCACCACGCACAACGGCATAGCCAACGACATAAACCGGCAAAAACTTGACGAACTCCCCGCGCAGCCGCATGTGTTCGAATGTCATATCGAGGGCAAGTTTCCCGAAACGTCATATCCGGCCGATCCTGAGCTGACCCTTAAGGTCGGCGCGCAGGTGATGTTCATAAAGAACGATACGGGTATGGACCGCGCCTATTACAACGGCATGATAGGCCAGGTCGTGGCCATCGACGAGGAATATGGCGTGGCCGTACGTCCGCAGGAGGGGGGCGAGATTATCCAGGTGCAGCCTGTGGACTGGGACAATATCTCGTACACCGTCAATCCCGAGACGAAGGAGATTGTGGAGCATAAGGAGGGAACCTTCACGCAGTATCCGCTGAAATTAGCCTGGGCCGTGACCATACACAAGAGCCAGGGCCTGACCTTCGACCGCGCCATCATCGACGTGAAACGCAGCTTCGCGCACGGACAGACGTACGTGGCGTTGTCGCGGTGCCGCACGTTGCAGGGACTGGTGCTGGAGAATCCTGTTTCGCCTTCATCCATAATCAACGATACGTCGGTCGACCGATTCTATAACGACCATAACTGCGACGACATAGACGAGGCGCATCTTGACATGCTGGAGCGTCAATACAAGGTCGGGCTGCTGGATGATCTGTTCAATTTCCGGCAGATGTTCGCGGCTATGGAGGGCGTGATGCGGCTGTATCAGGAGAACTTCATGCGCAAGTTCCCGGCTATAGTGCAGGATTGGGTGCAGATGTACGAGACAAAGAGCCGCGAGATAATCAAAGTGGCCGACACGTTCCGCCATCAGTATTCGTGCATGGCGATGGAAGGCTCGCGTTCGGAGCAGGTGTTGGGCGAGCGTGTCAAGGCCGCCTGCAAATACTTCGTCGGACAGCTGATGCCTGTGGTGGATCTTGCCACTAAAGCCATCCGCAACAGCGACAACAAAGCCGTGCGGTCGAAGCTTCAGGACCGTCTCGAGCTGTTCGAGGACCTTCTGACGGCCAAGCGTATGCTGCTGAATAATTTCATCAGCAGGCAATTCAGCATCGACGTTTATCTTGATTTGAAGGCGGAGGTGATGCTTCGCAATGTCACCCCCAAACCCACGCGTGAAACCAAGAAGAAAACGCGTAAGGCAACGATGTCGGATAGCAAGCCGATGTTGTCGGATAGCAAACCGATGTTGCCGGACGAAGAATTCGAGGATATAGACCGTTACGTACATCCCGAGAACTACGAATGGCCCGACACCCCGGCACCAGCGAAGAAACATCGTCGTACTGACCAAACTCTCAATTCTCCCAATCTTCCCATAACTCCCAATACTCCCATAACTCCCAAATCTCCCAAGCCTGTAAAGAAGCCCACCACGGAGATTACGCTTGAATTATACCGTCAAGGCAGAAGTGTCAGCGATATAGCCGAGATACGCGGTCTTGTCAGAAGCACCATAACGGGACATTTGCTTAAAACCTTGGCCGATCAGGACTTGGAAGAATACATCCGGCAGAATATCGATGCGGAATTGCGCGAGCGAGTGAAGGCATATCTCGATGACACGCCCATACTGCCTGACACAATATCCGGCGTGCGCGAGGCGATAGGGGGCGAGCCGGCCTGGGACGACATCCGCTTCCTGCTCCGGTACTACCACCGCGAGCTCACGCCCCTGCTTCCGAACCCCGCCGCCGATTCAGCCGCCATTATAGCCAACGAGCCGCCCGCCTCCTACGGCACCCCCTCCGACTTCATCGAAGAAGAATAGCAGTGGGTTGCCTCGGAGAGGCTGTTTCTCAATAACCCCACGATGGCTGGAGGGAGCGTAGCGTCCCGACAACCTTCGTGGGGTTAAATGTATGTAGTCCAGCTTGGTCGGAGACCATGCCGCTCGCCTTATATTTTCTCTTGGGGGAGGTGGAGGATGGAGGGGGCGACGCGGAGGACGTACTGCCAGGCGGCGTCGTGGTCGTAGGGGATGGTGCCGTCCATGATGGCTTCTTTCACGGCGTCCTTGATGTCGGCTATCTCCTTGCCGGGCGTCAGATGGTAACACTCCATGATCTCGTTGCCGTTCACGGGATTCTTCCAGTTCCTCAGGGCGTCGGCGTCGGCGATGTCGCTCATGCGGTGACGCAACCTGTCGAAGCCTTCCAGCTGACGGCGTACCTTTGCCGGATTCTTCGACGTGATGTCGGCCTCGGCCAGGGTCATCAGGTCGTCCAAGTCAGCGCCGGCGTCCGTAATGAGTCGGCGCACACCCGAATCAGTCACGCCCTCCTCGCCAACAGACTGGGGACGCATGTGCAGCCCCACGAGCTTGGCCACATACTTCATGTGCTCGTTCATGGGCAGTTTCAGCTTGCGGAATAAACGCGGCACCATCTTCTCGCCAACGATGTTGTGGTTGTGGAATGTCCAGCCGAGGCGGTCGTCATATTTCTTGGTCACGGGCTTGCCAATGTCGTGCAGCAACGCCGCCCAGCGCAGCCATTCGTTGTCTGACTTGGCCGCCACGTTGTCCACCACCTGCAGAGTGTGCAGGAAGTTGTCCTTATGTCCGATGCCTTCCACTGTCTCAACGCCCTTCAGCTCAAGAATGGGAGGGAAGGCATATTTCAATAGTCCTGCGCGGTCCATCAGCTTGAAGCCCACGGATGGCACCGGGGACCGCATCATCTTGCCCAACTCGTCGTTGATGCGCTCGCGCGTGATGATCTGAAGACGGTCGGCGTTGCGCTTCAATGCCTCGAAAGTTTCGGGCGAAATCTTGAAACCCAACTGCGTGGCGAACCGTACGGCACGGAGCATCCGCAACGGGTCGTCGCTGAAAGTAATGTCCGGGTCGAGCGGAGTGCGGATTATCTTCTTGGCCAGGTCGGCCAGACCGTCGAACGGGTCTACAAGTTCGCCGAACCGGGCTTCGTTCAGGCAGATGGCCATGGCGTTGATGGTGAAGTCGCGGCGGTTCTGGTCGTCGGTAAGCGTACCGTCCTCTACGATGGGATTGCGGCTCTCGCGACGGTATGATTCGCGGCGCGCGCCTACGAATTCCAGTTCAAGTCCGCGATGCTTCATCTGCGCGGTGCCGTAGTTAGCGTACACGGCTACCGGTACATGCGGGCCTAACTCGCGGGCCACGGCCTCTGCCAGTTCGATGCCCGAGCCTACGGTCACGAAGTCGATGTCGTGGCTGGGGCGCTCCAGGAATATGTCGCGCACGTAACCGCCTACCACGTACACCTCGCGGCCCATGCTGTCGGCCACACGGCCGATACGACGGAAGATAGGGTTCGTTAAGTCGTCCTTAAGATTCATTAATTCGGGTTATAATTGGGGACGGCGGACAAGGAGCCGAGGGCTCCATATACAGTCGCCTGCCAGTATTACAGCTGTTTGAGGGTTTCGTCAAGCTCGGTGAGGTTGCTGAGGCCGTCGTCGGTCACGACGTAGGTGTTCTCGATGCCGACGGCTCCTACTTCGGGTATCACGAACTTCGGCTCCAATGCCAGCGTGGTATGCTTCAGCAGCGGGTCGGCGTTGCGTTCCATCACCACCGGCATCTCGTTCAGCTCGATTCCCACTCCATGCCCGATGAAAGGCACCTTGTGGTTATGGCCCATGAAATATTCGCGCAGGCCGGCATCGTCAGCCAATCTGGCGGCGCGCTTGTACATGTCGCCGATCCTGATGCCCGGCACGGAGAACTTCTCCAGGTCGCGCAGTATGTCGATGGAGCACTGATGTGCGCGCATGGCCAGGTCGGACACATGGCCGATGTACCAGCAGCGTGTCATGTCGGTCTGATAGCCGTTGAAGCCGCCGTTCATATCCACCATCACCGTCATGCCGGGTTTCATTATCTTGCCGCTCGCCCCAACGGGGAGGGAGGGATCGGTGCCCGCACCGCCCATCGAGAAATCGTATGGACTCGGAGCGTCGGCATTGGGTCCGGACAGCACGGAGCCCATGTTGAGCTGCATCTTGTTGCCCGATACGCGCAGATAGCCCAGGCATCCGGCGCGGCGCAGCACACGTTCTATCTCGATCTGGAACTCCAGGTCGGTCATGTCCTCCCGGTAGCAATGCTTTATCTCGGAATATACGGCTGTCTGGCGCAGACCGTCCTGCCGCATCAGGTTAAGCTCGCAGTCGGTCTTGACGGCGCGTGCGCGGCGCATCACGGGCGTGGCGTCCTTCAGTTCCGAGCCGGGGAAAATGGCGTGCAGACGCTGAATCTCGCTGTAATACAGGTCCTGCAGCTCCATGCCGATGCGTCGGGGCATGTCGCAGCCCTCCTTCTTCAGCACGTCGGCTATCATTTCCGGCTTGCGTATCTCGCGTGTCAGCGGGCTGTCGGCCTTTGATGGCGGAATCAGGAAAAATACCGGGTCGCCGTCGGTCGGCACATAGATATATCCGCGGAACACGCCGCCCGCAAGATAATATAGATTGGTTGGAGCGCCGATAAGCATGGCGTCCATCTCGGCCATCGCCATATTGTAGCGGGCTTTGTCCAGACGAAGCTGTAATTCCTGTTTTTGGTCAGCGTGAAGCAGAGTCAGATTCATTGCAATCAATTTTTATACCCACGTTCCGCAGTCCTTTCGATGAATTTTTGCCCGATAACGGAGTGAGGCACACCGAAAGACCGCGTTTCAGGGGCATGTTGTGTGACAAAGTGACAGAGTGCTCGCAGATGCCGTAATGTGCCGGGTCAACGGGGTCGGCGTTGCCGTCGAAAAGCCGCAGCCGCACGGTGTCGGTAAGGATGTCGCCGTTCTCGTCGGCGATGTCGCAGCGTACCGGAATCTCGCCCAACGGACTCCGGGCGTCATAGCGCACTTCAAGGGTCAGGCTAACCGTCGTGCCGTACAGCGTGGTGTCAGTGATTTCCGGTTCGAAGCAACGGGTGTCGTACATATTCCACCCGTCGGCAGGGATGTCGGCGTAATGCGAATATAACGTGTCGTTCACCCTGCGGCACCCCGACCCGAACAGCACCCACAGCACTGTCATCATAATGAAAACGTACCCCGACCTCATTCGGTTTTAAATTACGGTTTATTCCTGCGGTTTTTTGTCGCCCTGTTTCTTCTGTTGCTGCTGGCGCTGCCTGTGACGGTTCTGGTTCTGCTGACCGTTCTGACCGCCATCGCGTTTCTGGTTAGGCTGGCCACCCTCGCGTTTCTGGTTAAGCTGCCGGTCATCCTTCTTCTGATTACCGTTGCCATTGTTGCCATCCTTGCGGCCGGCGTTCTGCCTGTTGCCTTTCTTCTTGCGGCGGCGCGACTTGTCGAATCGGGTCAGGTCGTCCTGCTCGGCCAGGTCCACCACTTTCTTCTGCTCGTCCTCGGCGCGCTGGTCGTCCGTAAGGAGGGAATCGGGCTTTATGCCCTGTTTGTTGAGGGCCACAATCTCGAAGGCACGTTCGGCCGATATGGTCACTAAGTTGGCCGGTATCTTGCGGTCGGTGCTGTATGTCACCATCCGCGCCAGGATGTCGCTCTTGAACAGGTAGTACAGGTTGTCCTTGGTTTCCAGCTGGATGTCCTTGCCGGGAATCTGCTTCTGGGCCTCGGCGTAAACCGCGGTCTCGAAATTGATGCAGCACTTCAGCTTGGCGCACTGGCCGGCCAGTTTCTGCGGGCTCATGGACAGGTCCTGTATGCGGGCCGCCCCGGTGCCTACGGAATTGAACTTGGTCATCCACTGCGAGCAGCACAGCGGGCGTCCGCAGGGACCGATGCCGCCGATGCGGCCGGCCTCCTGACGTGCACCTATCTGGCGCATCTCCACGCGCACCTTGAATGTCTCGGCCAGCACACGTATCAGCGTGCGGAAGTCCACGCGCTCGTCGGCTATATAGTAGAATATGGCCTTTACGCCGTCCGCCTGATACTCCACGTCGCCTATCTTCATGTCGAGGCTCAGGTCCTCGGCAATCTTACGGGCGCGTATCATGGTGTCGTGCTCGCGGTCGTGAGCCTCCTCGGCGCGTTCCATCTCCGTCTTGGTGGCGAACCGCAGCACCTTCTTCAGCTCCTGGTCGTCCTTGAGCTGAGCCTTGCGCATCTGCAGGCGCACCAGACGCCCCGTCATGTTGACGCGGCCTATGTCATAGCCCGGCGATGATTCCACCACCACCATGTCGCCTATGTGCAGATCCAGCGGCTCGGCGTTGACGTAATAGCCGGTGCGCGTGTTCTTGAAGGCTACCTCGACTATGTTGCAGTCGTCGTTGCCCGACACTCCGTCCAGCCAGTTCAGCGCCTGCAGTTTGGCGCGCGGACACCCGTCGCCGAACCCCGGGGACTTTATTGACTTGTCCATAGGGCTTGGTTATTTGGCGAAGCTTACGGCGCGCGTCTCGCGGATCACGGTTATCTTGACCTGACCCGGATATGTCAGCTCGTCCTGAATCTTCTTGGCTATTTCGGTCGACAGTTTTTCGGTCTCCTCGTCGCTGATCTTGTCGGCGCCCACTATCACACGGAGCTCGCGGCCCGCCTGGATTGCGTATGTCTTAAGCACGCCGGGGTAGGAGAGCGCCAGCTGCTCCAGGTCGTTGAGGCGCTTGATGTATGCCTCCACTATCTCGCGGCGCGCGCCGGGACGTGCGCCCGAGATGGCGTCGCACACCTGCACGATGGGCGCCAGGAGCGATGTCTGTTCCACCTCGTCGTGATGCGCGCCGATGGCGTTGCAGATGTCGGGTTTCTCCTTGAACTTCTCGGCCAGTTTCATACCGAGCAATGCGTGCGGCAGTTCCGGCTCGTCGTCGGGCACCTTGCCTATGTCGTGCAGCAGACCTGCGCGGCGTGCCTTCTTGGGATTGAGACCAAGTTCGCTGGCCATCACGGCGCAGAGGTTGGCCGTCTCGCGACTGTGCTGCAGCAGGTTCTGGCCATACGACGAACGATATTTCATCTTGCCCACCATGCGGATCAGTTCCGGATGCAGGCCGTGGATGCCCAGGTCGATGGTGGTGCGCTTGCCGGTCTCGATGATTTCTTCCTCCACCTGCTTGCGCACCTTGGCCACAACCTCCTCGATGCGCGCGGGATGGATACGTCCGTCGGTCACGAGCTGATGCAATGCCAGCCGTGCCACCTCACGGCGCACCGGGTCGAAGCCTGACAGCACGATGGCCTCGGGGGTGTCGTCCACTATGATTTCGATGCCGGTGGCGGCCTCCAGGGCGCGGATGTTGCGTCCCTCGCGGCCGATGATGCGTCCCTTGATCTCGTCGTTGTCGATGTGGAATACGGTCACGGAGTTCTCCACGGCCGTCTCGGTCGCAACGCGCTGGATGCTCTGTATCACGATGCGCTTGGCCTCCTTGTTGGCGGTCATCTTGGCATCGTCCATGATGTCGTTGATGTAGCCGGCGGCCGCAGTCTTGGCCTCGTCCTTGAGGCTTTCTATCAGTTTTTCGCGGGCCTCGTCGGCGCTGAGTCCGGAGATGCGCTGCAGTTCCTCGCGAGCCTGACGGCCGATGTGCTCCAGCTCCTGGCTGCGGGCCTCCAGCACCTGCTCGCGGTTGTCCAGATTGCTTTTCAGCGTGTCCAGCTCGCGCTTGCGGCGCTGGTTCTCGCCCTGCATCTGGTTCAGCTCGCGCTCGCGCTGCTTGGCGCGCTGCTCCGAGCTCTGGGCCTTCTGCAGCTTCTGCTGCGCCTGACGGTCGGCCTCGGCCAGTATCTTCATCTGCTCCTCCTTGGCCTGGAGTTGCATCTTTTCCTTGATCATGTCGGCCTCTCTGCGGGCTTCCTCAGTGATGCTGCGGGCGTGGCTCTGAGCGTTAGAACGGCTCACGTACAGGCCGCACAGCACTCCGGCTGCCGCCGCAAACACCGCTATGATGATCCATATTGCTGTTCCCATTTCTATTGTGTTCTATATCGGTTCTGTTTATAATTCCGAAAGTTAATAATTAATTCATGGTCATATACAACAAAGCCGCCGGACCGTGACAGCTCACAGTCCCGACAGCTCATGGTGATGACCTGAAACCTGGAAAATTCGGGAAATATACAGAATCAGGACTCCGCGGGGGACTCCATGTTGTCGACAATCCGCCGGCATTCGGCCACAATGTCGTTGGCACGTTCCACGCGCTGGCTCAGTTCCATGTAGAAATTGGCGAACTGGTAGGCCACCATGGCCAGCACCTCGCGGTCGGTACGTTTTGTGAACTTATGCCGCCACGAGTTGTACAGGGTCGAGACCCTGGTTTCGACGTCGCGGACAAAGTCCTGTTGGGAGAAAGGGACGGTCAACGGTATGAGGCAACCGCCTATATTTAGTGTCATCTGTATGTATTCCGTGTTGTCCATCGGTTGCAAATTGTGGAGTTCCGCCGTGGAAGCTCCTGTCATTCCCTGAGCATGTCAAGGCAACGGTCGATGTTGCGGATCAAATGGGCGATATGACGGCGTGCCACCACCAGAGTGTCGGGGTCGTCGGCCAGCTTGTGGCTGACGGCAAGAAACTCTACGTCCTTCAGGGCGCGGTCTCTCGACTCACGGGCTTCGGAAGCTTCGCGCCTCAGGTTGGCGTTCTCCTCCTCCAGCGTGCGGTTGCGTCGCTCCAGTTCCCGGTATTTTCCGGCCAGGGCCTCAAGGCACCTTTCCAGATTCTCCAGTTCATTCAGCAGATTCGCAGCCATCTCTCCCAAATTTTTACAAAGTTACGAAAAAATCGCGATTCTTACAAATTCAAACCTAACACCCCCTCGCGGTGTTGTAGTTTAAAAAGTTAAATGAGTTTGGAAAGCTAAGAGAATTCCACTTCATGGTCTAAGCCATTATCCTAACTTTTTCAACTTTATAAACTCTATAAACTGATTGAATATGAACAAGGTTATGAAGAAAGTGGCACCGGCACTGGCGGTGCTGGCCATGGCGGGCAACTGGATGCCGGCCGATGCGTGTACGCGCGTGGTGTACAAGGGGCTGGATTCCCTCTTTGTGGTGGCGCGCTCGCTCGACTGGAAGACTCCGATTCCCACCAATATCTATGTATATCCGCGCGGCATCGAGAAACAGTCGTCCAATCTGTCCAATGCCATCCGCTGGAAATCGAAATACGGTGCCGTCTATGCCGTGGGTTACGACGGCGGCATCACGGAAGGAATGAACGAGAAGGGGCTGGTGATCAACGGCCTGTTCTGCAAGGCAGCCGTCTATGAAAAGATGACGACCGACAGCGACAAGCCCTATATGTCGCTGGCGGTGTTCGTGGCGTGGCTGCTCGACAACAACGCCACGGTGCCCGAGGTGCGCGCACAGCTTGAGAAACGTGACTTCCGCATCCAGGGCGCCACGTTCGACGGCGGTACCGTCTCCACCCTGCATTGGGGCGTGACCGATGCCACGGGGCAGAGCATGATATTCGAGTTCGCCGGCGGCGACCTGAAATGCTATGACATGGAGGACTACCGCGCCATGACCAACGACCCCGAATGGCCCGACATGAAGGCGATTATCAACTATTGGGAAAAGATAGGTGGCCAGAACATGATGCCGGGCACCGTCACGAGTCCCGACCGGTGTGTACGCGCCAATTATTACGCGCATCATGTCGAGCAGGTGGCGCAGACCGACTTAGGTGTCTCCATAGCACGAAGCGTCCTGGTCAATTCCTGTGTGCCTTACACTTATCTGATTGAAGGGGAGCCTAACCTGAGCTCTACACAGTGGCGCAGCTATTCCGACATACGCGACCTGCGCTATTACTTCGAGATCGTGACGAATCCCGGGTATTATTACGTGGACCTGGGCAAGATCGACCTGGACCGTAAGCAGATATACCGCCTCGACACCTCGAAATACACCGGGATAGTCGGATGCGCCAACAAGTATCTGGAACGTCACAAGGAATTCACGCCGATGTATTGATTTAAAAATTTGTGTATATTGCAAATAAGTGCTAATTTAGCGAATCAAAATTAGCGCTATGAACAAAGGAAAACTGATAATAGGAGCCGTGGCGCTGTTGGGCGTCGCGGCTGCGTGTACACATAAGGCAGCCGATACGGCGGAGATGTCGGCACCGGCCGCACCCAGCCCTATAGCCGGACCGACCACCGGCTACATACCCCGTGCCACGGTGTTCAGGATGAGCGGCCCGTATGCCGACAAGGTGGCCGTGACGCTCGACGCTCAGGGCAACCTGACATACTATCCCGCTCCGGGCGACATCACTAAGTCGTCGATGCCAGTTTATCTCAAGGACGGCTGGTGGCTCAACTGCCAGGGACTGTCGGCCGGCTCGGTTTTCACCGACTGGACCTTCACCGACTATGCGGCACTGCCCGCTACGCCGTCGCCCTCCGAGATCAAGGCGCACATAATTCCCGGCGCCGTGGTCACCGCCATGGAGCGCACCACAGTGCCTGTGACCCAGGCCATGCAGAACCTTGACAAGATCAAGGCAAACCTCTGAGTGATCAGAGGAATCGGAAGAAATTATAGGAATCAGGGAGATTTGCCTTTATCCTGACTTTTTTTGACTTTTCAAACTACATTATAAAAATCTAACTCCAAGAATTATAAACGTGTGTTATGTACAGCGGCGGTCGCGTCGCTGGCTTTCGGTGTGTATGCCGCCACACCGGTGTTCCGTCACCGGTTCGATTCGGCCAAGGATGATTCCGGCCGGTACATCGGCGAGGCCGTGGAGGGCGCGGGCGTGTTCCCCCTCATCAATTCCGATAAGTGGATACTGATGTACGACTGCTACATGAACGGTCACTATCAGTTCTGCGAGACCGAGGACCTGGACAATTTCACGCTGCGTGCGGAGACCGCCACTTCAGGAGCGTTCACGCCTCGTCACGGCACAGTGATTCCCTTGACGCCTGAAAAAACCGAACGTCTGCTGCAGAAGTTCCCGGCCGCCGCCAAGGCAGCAAACAGCTCAGGTAATCTGTGCGCGGCTCAGAGAACTCGCGCCACTACCTGAGCGACGGCGTACACAGGAGCCTGTGCCATTACTGAAGTGGCGGAGACCACTGAAGTGGCGGAGACCACTGGAGCGACGGCGTCCATTGGAGCGACGGCGTCCACGCCCTCGAAATGTGGGCGGCGTGGACGCCGCCCCTCAAGTAACAAAAAGAGGCTGTGCGGTGTGCACAGCCTCCTTTTTATGTGGGTAGTCTCGCTTACTTAGCGATGAACTTCACGGTCTTGTTGCCCTGCTTCTTGATGGTGAGCTGGCCCTTGACGGGAGCTGCAAGCTCGATGCCCTGCAGGTTGTAGTACTTGACGGGAGCGTCAAAGTCGCTTACTATATCGCTGACGCCTGACCATCCTGCGGGAAGTACCAGTTTGCCTTCCGATCTTTCAGCCTCAATCCAGACATTATTACTATTACTGTCATAGTGTCCCCACCAGTTCTGTGTCAAGGGAGCATTGGCGTCGGTGAAGAGCTGGTGCAGAATGGTGATCGTGTTTCCAGTCAGGTTCGACGGTACGTCTCCAACCATAGCCCACTCCTGCTTGGTATTTTCGATATCGCCACCCAGGAACGAAAGATAGCCTTCTGTGTTAGTCATATAGAAGTCATCGGTTACAGAACCATCTTCTGCTTCAGACATATCCTCAGCATAACCACTGTTTGTAAGTACGGTTACTTCAACCCAATCGGGATCGGCTATGTTAAACTGAATATAGCCTTTGCCTGTCTTGCTGGCATTTCCATTCTGTTTCCAGATGTCACTTGCGTAGGGATCCTTGATTATGAGGAGCTTGGGATTGGTTTTGTTTTGCAGAACCTCAACTTCTTCCTCTTCAACTACCGGAGTCTGGAACCGGTCGTTGATCCAGCAGTCTGTGAACTTGCCCATACCGATTGATTCATAGTCGGCCTCGTTGATAGTGTTCATCTTGGTAAGCACCATCTTGTTGGACTGAGCGAGGAAATACCAACCACCGTCGTTGGCATACCCCGATTCCGTGCATCCGAATGTAACGTACCCGGGAAATTCGATAGAGCCATCTTCGTTGATAGTGCCCGCGGCTTTATCAGCCGTAGCAGCAGTTACACGTACGGGTTTTGTGGTTCCGTCCTCTAACTTTGTCAATAAATAGACGTACAGGTACCAGTCATCACGTTGGAGGCCTAACGAAGCCATATCCACACATTTCTGGCCATCCTGAATAGTCACCTTTTTAGTGGCGAAATCTACGTTCATTATGACCGGCAGAGTTGCTACGGGCATCGGGAAGCCTTTAATCTGGACCTGTGTGGTGCTTCCAGCGACCTTTTCAATCCAGACAGCTGACATTTGATCACCACTATTGTCCTCAAGTATGCCGAAGTATGTCCACTTGTACATGCCCACCAGGTCATCTACAGATGATACAGCCTTTGCAGGAGCTGCCTTCATAGGTGTGTTGACCGTCAATTCGGAGGGATCCTTCATTTTACCCAGCGGCAGAAGCTGGTCGTTGACCTTACGGATGGTATTGGGAGCTGCAATTGCGCTTCCGCAGACCATCATGGCCATACCTAATGCGTAAATTTTCTTCATAGTTCTCTCTATTTTGATTGATTGTTTGTTATTAACCTGTATTTATTACCGCATCTATATCCGTGTACCGGGGATATCTAAAGATGATGCATTGACTTATCTTTCGCTTACTGACGCAAAATTATATATATTTTTTGATTTAGCAAACTATTTTATCAAAAAAACAGAAAATCGCTGTCATTTTAACAAAAATAACGGAAAATGCGTGAATCGTTTCCCAATTCACGCATTTTTTTTCTATTTGAATGGCGGTGAGGACACCGCCTCTCCAGTATCAGGCGCCGTGGACGTCGCCTTTCCAGTTACGTCAGAATCTTGCCTTGAAGGACTTGTCGCCTTTCTTCACTATTACAATCTGGCCCTTGGCGGGAGATGCGATCTCCATACCCTGAAGGTTGTAATACTTAGCGGGCTGAGCGTTTCCATCAATATCAATATCCTCGACGCCACTTGACAATACATTGAAGTACAATACGGCCAACGGCTTCTTCTGACTGTTGCTGTTGAGGTAGTCCAGTCTCATCATGTATAACTTTCCGAGTTCCCCGGCCGCAAAATCCACGTTGAACTTCACTTCTTCCGACTCCCCTGCATTGATATACGGGCGGGAGCTATAGATGGAGCTCTCTATCAGGTTGCTTACGTTGGTGGCTTGGGGATCGCGCTCATATATGTCTACGGTCAGCAATCCGTCATAGAATCCACCGGAGAGACTCAGCGTCGCCGTGCAGGTGAAATCATTCGCATCGGGCACCTGATAGACGTTAAGATTACCCCATTTTGAAGCCACTTCCGTGGTGGAGCATCCTTCAATAGCAAATGAATCAGCAGTCAGGGTTCCGGTCCCGACACTGCCCAGCAGGGTCACAGTGCCGAACTTAGCTATGATATTTCCGGTGATGGGATCCATTATGCCGAGAATATAATCGGTGTCTGTGTCAGCCTGCATGCCTTTTATGAGACTCATGTTGCAGTCCCACACAACGTCTGCAGTGCTATTGGATTCCACTGTGACAGGAGTCATTATGGCATTCATAACCACCTTGTCATTCTTGATCAGGGCAGGTGCCAATGTCTCAGTCAGTTCATAATCGGTGTTGTTGCGGAATGTCGCTTTAATTTTAGCATATCGGCCGTAATACAACGGTGTCAGCATTTGCATATCGGTGGCTTCGAGTCTGGGAAGTTCCATATTTTCCAGACTGTAGTTGCCGTCCTCATCCACGGTGATATACACGTAGTTGAATGTTCCGTATGTGTGCAGAATCGGCACATAAGGCGTGGTCTCGCCCTGGTTCTTGTCGGAATCGAGGTCTCTGACTGCCAGTATGACTTTATAGCGTCCGGTGTTTAATTGGGGCAATTGCACTGTCGCCTGAACAGAGGCGGGATAATAAGAACCGGGTATCAGAGTGATGACACGGTTGTTATTGAGCGTTCCGAACTTGGATTGGGTTGTGCCTTCCGTACCCTCGCAGGGTTCGATAATCGCACCGACATTAACCTGTACGGTATGTCCCATCGGGTTTTGCCATCCGGTGGGATACCAGTCGTTAAGCAAGAAGGTAATGGTGCGTCCGCTTAACCTGCCATACACGCCGCCGTTTGCCAGAAGGTTGTCGAGTTTAGTCTCCACCGGCTTACCTGTGGGTTTCTGAATTCCGAAGATGCCGTTCAGTCCATAATTGAATCCGGTCAGTGTCGATCCGCCGATGCCTTGAGATTCCGGGTCAAGGCACTCAAGCAGATACCAGCCGTCGCTCATGCCACCCCAACCCCAGTTGAAGTGGAAATACCCCTGGCCGTCGTAACCGTCGCACACAAAGGAATGTCCGCTGGTTCCGTACGGGTGTCCGTTCATGATAACCGGACCTACATCATGAAGGTTGTTCCATACCTTGTCAGCCCATTGTGACGCGGAATAAACCGTGCGGTAGTCGCATGACACATTGCCGTCGTAATTGAAATAATTAACCAAGGCGTCTGCAATAAGCGACCCCTGCGTGCCGGAAGCAGATGTGCCGTAATTCATCTGCAGGGAATATCCGCAGGCTTCCATCAGGGTAGCCACGGCATCGGCCTGGGTAGTGTCGTACTGGCCTCCTATATATCGGTCGAGCATATTATTCCAGTCGAAGGAGACTTTGCTGAAATCCATTGACAACGTCTTGTTGCCCGATGTCCATGTGTAGGAAATCGAGCCTTGTCCCTTTTCGGGATATTTGTGATATTTCATTACCTGAGCCATGGATGTCGCAACGCATCCCGTATAGGTTCTTTTTGAGCCTATTTTTGGACATGAGTTGTTGAATGGGGCGTCCTGATTCCATCTGGTGGACATCTGCGGCTCGATACGTGTCATGGAAGTCGCGGCGTGAGGCTGCGAGGCCGCGTCTATGCCGCGTTCCGACCAATATGATATCTGTCTTGCGGTTTCTTCAAGCCACCACTTCATATTGGGAGCCATGTCCGCGGTGTCGATGCTGCCGGTATCAGAGTATCCCAACACCGGATACGCCACATCATCTCCTGCCAATATCACATAGCCATGGCCGGATGCATTGTTGAATATATATGCGGCCGGATGTCCTTCAGACGTACGCACGGTCAATACCGGGACCTTTTCGATCCTATCCACTTGCGCTTTGGCCATACGTCCCTGACCCATACGTTCCAGTGCCTGTTGCGGTGTCAGAGGGGAGGCCATCGCCCCAGTTGCGAACATCGCGCACAGACCTAACAGTGCAGCTTTTTTCATATATCTTGTTTTAGTTGATTCAGTTTGCCCACTATCCAGTGAACCTAATTGATAAATATTTCTCAAAATAACATAAATTTTTACAAACCTGCAAATAAATTTTCATTTGAATGCAAAAGAAAACAGATTATAGACAAAAAGAAGGCCCATCTTGCGGTGGGCCTTCCATAAGGATAGTCGTAATGATTAATTAGCGTTTGAGTATTCTCCGAGAGCGGGGAGCAGTCCGCGGTCCAACAGTTTGTTGTAGTCCGACTCATTGCGGGGCACTGTGTAGCGCCAGCCGGCATTTTCGTTGGGCTGACGGGTCATGGCGCAGCTTGCGGGAACGTTTCCGGAAGTGGGATCTCCGGCAACCCACGCGCGGCGGACGCAAGGCAGATTCCAACGTTTCAGGTCAGGCCAGCTGAAGCCTTCGCCCCAGAGCTCGATGCGCTTGCACAGACGAATTTCGTCAAGCAATGCCTTGCCGCTCGATGTGCATGTGTAACCGGGCACGCGCATCTTGTTGATCTTCTCCAGACAAGTTTTGGCAGTTCCTTCGTCGCCTGCCATATAAGCGGCTTCAGCCTCATTGAGCACCATTTCGGCACAACGCATGAAGGGATACGAGGATACGCCATATTTGGATATGTCGCCCCAGAACTTATACTGAGCGCCGAAGTTGGTACATACAGGGAACGCGTATACACCCTTGGCCACAATGACGGTACCGCCATTGGGGTCGGCCGAGCTCTGATAGCGGAAATAGTTGGCGTGCGTCGACTTATCGTCGTTATCGTATTGTGTCACCTTGCTCTTGTCGCCCTTGAATATATTATTCAGGTAGTTGTATGAGTACTGGACGGCGAAGTTCACCATACCGGCTTTCTTGCTCGCATCGGTAGCAGGAACCTTCTGGCCTTTCGTCAGGTCCATGCTGGTGCTGACCACCAGGTCTCCGTTCCAGAAATCTTCGGGTTTCAGCTTGCCCGGGTTCATCTGGGTGGTTGCTGTTTCAAGTTTGTCGGGAGTCAGGAACCACTGACGACGGATGTCGTCCTTGTCAAGCTGGTTGTAGAGGTCCAGTGAGATGTATCCTGCGCCGGACCAGGTCGATGCCATGACATAGTTGCCGTTGCATGCATACCAGTTGCCCCATGCCCAGTAGTAGATGTCGGAAGGCTCGACGCCCTGCGCCCACATGAAGTCGTTGTTGTCGTCGATGAATCCGGAAAGTGCGGTGTCGTTGTCCATCACGGAGAATCCGGACTGAGCCTCGTGGGCCATTTCCTGGGCGAGTTTCCAGTCGTGGAACAGTAGTGCCGCGCGGCTGTAAAGACCCTGGGCTACCTGCAGACAGGGTTCCCACTTCCTCTCGCGGTCCATTTCACCCTGCTTGGCCTGCTTGAAAAGGTCGATGGCAAGTGTAAGGTCGTTGTAGACCAGTTCCTTGATCTCGCTCATCTTTACCAGAGGCGCATCGGACATGGAGGGTTCCGTACGCATTACAAGGCAATAGGCATCGCCGTTGTTGCTGTCTTCCCAACGCGGAGCGTAAAGCTGAAGCAGCTTGATATAGCCGTGGGCGCGGTATGTCAGAGCCTGGGCCTTGATCAATGCACGCTCGGCCTCCTCGCCTTCGGCAGTATCTACGCCCTGCAGCACGCCGTTGGCAAGATAGATCAGGTAGTAATCGTACATCCAGGGAAGTGCGACTGCCGTAGGATAGCTCTCACGTCCCATGAAGTCCCAGTTCACATAATCACCGGTGTTGATACGTTGCCACAGATAGTGGTTGTAGTCCTGACCCATCGATTCGTTGTAAAGGGAGTTGATGTATGCCTCGCCGCTGACGTCATACCAGTCGGGAGCATCCTGATACTGACCCTGCATGGCGGTGCCGATACCGCGGACAGCCAGTTTAGCAGCGTCCAGGCCTTCGGAAACAGCTGCGCTTGAGGTGGTAGTCACCGGAGCAAGATCCAGGTAACTGTCGGAACATCCTGTCAAGAGTCCCGAAGCGGCCAGTCCTGCCAGACCACACAATATTATATTCTTTTTCATCTTTCTTCTTTTTAAGTTTAGAACTTGAATCCGAGCGAGAAGTTAAACACGCGGGCGGGCATGTAGTAAGCACCCTGTCCACCGCTGAAGCTATACTGCGGGTTCATACCTTTCTTGGCCGTAACGATGAAGAGATTGTCAACCGAGAAGCCGACATTGATATTCTGCATCTTCAATGCGCGTACCCACTTGCTGGGGAAATCATAGCTGATGGCAAGATTCTTCAGCACCAGATAGTCGTTGCGGAAAAGGAACCGGCTGGAAGCCGTATTGTTGTCTACTCCCTGCTTGATGTTGGTGGAAGGAACTCCGTGCTTGTCGATAACGGTGTTGTACTCAAATGTCTCAGGATCGAACGTAGCCTCTACCTTGTCGGCCTCGGTCCAGGCATTCAGGATGTCGCGATGCAGAGAGCCTGCACCGGATGCGCCGATGGACATCATGCTGTTGTACATACCGTTCATGGTCTTGCCGCCCAGCGAATATGTGAACAACATTCCAAAGTTGATGCCTTTCCATTTCAGGGTGGTGCCGAACGAACCGTAAACCGTCGGAAGCGAAGTTCCGTGCGTCTTGCGACCTGCGAACTGATATGAATTTGTATATTCCTCACCATCGATCACGAAGTAGGAACCTGCTTTCTTGGCTGCATCTACGCGATCCTGATATGCCTGTGCGGTGCTTTCGGGATTGATGGAACCGTCGTCGTTGAATCGCCAGTAGTCGGGCGAATCGGGCTCCATCTTGTAGAGCGAGTTACCTGTGGCCTGGTCAACACCTGCCCATGAATATGTATATCCGGCACGTTCGTAAAGGCTCTTGCCCTGGAACAGGGCCTGACCCGGAATATCCTTGCCGTCGGGCAGCTTGTTGATCTTGTTCTTCAGGAACGATGCGTCGAGAGTGAAGTTCCATGTGAGGTTTCTGTTACGGATAATGTCGACTCCGAACTGAAGTTCCCATCCGTAGTTTTCCATCTCACCGATGTTGGACAGTACGCGGATGTTGGCTCCGGGCATAAATCCCATACCGGCGGAACTGGGTCGAACTATCTCGTAGAGAAGGTCGCTGTTTATCTTGTCATAGTAACCGATGCTGAAAGTGAAGCGGTCGTTGAAGAGAGATCCTTCCAGAGCCACGTCAAGAGTTTTGGTCGACTCCCAGCGGATATCGTCGGCGGGAACCTGATAGGGCAGCATGTTGCCGAGGTTGTCATAGCTCCACATGTAATATAGAGGATATGAAGCATAGGAACCGGCAGCCGCGTCATTACCTACCGAACCGTAAGCGAAGCGAAGTTTCAGGAAGTTGACCCAGTCAACGTTCTGCATGAACTTCTCCTTGGAGATAACCCAACCTGCGCCGACGCTCCAGAATGTACCCCAGCGATTGCCCTTGGCGAAACGGCTGGTACCGTCACGACGGATAGATGCCTCGGCAAAATATTTCTGGTCGTAGTTGTACTTTACGCGGCCCAGGTAAGATTCCGTACGTTGCTTGATGATGGACTCGTTGGAGGAGTCGCGGTTCTCGAAGTTGCCTATATAGGGCTTGTTGTCCAGTAATTGGCCGCTCAAGCGCAGGGACTGGTAATCATAGCTGAATTCATAGTTCTCATGATCCAGGAATACGTCGATGTTGTTCAAACCGTAATCATGGTTCCAGCTGAGCTGCTGCATGAATGTGTATGATTTCTGGCTTGTGGAGGTAACATCCAGACCGCCGATATTGGCTTGCGAGCCTACGATGTTGTTGCTGTATCCTCTGTAGTTCTGCTTGCTGCGGAAGAAAGATCCACGAAGCGACACTTCGAAACCATAGGGAAGTACTGCAGTCGCGTAAGCGTTGGCGTTCACTGCGAGAGTGGTGTACTTGTTGGAGTTCAGACGCATGTTCCATGCCACGTTGTCGCCACCGTTCATGCCGTCGGTACTATACATCGGCTTGCCGTTTTCATCACGCATGATGGAACCGTCTGCGTTGTGACGGTAATACGGCTGTACAGGAGCGTAAGACAATGCAAGGAACGGGTTGGTGGTATAGTTAAGGGTGCCATCGGAGTAGTTCTCCTCGTCCACGCCTGCCACTTCGGAATCCGTGTAGCTTGCGCTCAGGTTGACACCCGTCTTGAAGTAGTTTACAGGATTGTAATTGGCTACCAAACGGCCGTTGAAGCGAGAGAAGTCAGACTCCATGATGTATCCGTTCTCTTTCAGATAACCGATAGAGGAGAATACATTGAACTTATCGGTAGCTCCCGATGCGTTGACATTGTATTCCTGACGATAACCGGTCTGGGAGATTGCATCCCACCAGTCCAGGTCGGTGTAACCGGGCAGTATCGAACCCTGAAGATTACCCTGAGCGTCGAACAGTTCGGAGGGTTGCTTGTCATAGATATTGGCACCATTCAGGAAAGTAGTGATGAATTGATTTCCCGAACTTGCCAGAGCCTGCTCGAGACTTGGTACGTCACCGGTGTCGAAACGATTCTGGGCGTATGCCTTATAGGTAAGGTTCATCCATTCGTCTGCATTCAGACGGTCATAGAAAGGAAGTGCCTTGTTGTAGAAGCCCTGGTTGATGGTAAGGTTTACATCCACCTTGCCGTTAGTCTTGGCACGCTTGGTGGTGATAAGGATAACACCGTTTGCACCACGGTTACCGTAAAGGGCGCAGGAAGCGGCATCCTTCAGCACTGACATGGATTCGATGTCGGCGGGGTTGATTTCAGCGATTTCGCCGTCATACACAGCACCATCCACTACATACAGAGGGCTTAGGGCTCCTGTGAAGGAGTTGAAACCACGGATACGGATGGACGGCGACGAACCGGGATAGGACACCGAGTTGTTGACCTGTACGCCGGGAGCGTTACCTTCAAGGGCGGCAGTCACGGAAGTGACGGGACGGTCCTCGATATCGGCGGCTCCTACTACGGCTACAGAACCTGTCAGAGATTCCTTGTTAGCTGTACCATAGGCGACAACCACAACGTCCGTAAGGTCGGTAGAGGTTGACTCCAGACGTACCTTAATGCCGTTGTGCAGCGCTACGGTCTGCTCTTTGTAGCCTACGTATGAAATCTTTGCAGATTTTACGTTGGCGGGCACATTGATGGTAAAAGAGCCCTCGAGATCAGTGGCGGCTCCCTGTCCACCTCCGATTGGTGAGACTGTGGCGCCGATCAGCGGTTCGTTGTTCGCTGCATCGACTACCGTGCCGCTTATGATGCGGTTCTGAGCTATTGCCGCCCAGCTAACGCACATCAGCGTCACCATGATCATAAAGATTTTTTTCATACCTTTACTATTTTAATGTTATTTCTCTCTTGTGTATGTGTTCGTCTCTCTGTTCCGTAGCACTGTGGCTCCGTTTGAATCCTGGTCGAAGACCTGTTAACCTTAATACCGCTGAGGCTTAGATATTTGGATTCCTTGCAAATTTGTTGTCTGTTTGTTAAAAAGTGTGCACTTGTATTAACATTATGCAAATTTAGACTTTTCAAACCATTTTTCCAAATAATTTGACGTTTTGGAGTCTAAAATGTCATAAAAAACCGCGATTTTAACATTTTGTGCTAAGTTGTGCGTACAAAGACATGGTCTCCGACCAAGCTGTCAGACTCGGATAATTGCCCCACGAAGGCTTCCGGCTGCTTCGCGCCGTCAGCCATCGGTGGGGTTAATGAGAAACAGCCTCTACGAGGCATTCCCAATTATGGGTCTCTATTAGAATGCGTTGATGATTACCGGACTGGCGGGCAGTCCGACGTAGGGATAGTCGCTATGTGTGTTCTTGAATCGGCGCGACATTGTCTTGAGGGAATCGAGGCTCCGGGCATAGTCGCTGATGGTGTACCATTTGTTTTCAGGTCCTTTCAGCCAGACGGCATGGGGATAGCCGGCCTGCTGCAGTCGCTGGGCGTTGGCCTTGGCATTGGTTGACATTCTGTAGACTCCCACGGCCAGCAGCCATGGTGCGGGGGCGCGTTTGGAGTCCTCGGTGCGCATTATGGCGCGCAACACATAGATGGAATCGCCGTCTACGACTCGCAGCTGCGGGCCGTCGTCGCTCTGCAGGCCCTGCGCCGGCAGCATCTGCTCGCGCGCGGCGGCCTCGCGTTTGTTTTTGGCTGCGTCGTATGCAGCCTGATAACCCTTCTCCGTGGGCTTGCAGCCCACAAAGAGAAGGGTTATCAGTATCGGGTACAGCAGTCGTTTCATAACTCTGCTTCTATGTTCTGTCTTAAATGTCAGTCAGTTTGTGGAATCGTCGGTGTGCGTGTCAGTCAATCTGGATCACGCAGTAGGAGCTGAGCTGCCAGAACTTCTCGGGATTGGTGATCTCGATGGTCTTGGGGCCGTCCTTCTCGCCGACGATGCGGTAGGAACCTGCGGGAACGTTGGTCCAGATCTTCACGTCCTTGGCGCCGGTGGGGATTGACTTCAGGGTGCGGCGGTCGGCTGCGGTGAAGTAGCTTGCGTCGAACTGGCCCTTCAGCACCTTGGTGGAGCCGAGGAACTTCTTCTCCAGCAGGCCTTTCTTCTTCAGCTCCTTGTTCGAGCCGATGGCATAGTACACCTTGTTGGCCTCGTTGGCTGCGGCGGTAGCCTCGGCAGCCTCGGCCCGGGCCTCCTCCTTGGCGGCGCTTTCGGCCTTCAGGTCTTCCTGAGTCCTGGCCACGGTGGTGTTGAGCGTGTCGATAGTGGCCTTTGCGCCGGCCAGTTCGCTTTCCAGCTTGGCTATCTTGGCATCCTGCTGCTCGATGTGGGCGCGCAGCTGGGCTATGGTCTTGCTCTGTACGCCGTTGGCCTTGCCGCTGGCGTTGACCTTAGCTTCCATCTCGGCCAGCAGAGCCTTGTTGGCTGCCAGACGGGCCTTGATCTGCGACAGGTTGTTGCGGATCTCCTGACGACGGTCGACGCCCTCGCCGTTGGACATGTTGTAAAGAAGACCCTCCTGGGTGTTGATGGAATCCAGACCGGTGTAGATGTCGCCCATCAGAAGCATCAGCGAGTCGTTGAAGTCCGTAGCCTCCTGATATTCGGCTGTCAGTTCCTGGATGCGAAGCGAATCTTCGTCAATTTTCTTCTGGTTGCCCGAGCAGCCGGCCAGCAATATGGCTCCGACGCCCGCAAATAACATTGCTTTTTTCATATTACAAATGTGTTAGTTTGATAATTTCAGTTTATAATGTCTCTTAATATAAATTTGATCAAGGTCGTTATAATGTCTATTATTCAATCTGATCAGGGTCGTTGTCTTCGCAGGCATGAACTTTGCCTTTGCAGCCTTCGATTACAATAACAATTTCTCCTTTGGGTTTGTTCTGTTCGTAATGTAGGGCCAGGTTTTGGAGTGTGTCGCGGCGGTTTTCCTCGTGGAGCTTTGAGATCTCGCGCGCCACGGCCGCCTGGCGGTCGGGACCGAACGCCTCGGCCAGTTGTCGCAAAGTGCGCGGCAACCGCAACGGCGATTCGTAAATCACTACGGTTCTGGGGTCTGCGGCCAGTTGCTGCAGCCGGGTGGCCCGCCCTTTCTTGAGCGGCAGGAAGCCTTCGAACACAAACCGGTCGCATGGCAGGCCGCTGGCTACCATGGCCGGAACGAAAGCGGTGGGCCCGGGCAGGCACTCCACGTCGATACCCGCCTCGCGACAGGCGCGCGCCAGCATGAAGCCGGGGTCGGATATGCCCGGTGTGCCGGCATCGGATATGAGTGCCATCTCCTTGCCGCTTTCCAGCTCCTGCACTATGCCGTCCACGCTTTTGTGCTCGTTGTTGCGGTGATGCGCGCGCAGCGGAGTGTGTATGTCATAGTGGCGCAGCAGCACGGACGAGGTACGCGTGTCTTCGGCCAGCACGACGTCGACTTCCTTAAGCACACGCAGCGCGCGGAGTGTGATGTCCTCGAGATTGCCGATAGGGGTGGGAACGATGTAAAGGCGTGCCATGGGATGAGTGGGATGAATGGGATGAATGGGAGTATTGGGAGTATTGGGAGTATTGGGAATATTGGGAGGAGTGGGTTATTCGTAGTAATTCTGGAGGATGTCGAGGAAATCGACTACTTCGGGGTCGTCGATGTCGGCGTTGCATTCCTCGATGAGATAGTCGCGGGCGGCTTCGTAGTCGGGCAGCTGAGCCAACTTCTCAAGAATGGCGTCGAAACGGCAGCGGTCGTTGCCGGCCAGCACGCGCGTGAAGCGGAAGCGGTCGTTCAGGCAGAGAGCCGGCGCCTTGCG
This sequence comes from Porphyromonadaceae bacterium UBA3318, assembly GCA_002361235.1. GTDB lineage: Bacteria > Bacteroidota > Bacteroidia > Bacteroidales > Muribaculaceae > Lepagella. Next base: position 34,432 of record DESI01000015.1, on the reverse strand, counting down.
CATAGCCGGCTGGGTGAAGTCCGCGCTGTCGGAGTAACCGGAGTAATCGGAATTATCAGAGCCGTTAAAGGGCATAGGGTCGATAAGGTCGATAGGGTCGATAAGGTCCTTAGGGTCGATAAGGTCCTTAGGGTCGATAAGGTCCTTAGGGTTCTTAGGGTCCTTAAGGTTCTTAGGGTCATTAAGGTCTTTAGGGTCGATAAGGTCCTTAGGGTCTGCAGGGATATTGGTGGGGGCGGATATCTCCGGTTCCTCGGTGTTCAGTCGGGTCCAGGTGCGCGAGATCTCGTCGACGCGCTTGCCGATTAGGGGGTAGAGGTCGGCCTGCTTGTCGGGGCGGTGGCTCAGAAGCTCCAGAAGCCCTTCCAGTTCGTATACTTTATTTTTCAGTTCGTCCATAATTTCGGGTTGTCGTTAATGGAATCTTTATCGGATCCGCTATTGTTTATGAAACCTTTATCGGATTCTTTTTATTATAACGCCGGGCGTAAGGATATAGTCTGCACGGATGGTCCGATATTCCGTAATCAGAACAGGCGTTCCAGCATGGTCTGCAGATCGGTGCGTGCGCGTGCGCGGTTTTTCAGATTGTTCATCATCACCACCACTACGTGAGTGGGGGCGTAGTCTTCGTTGATCTTGTATCCGGCGTATGACTGTATCCCGTTCATCGAGCCTGTCTTAAGGGCCACATATCCTTCCAGACGGCCTCCGCACATGAAGCTCTTCAGCGTGCCTTCCTGGCCGGCGAGCGGGAAGAAGCTGGCGTACCAGGGGTCGTGTGCCATTTCACCGAGAACCGAGCCTAAGAATACGGCGGTAAGACGGTTGGAACGGGAAAGCCCGGATCCGTCCACAATCCTGACATCCTTGAGTGGAGCGCCTTTGTGTTTCCACAGCTTTATTTCCTCGTCGGCGCCGGTGGCGGTGGATCCGTCGCGACCCTTGAGGTGCGAGAACGTGCGGAGCATAGCCTCGGCATACTGGTTGTCGGAGCGCATCATGCAGCTGCGCATTATGTCCTGCACCTCGGCCGAGCGGTGAGTGCCTATCAGTCGGCGCCCGGTGCCGTTGGGAATGTCGCGTCCCAGCACGGTTATACCGTTGGCTTTCAGAGCGTCGGTGAGGCGGCTGCGGAACCTGGCGCCTGGGTCGCGCACGGAGGCGCTGCCCGAGGCGTTGTCTTCGAAATTGAAGCCATGCGTCCCCGTGCCGTAGGCGTTGGGGAGGTCGCCCGACGCCCAGGTGGGATTGATGGCGGGTCCGGCGAACCGATGCTCGTCCACCACGATGCTGCCGCGCACCGTGTCGATATGTTCCTGGCGCAGAGCCTGTACTATCTCGTCTATAATGTTGTCCGAACCGGGGTCATGCCGAGTGTTGACCGAAGGGTCGGCCGATCCTTCGACCATAATGTTGCCGTCTAATATTCCCTTGCGGATATTGCCGGTGATGTAGACAGGGGTCTCGTAGTGCCATTTGCGGCCGGTGCGGTCCAGCAGCGAGGCGGTGGTGACGCACTTCATGACCGAAGCGGGCACCAAGGGCTTCGCGGCGTGATGCGTGGCGATTGTCTTTCCGGAGTTCAGGTCGTAGATATATATCGAGGTGGCCTCCGGGTCAATGCCGGGCGACTTCAGGAATGCCTCAACAGGGTCGGTGTCAACGGCTTGCGCTCTGTCGGCGTTCTGGCCGTGGGCCGTGAACGCCAACAGAACCAGCATCATCAGGAGTGTGTTCAGCTGTTTCATCATTTACAAAATTAACAACCATCGTCGGTATTAGCAAAAAAAATCGTAACTTTACGGAAAATTGTGTCGTCTTTTACGTTAATATAAATAGTTAAGAATCGGAGACTGCGCCGGCAGCCCTGATTCAATAAAACACACAATATGGACGAGAACGAAGTAACAGAAGTGGGACAGGAGGAGCGTGCGCGATACCCGCGCCGCCCCTTTACGTTCGACCGTACGGTGCGCATTTTCTTTACGATAGCGGTGGTGTTGGCAGTTCTGTGGCTTGTGGGCTATCTGAAGGGCGTGCTGCTGCCGTTCGTGGTGGCCTGCCTGATATGCTATATACTTGAGCCTGTGGTGAAATGGAACATGCGGTGGACCCGTTGCCGCAAGCGTTTTCTGCCGGTGATACTCACATTGCTGGAGGCAACCGTAATAATAGGAGGCCTTTTAATGGTTACGGTGCCGTACCTGGTGTCGGAGTGTCAGGACATGGCGCTGACCATCAAGAAATTCACCACCACGCAGATCAGCATACCCTATCTGTCGGAATCGTGGCACAGGATAATACGCGAGAACATAGACTTCGACGAGCTGTCGCGCCTGCTGTCGCGCGACGAATGGAAACAGCTGGCCAAGACCGCCATCTCGTCGTCATGGTCGTTCCTCACGTCGTCGGTGGCGTTCATAGCCGGCGTCGTCTCGTGGCTGATTGTGGTGCTGTACGTGATATTCATAATGCTGGACTACGAGCGCCTGATGCTGAGCTTCAAGCAGCTGGTGCCATATTTCCACCGTCAGCGCACGTTCCGTATCGCCGGCGACATCAAGAACACCATGCAGCGCTATTTCCGCGGCCAGTTCCTGATAGCCATGCTTGTGGGCCTGATGTTCGCGGCCGGTTTCCTGCTGATAGACCTGCCGATGGGCGTGGCGCTGGGCCTCTTTATCGGAGTGCTGAACCTGGTGCCTTACCTGCAGCTTATCTCACTGCCGATCACCGCCGTGCTGTGCATGATATGGACCATGACCACGGGCGGATCCTTCTGGCTGATATTCTGGGAGGCGATGGCCGTGTACGTGGTGGTGCAGTGCATCCAGGACCTGCTGCTGACTCCCAAAATCATGGGCAAGGCCATGGGGCTGAATCCCGCCGTGATATTGCTCAGCCTCTCCATCTGGGGCTCGCTGCTGGGCTTCATGGGTTTCATCATCGCTCTGCCGCTTACCACGCTGATGCTTTCATACTATAACCTGTACATAATTCAGAGAGGGGATGATATACCTGCAGATAGCCGACGGATACAGTGACGTTCCGTCCACGACCGTAACCAACGAGATGCAGACCCTGGAACAGACCTTCGACCCCGGGGATAAGCCTACAGCCGAAGAATCGCACACCAACGGCCTGATAGCCGACCTGGCGTGGATACTGCTGTTGGGCGCGCTGGTCACACTCCTGTTCAAAAAGCTGAAACAGCCTGTCGTTTTAGGATATATCCTGGCCGGCTTCTTAGCCTCGCCCAAGTTCGAGTATCTCCCCTCGATCTCCAATCTCGACAACATCACGTTCTGGGCCGACCTTGGCATAGTGGTGCTGATGTTCAGCATCGGTCTGGAATTCTCGTTCCGCAAACTGATGAAGTCCGGATCGTCGTCGGTGGTGACGGCGCTGATTATCATCACCGGCATGACCTTCGCCGGTTTCGGCGTCGGATACATACTGCATCTCAACATGATAAACCGCATATTCTTAGGCGGAATGATCTCGATGTCGTCCACCACCATCATCATGAAGGCGCTGGGCGACCTGGGTCTGAGGCAGAAGAAGTTCGCTCAGCTTGTGTTGGCGGTGCTTATCATCGAGGACCTGTTCGCGGTGCTGATGCTGGTGCTGCTGTCGTCCATGGCCATGGGCGACGTCAAGGGGTTGGAACTGCTGTTCAGCATCGGCAAGCTCGCCTTCTTCCTTATTATATGGTTTGTGGTGGGAATGTACATATTCCCGACATTCTTCAACAAGGCGCGCTCGTATCTCAACGACGAGACGCTGCTGATAGTGGCCATGGCCCTGTGCTTCTCGATGGCCGTGTTCTCGGTGGCATGCGGTTTCAGTCTTGAACTCGGAGCCTTCGTGATGGGTTCGATACTGGCCGGCACCATGGCCGCCGAACGCATGGACCGTGTGATAGCGCCGGTCAAGAACCTGTTCGGCTCCGTGTTCTTCATTTCGGTGGGCATGATGGTGGATCCGGGCGTGCTGGTGACATACTGGTGGCAGATCCTGCTGCTGGCCTGCGTGGTGATAACGGGCATGATACTGTTCGGTACCCTCGGCATGCTTGCCACGGGCCAGACGCTGCGAGTGGCCATCGAGTCGGGATTCACCCTGACGCAGGTGGGCGAGTTCTCGTTCATCATCGCCTCGCTGGGCATGAGCCTCGGAGTGCTGAACGAATCACTGTATCCCATCATAGTCGCCGTGTCGGTGCTGACCATCTTCACCACTCCTTATTTTATAAAGATGGCCGATCCGGCGGCCACATGGGTGGAAAAGCATCTGCCCGGATCGCTGACCTTCCTTATAGACAGATATTCCAGCCAGACCTACGACACCAACGAGACGCGCCGCCTGTGGCGCGCCGTCCTGGGACGGTATGCGTGGCGCATCGTGCTTTATTCGGTCATACTGCTGGCCGAGATCATGGTGTCGCGCATGTTTCTGTTTCCATTTGCCGAAAAGCTGCTGCCCAAGGCCGGACACCTCGTGGCCACGGTGCTGACCGTGATAGCAATGCTGCCATTCCTGGTGGCACTGTGTTTCAGCTCGACGCATCCTACCGAGAAGATGAAACTGCACCAGACCGCAGCCTTCTACGACGTGCCTCTGCTGGCCATGAGGATTATCAGGTATCTGGTTACACTGTTCTTCATAGTCTATTTCATCACGGTGACGTATTCGTCGCTGGTGGGATGGCTTGTCGGGGTGGCATGCTTCGCACTGATACTTGTATTCGCTTCGTCCCGACTGCTGAAACATTACAGCAAGATGGAGTCGAAGTTCATCCAGAACCTGAATATGCGCGAGAACATGCGCATGGGCGTGGGCAACGACCTGGTTGACGACATGCACCAGGCTTTCATCGAGATAGACAACAACTGTCCCTTCGTAGGCGACAAACTGAAGGACTCCGGTCTGCGCTCGGACTACGGCGTGTCGGTATCATCGATAAGCCGGGGCGATGACTATATGCCCCTGCCGTCGCCCGAGGCCCGCATATTCCCCGGCGATGTCCTCGGCGTGATAGGCAATGACGAACAGCTCCGCAAGCTGAACGAAGACCTCGATGCCGCCACCAAGGCCGGCATAATGTTGAATATCAAGCAGAATCCTGTAGACCTGTCGTCGATAAGGCTTGAATCTGACAGTCCGATAGTGGGAGTGCCGCTGAAGAATACCGACATCCTGCACGACTACTATTCGATGATAGTGAAGATAAAACGCGGCGACGACTTCATCCAGCCGCTGCCCGACGTGTCGTTGCAGCCCGGCGACGTGGTGTGGGTAGTAGGCGATCCCGAATTTACCGACCGCATGAAGTCCTCCGCCCCGAAGTAACCTGTTCCCACTCCTCCCAATCTTCCCAAATCTCCCATCACTCCCAATAATCCCATAAATACCATAAATCCCAATACTATTATGAAGAAATCAGCATTTATCATAGCGGCGGTCGCCTTTACGTTAGTAGGTTGCTCAGGCAACAAGAAGGCCGCACAACCCGCCGCCGACACCGACTCGGCATTCATTCAGGAGGCCGAGGCCGCCATCGACAGCATACAGACCCCCACGCTGACCGCGCAGGGAATAGGCGACGTGCGCATAGGGATGGCCCTCGACTCCGTGCCTCAGGGCCAGATCAACCTGTATGACAACATCGTGGCGGATGACAGCGGCGAATTCAAGGCCCTGAACTTCAGGCTCGGCGACAAGGATATGTTTACCGTTACCGACTATGACGACGGCAAGGTGGACATGATTTCGCTGTACACCTCCGGGGTGGGTGTGGCCGTGCCTAACGACACGCTCAGAATCGGCGACCCATTCACCAAACTGCTGAAGCAGAGCGGCGTGACCACCGAATTCGTGTCGATGGACGACACCGGCGTATGGTACTGGCGATACAAGGACCTGTGGTTCTGGCCTGCCGAGGAGGGTATGAGCCAGGCACTGAGCAATGCCATGAGCGAGCGCAGGAATCCGCCGTCGGCATCCATGATAGGCGATCAGGTCAAGATCGGCTACATCGGTACCGGAGTGCCATTTTAAGGGCCGATTCATTGCAAAATGCCGATAATTTCGTAATTTTGCACCTATAATATAAGGAAGAGTAATAAGTTCAAGATGAAAAAGTCACTGATAGCGGCAGGACTGGCCCTGATTATGCTGGCCGGATGCGGCGGCAAGAAAAAGGGTGAGGGGTCGTTCCCTGAAAACTTCGGCACGATAGGCGATGCCGGGCGCGTGGAATACATGATGCAGAAGGTAAGTCCCGACTCATTGGCCGGATTCATTATATATGGATCGTTGGGCAAGGTGGATGGCGCCAGAATCGACACGCTGGCCATAGCCACCTCGTATGCCTACGACCACCTGAAGGGGGAGGCGCTGGACCAGTTCGGCGCACGGTACGACGCCATAGTGAATACACTGCAATTGGCGGACAAGATGAAGATATACGCCCAGGCCGGCATCGAGGACCCGCAGGGACTCGGTTACAGGTTAGGGCTGGAGTATCTCTCCACCATCCGCGACAATCATCTTGACGTCAATGCCATCAGGAAGGAGCTGGAGGCGTTCCGCAAGGCATGCGCCAACGATACGGACACCTACCGCCGCTTCATGATAGGATTCCGGACTGTGCTGAAAGTGGACAGCGGCCGCGATGTGAGCCGCGAAGTTTACGATACATTCACCAAGCTATAAGCCTCGACGGCCTTATAAGTTTACGAAACATTAAAAATGAAATTGTCAGATGCGAGCGCCCTTGTGGAGGGCGCGTTGAAAGAAGTGAAGTTGCCGGGCGGAGACCTGGCGGGACTGTATGAGCCGGTGACCTACGGGCTGAGTTCGGGCGGCAAGCGCCTGCGTCCGGGTCTGCTGCTGATGACGGCCGAGGCTTTCGGCGCCGAAAGCGCCGTAGAGAAGGCCATGCCGGCAGCCTTAGGACTCGAGATGTTCCACAACTTCACGTTGCTTCACGACGACGTGATGGACAACAGCGCGATGCGCCGCAACCGTCCGTCGGTCCAGGCCAAGTGGGACGTGAACACCGCCATACTCAGCGGCGACACCATGCTGACACTGGCCACCCATAATATGATGCAGGTGCCCGACGCCCTGTTGCGCCCGGTGCTGGACGTGTTCAACGACATGGCCATAAAGGTGTACGAAGGCCAGCGCCTCGACATGGATTTCGAGACTCGCCAGGACGTGACCACCGATAAATATATAGAGATGATCGGCGCCAAGACGGGCGCTCTGCTCGGCGCGGCATCGAAGATAGGCGCCATGCTGGGCGGCGCATCTGAAAAGGATGCCGCGCAGATGGAGAAGTTCGGCTATCTGTTGGGCCTGGCGTTCCAGATCCAGGACGACTGGCTGGACGTGTACGGTGATTCCAATACCTTCGGCAAACCGATAGGGGGCGACATCAACAACGGCAAGAAATCGTTCCTGCTGCTCACGGCCCTGGAGAGCGGCACACCCGAGGCCTCCGCGCTCAAGGTTGCCATGGAGATGCCCGCCGGCGACACCAAGGTCAAGACCGTGACCCGCATCTACGAGAAACTGAACCTGAGCGAGACCGTGCGCAAGCAGGTGAACCATTACAGCTCCGAGGCGCTGAGCGCGCTGAAGAAAACCAGCCTGAGCGATGCCGCCAAGGAGCCGTTCAAGGCACTGATCGACAAACTGACAGGACGCAAGAAGTGACCGACACCCACACTCATCTATACGACGAGCCTTTCAAGGGAGAGGAGGAAGCTGTGGTGCGACGTGCCATAGCCGCGGGCGTTCATACGATGGTACTGGCCAACGTGGACGCCGCGAGTATGGAGCCGATACGCCGCCTGCACGAAGCGTTCCCCGAGAACATCAAGATGGCGATCGGGGTGCATCCTACAGAATTAGGTGCGGACCCTGACGCCATGCTCGACATGATGGAAGAAGAACTCCGCGCGCATCGCGACGATTATGCCGCGGTGGGCGAGGTGGGACTTGACCTCCACTGGCCCGACAGTCCGGCGCTCGCCGAGCAGCAGCGCACCTTCGAACGGCAGCTTGGCTGGGGCGTGAAGTTCGGGCTCCCCGTCATAATCCACAGCCGCGATGCCCGCGACGAGACGCTGGAATCCATCGGGAGGGTGCGTCAGGCATCGGGCAAGCTCCCGGTGATGATATTCCATTCGTTCACCGGCACGCCCGAAGATGTGACCGAGATACGCAAGGTGTGCGACCCGTACTTCGGAGTGAACGGCGTGGTGACCTTCAAGAATGCCCCGAAACTGCGCGAGGCGTTGCCGCTGATAGGCACGGACCGGCTGGTGCTGGAAACCGACGCGCCGTACCTCGCTCCGGTGCCGCACCGTGGCGAACGGAACGAGTCGGCATACATACCGCTGATACTCGACGCCTGCGCCAAGGTGCTGGACATCCCGCCCGACAGACTGGAGGAAGTGACCGACCGCAACGCCGCCTCGATCTTTAATTAACGATACCATGACATGATACACAACACTATCGCCATATTCCTTATAGTACTGCTGGTGATACTGGTGGGCTCCGTGCTGTTCAAGAAACTGAACATCCCGTCCACAGTGGGCCTGATAGTGGCCGGAATCGCGATAGGACCGTTCGGATTCAACCTGCTGGAGCGGGACGCGTCGTTCCGCATTTTCGGCGATGTGGGAATCCTGTATATCATGTTCCAGGCCGCGGTGGAGATAGACATGTTCCACCTGAAGGCCCAGCTTAAAAAGGGAATACTGTTCGGAGTGCTGACCGCACTGCTGCCGATGGCGGCAGGTGTGCTCGGCACTCATTATCTATTAGGGCAGAGCTGGCTCACGTCGGCATTGGTGGCCTCAATGTTCACGAGCCACACGCTGATTACCTATCCGACGGTGTCGAAGTTCGGACTGCAGAACACGCGCCCCGTGGTGATAGCCGTGTGCGGCACCATCGTGGCCGTGATGGTGGCCCTGCTGGTATTGGCCGGCGTGTCGCAGATCAGTGCGTCGGGGCATTACTCCGTGCAGCAGCTGCTGACCATGCTCGCGCTGACAGCCGCCTTCATGCTGACGGTGGGATACGTGTTCCCGCCCGTGACGCGATATTTCTTCAAGAGCACCACCGACCCCGTGGCTCAGTATATATATATCCTCGCCATGGTGGTGATAGCCGCGTTGCTGGCCAAGATCGTCGGACTGGAGGGGATATTGGGCGCGTTCTATGCCGGACTGGTGCTGAACAAACTGATACCGGGCCGTTCGCCGCTGATGAAGAACATACGGTTCGTAGGTGACGCCATCTTCATTCCATACTTCCTGATAGGCGTGGGTATGCTTATCAACGTCCACGTGGTGGTGGAAGGGTGGAGCGTGCTGTGGGCCGCGTCCATCATGTCGGGACTGGCTCTCGGCACGAAATGGATAGCCTCGTATGGCGCGCAGAAGATACTCAAGCTGAGCCGTGTGGACCGTGAGCTGATATTCGGACTGACCGGAGGCAAGGCTGCGGCCACCATCGCCGCCGTGATGATCGGTTATGAGGCGCACCTCCTTAACGAGGACATGATGAACGCGTCGGTGGTGATGATACTGATATGCTGCATCATCGCCTCGGTGCGCACCGACCGCTCCGCACTGCAGCTGCGCAAACAGGAGACGGCGCGCGGCCTGGACCGCGAGGAGCTCGGTTCGGTGGAGATGGCGCGTCAGGTAGTGGCCGTGGCCAACCCCATCACGGCCGAGGGCCTGATGCGTATGGCGCTGTTCATGCGCAAGCGGCAGAACACCAACCCGGTCACGGCACTGTTCGTGCGGCACAACGACGACAGCGCCGCCACTGTGATGGGGCGCGACTCGCTCGAAGCCGCCGACTCCATTGCCGAGGAGATGGACGTGCCGTGCAATGTGGTGGAACGCTTCGACCTCAACGCCGTGTCGGGTATATGCAACCTGGCGCACGAGCAGAAGGCCACCGAGATCATGATAGGCATGCACCGCAAGAGCTCGGTGGTGGATACGTTCTACGGCTCGTTTATTGAGAAACTTGTGACCGACTGTCACCGCATGGTGATGCTGAGTCGCTGCTTCATACCCGTGGGCACCATATCGCGCATCCGGGTCATAGTGCCGCCGGGCGCCGAGTATGAGACCGGATTCCACCTGTGGGTGACGCGACTGGCCATGCTGGCATCCAACATCGAGGCGCGCATCACGTTCCTGTCGCGCGAGGATTGCGGCCGGCTGATACGCACCGCGATAGCCGACGACGGCATAGAGGTGGATGCCCGTTACGGCACGCTGAACGCCTGGGACGACTTCATACTGACCAGCGGCGACACCGAGGAGGCGGACCTGATAGTGCTGATAACGGCACGCAAGGGCTCCATATCGCATACACAGGACCTGGATCAGATCACGAATTACCTCAGCCGGCATTTCCGCAACAACAACCTGCTGATCGTATATCCCAAACAATTCTAAAATTAATTTAAAAAACAGGGGGTGCGCTTGGAGCGACACTCCTTTTTTATTACATTTGCAATACCGTAACAGCAATTGCGGCATACAATAACAGGAGAACGAGATGAAGAAGATTGGTCTTATTGCAGGTGTAGTGCTGACTGCGGCAGCGATGCTGACCGGTTGCGTCAATTCGCGGCCTGACAACAGCGATGCCATCGAGGTGATAGCCGAGAAGGTGACCGACGGCACTCCCGTGAGCCAGGAAGAATACGGCATAGCGATAAAATATCTCAAGTCGGCATATAAGGATTTCGATAAGCTCCGGTCGCATCAGAACGAAGGCGCCAAGGAGATGATGAAGCTGTCGCAGGAATACGACGAGCGGTATCCGCATCTGGAGGAGATGCGCAAGCTGCTGGACGTGGAGCCGGCCGACCTGGACGACACGAACCGCAAGCTATATAAGGATATGAGGGAAGTGCGCGCCCGGGTGATGGAAAACGGCCTGCGCCAGATGGGACAGTGATCCTTATATATTAATATGGAAAAAGACATAAAGTAGAGCGGCGTCTGACAAAAATGCAGTCGGATGCGCTCTAAATTTGTGTAATTCAGAATAAAATGCTACCTTTGCGCGCGGAAAACCATACCCGCCCGCGCGGGGTGGCTGAAAACCGGTAAAACGGTTTCCGAGAGAGTAGAAAAGTAAAGTTTATTTATTAACCAAATTAATGACTGAAAAAGTTGTAAGCCCGATCGCAGATTTCGATTGGGATGCCTATGAAAACGGCAACACGGCAGGCGGCAAGAGTCGCGAGGAGTTGATCGACACCTACGACAAGTCGATGCAGTCGGCCAAAGAGAATGAAGTAGTGACCGGTACCGTGAAATCGATCAGCAAGCGCGAAGTGCGAGTTGATATCGGCATGAAATCCGACGCCATCATTCCCATCAGCGAATTCCGCTACAATCCCGACCTGAAAGAGGGCGACGAGGTAGAGGTATATATCGAGACACTGGAGGACAAGAACGGCCAGCTCCGTCTGAGCCACAAGAAGGCATGCCAGACCCGCAGCTGGGACCGCGTGAACCAGGCCCTTCAGAACGACGAGATCATCAAGGGTTACGTAAAGAGCCGCACCAAGGGCGGTATGATCGTGGACATCTTCGGAATCGAGGCCTTCCTGCCCGGTTCGCAGATTGACGTACGTCCTATCCGCGACTATGACGTATATCTGGATAAGACAATGGAATTCAAGGTTGTCAAGATCAACCAGGAATACAAGAACGTGGTGGTAAGCCACAAGGCACTGATCGAGGCCGAGCTGGAGGCTCAGAAGCGCGAGATCATCTCCAAGCTGGAGAAGGGTCAGGTGCTCGAGGGCAAGGTGAAGAACATCACCAACTACGGTGTGTTCGTCGACCTTGGCGGCGTAGACGGACTGGTGCACATCACCGACCTGAGCTGGGGCCGCGTGCAGGATCCCCGCGAGGTTGTGGAGCTTGACCAGGACATCGAGGTCGTTATCCTGGACTTCGACAACGAGAAGAAGCGCATCGCGCTCGGTATCAAGCAGCTGATGCCCCATCCCTGGGACAATCTGGATGCCAGCCTCAAGGTGGGCGACCATGTCAAGGGCCGCGTAGTGGTAATGGCCGACTACGGTGCATTCGTAGAGGTACAGCCCGGCGTAGAGGGTCTGATCCACGTCAGCGAGATGAGCTGGAGCCAGCACCTGCGCAGCGCTCAGGACTTCCTGAAGGTAGGCGACGAGGTAGAGGCTGTGATCCTGACTCTGGATCGCGACGAGCGTAAGATGAGCCTCGGCCTGAAGCAGCTGAAGAAGGATCCCTGGGAGGATATCGAGCAGAAATATGCCATCGGTTCGCGCCACACAGCCAAGGTGCGCAACTTCACTCACTTCGGCGTATTCGTCGAGATCGAGGAGGGCGTAGACGGCCTGATCCACATCAGCGACCTGAGCTGGACCCGCAAGATCAAGCACCCCAGCGAGTTCACGCAGGTGGGCAACGAGATCGAGGTACAGGTGCTGGAGATAGACAAGGACAACCGTCGTCTCAGCCTGGGTCACAAGCAGCTTGAGGAGAATCCCTGGGAGGCTTACGAAGGCACATACGGCGTAGGCACCATCCATGATGGTGAGATCACCGAGGTTCTGGACAAGGGCGCTGTAATCAGCCTTGACCACGGCATCGAGGGCTTCGCAACACCCAAGCACCTTGTAAAGGAAGACGGCACACAGGCCAAGCTGGGCGAGAAGCTGCAGTTCAAGGTGATTGAGTTCAACAAGGACAGCAAGCGCATAATTCTGAGCCACAGCCGCATCGCTGAGGATGCAAACCGCAGCGAGAAGCGCGAGAAGGCACCGCGTCGCAGCGACAAGCCCGCAAAGAGCGAGGCCATCGCATCGCAGCCGCTGGAGAAGACCACTCTCGGCGACCTCGGCGCACTCCAGGCTCTGAAGGAGCAGATGCAGAAGGAAGAGGGCAAGTAATCCCCCGCCGACTGTAACCATAACAAGAGGGCATGACGGAATTTCCGCCATGCCCTCTGATTGTTTCGGGGGTGGTATCAGAGTTATCAGAGTTATCAGAGTTATCAGAGGAATCAGA
>DESI01000015.1:0-20998 GCA_002361235.1 Porphyromonadaceae bacterium UBA3318 | reverse complement strand
TCTGATTCCTCTGATAACTCTGATTAATAATTTGAATATATCAAATAGTTTTTGTAACTTTACGGATAAATAACGAAGCGATGAAACCGAGACAGACGATAGTCGGGCTGATGATAATGCTGGCCATGGCCGGCAGCTATGCCCGCAGCTGGGAGACTGTGAAGGTTGAGCGTCAGGACATGCGCCTTGTGATGCGCGAGAGCGAGGTGGAAATCAAGACCGCCCCCGGCATAATCCAGGTGACCACCAACCATAATGTCGGAATCAAGATATTCACGATATTGGGCAGGCTGGTCAGCTCGGAGAATCTTGCACCGGGCGTGTTCCAGTTTCAGGTGCCCGTTCACGGCGTGTATATAGTCAAGGCCGGCGACCTGACGTGCAAGGTGGCAGTGTAAGGCACGGCGGGTATCGGTGTAAATCGTAAAGGAAATCTAAGAACTATGAGCACAAAAGATCTTAAGTGGTCGGAGCTACCGTTCGGCTATGTCAAGGCCGATTACAATGTGCGCTGCACATTCAAGGACGGGAAGTGGGGTCCGATTGAGGTTAGCGATTCAGAGTATGTGCCGTTGCACATAGCCGCCACCTGTCTGCACTACGGACAGGAAGCATTCGAGGGCCTGAAGGCCTTCCGCGGCAAGGACGGCAAGGTGCGCGTGTTCCGCATGGACGAGAACGCCAAGCGATTCCGGGACAGTGCCCTCGGTATCGCGATGGAGCCGCTGCCTGTGGAGAAATTCGAGGAGATGGTGAGACTGGTCGTTAAGCTCAACGGCAATCTCATTCCTCCTTACGGATCGGGCGCAAGCCTGTACATCCGTCCTCTGGAAATCGGCATGTCGGCACGTGTGGGTGTAAGCCCCGCCGACGAATACATGGTGATAATGCTGGTGACGCCGGTAGGCCCGTACTTCAAGGCCGGATTCAAGCCCACCAAGGTGTGCCTGAGCCGCGAGTACGACCGCGTGGCCCCCAAGGGAACCGGAGCCATCAAGATCGGCGGCAACTACGCCGCATCGCTCGTGGCCGGCAACAAGGCCCATGAGCTCGGCTACAGCGTGATGCTCTATCTCGACCCGAAAGAGAAGAAATACCTGGATGAGTGCGGCGCTGCCAACTTCTATGCCGTGCGCGACAACAAATACATCACACCGAAGTCCGAGACCGTTCTGCCCAGTATCACCAACAAGAGCCTGCGTCAACTGGCCCGTGACCTCGGAATGGAAGTGGAGGAGCGTCATATCGCCTACGAGGAGCTGTCCACGTTCAGCGAGGCAGGTGCCTGCGGCACGGCGGCAGTCTGCTCGCCCATCGGCCGTATCGACGACCTGGACAACGGCACAACCTTCACCTACGACATGAACGAGGCCGGCCCCGTCACCAAGAAGCTGTACGACACTATCCGTGCCATCCAGCTCGGCGAGATCGAGGACAAGCACGGCTGGACCGAAGTGCTCGAGATCGAGGGCGAGTGACCTTCGGTAGTTTAAAAAGTTGAGAAAGTTAAGAAAGTTAAGAGGAATGTAAGGAGAGTCCGGTTATCCGAACTGTTCGTGAAGCATAAGGAAGCGGCGCAGGGTATCGTCCCCGTGCCGCTTCATGCTGTTTATGACGCGGTCCAGCGGTTTTTCGGTCCGGTAGTCGCCCGACTTGCTGAAGAACTTGTCGGCATAGCATATCAGCTTCTCCTCGGTGGTATGCGGCGTCATGTCGCGGTGAGGCAGCGGCAGGTTCTGGCCGATGATGTCCTGCACGGTCAGGCCCGCGCCTGTATGACGCTCGCAGACCAAGGCATGGCGCGGAAGGCCGATGGAGTCAAGCATCCCGCGGCCTATTATTCCATGACAGATATAAGGCTCCGCGCCCTCGCACAGTATGTCGGGCGCGTCACAACGCACGATTCCGATGTCGTGCAGCATGGCGGCCTCGTAGACGAAGTCGCGGTCTATGTCGAGATTGCGGCGGTCGGCGCATTCCAAGGCCTTGCGCGCCACCAATTCGGAATGGGTGCGTAACAGCGCGAGCAGGGGAGACCCCTGCTCGTACCAACGCGAATATATTGATTCTAAATCCAGCATGGAATTTACTGTTGTATTTATATTTCGCCGCCGTTGTAGTCCTGTTCCATCGGTTCTTCCGACGAGTGCTGACGCGATTTCTTGGCCTTCATGTTGCCGAAGCTGTACTTGATGGTGAGACGCAGGGTGCGGCCTGCACGCCAGCGCTCACTGCGCTCCACATATCCGAGACCGTTGACGCTGTTCTTCCACTTGCGCGAGTTGAAGATGTCGCGGCAGTTGAGCGAGAAGCTCCAGTTGCCCAGGGTCTTGCGCAGGCCGGCGTCGACCGACCATCCGCCCTGATGCGATCCGGTGGCGGTCTTATGCTCCGAGCTGTAACGTCCCGTGGCCTGGAAACTCATCTCCCAGGGCAGCTTGACGTTGGCCATGACGCGGGCGTCCCATGCGAAGCTGTTCTGCTTCTTGCCGCTCATTGTCACCGTCTGGCCGGAAGGGGCGGTCAGCGAATAGTCCCAGGCGCTGATGTGGCTGTTGTAGAGGTTCACCGTCGTGGTCAGGTCGAGGTAGCCCCTGAACAGCTGGTTCTTGCCCACCAACTCGACGCCGCTGTTGATCTGGCTCGAGACGTTGGCCCAGGTGGTGTACATCACATCGTTGTCTATGAACGAGACATGGTTCATGATGTCGGACGACTGGCGCAAGTAGGCCGACACCGAGATCATGTGGTATGTCCACGACTTTAGGTAATTGAGTTCGAAACTGTTGGAATACTGCAGTTGCAACTCCGGATTACCGTAGCTGACGGAGGTGGGATCGGAAATGTTCTTGAAGCTGTTGAGCTGTCCGCCCCAGGGACGGCGTATACGGCGCGTGTAGTTGACCTGCAGCTCGTTGTCGCGAGGCAACGCGAACGACAGATAGACCGAGGGGAACAGGCTGAAGTTATTCTTCTTGAACGGCGTCACGTCATCTTTGCTCTGGCCGTATGTAAGACTCCTGGCCTTGACCTGCCATGCCTCGCCGCGAAGTCCGGCCGAGTAGCTGAAGATGCCGGCCTTGCCGCCGAGGGTGAAGTAGAGGGCCGATATGTTGTTAGTGTAGATGAACCGGTTGTAGAGGGCCTGGTCGAGCACGGCCGAAGCCTCGTCAGTGCCCCGGTAGGTGGTGTTGGGGGTGTTCTCGTGGCTGTAGTTGCCGTTGAAGCCGGCCTCGACCTTCAGGTATTGGTTTATGACGTTCGAGTAGTCGATTTTGGCTTCCCAGGAATTGGAGTTGATGGGCATATCCTGGCTGCGGTAGGAGGAGACGGTGCGGGCTTCGGCTTCCGCCTCAGAACTGTCAGAGAGCCGGGAGCCGGTGGCGGGGTTAAGGCCGATGGCGGGATCGGAGCCGGAGGCGGGCCAGGTTTCAGTCTCCTCGTAGGAGTTGAAGCTCGGGCCGCCCCAGTGGTTGTAGCTCACGACGGCGTCGAGGGTGTGGGTGTCCGACCAGCGGTGGGTGTAACCGAACTCGCCGTGTGCGCCGCGGTTGTCGCTGCGGTTGCGGCTCAGCTGGAAGTCGGTGGCCCACTGGCCGGGACGCGTCGACTCGTAGTCGCTGCGCGTCGAACCCCAGCGGTGGCCGAACATACCGAAGCCGTTCAGGTAGAACTCGTCGTTGTCGGTGAGATGGTAGGTGGCGCCGAGACGGAAGAAGATGTTGTTGCCGTGGTTGCGGCTGCGGCCGTTGCTGTGCACGAAGGTGCCGTCGTCGAAGTCGCGGTTCATCAGCGAGCCGCCGTTGTTGTGGCGCATGCGGAAGCCGACGCTGGCGAAGGTGTCCCACTTGCGGGTGTTCCAGTTGATGTTGGCCGACACGTTGCCGCCGCCTCGTGTGTTGGCGCTCAGCTCGGCGCTGCCGAAGTAGCCGCCGCGGCGGTTCTTCTTCAATATGATGTTGATGATGCCGGCGGTGCCCTCGGGATTATACTTGGCCGAGGGGTTGGTGATGACCTCGATGCGGTCGATGCTTTCGGCGGAAATCTGTTCCAGAATCTGGGCGCGGTTGTCGGCGGTCAGTCCCGATTCCTTGCCGTTGATCCAGACCGTGACCGAACTGTTGCCGCGCAGCGACACCTCGCCGTCCTGGTCCACCTCGATGCTGGGTATGGACTCCAGCAGCTCGCTCGCGCTCGAACCGGCCGAGGCGATGTTGCTGTCCACCTGGAACACCTTGCGGTCAAGTTCGAAGCGCATCTGGCTGCGGACTCCCTCCACAACCACTTCCTTCAGCAGCTTGGCGTCGTCGGCCAGGTTGACGTTGCCGACACTGACGTCGCCCCCCCGGACCGTGACGGAACGTTCCTGATTGACCGATCCGACATTGGTGATCTTCACCATATACGAACCGTCGGGCACGTTGCGGAGCACGAAGGAGCCGTCGTCGCCGGTCACACCGTTGATCTGCAGCGGCTTCTTGCCGTCGGCATCCCACAGCTGGACCGTGACGAAGTCCATCGGCTCGCCGGTCTCCTTATTATATACTTTGCCCGATACATTTCCTTTTGGGTAACAAACGCCGGACACGACAGCCACTGCGATGCCGGCAAGACATAACGCTTTTTTAGTAAGTTCCATATTCCTTATGACGTGGTGAACGGTCAATAAGATTAAAATGGAATTTGTTAAAAAATGTCAATCGTTATCGTCGGGCTGTGGTTCTTTAGGCAGCGAGAAGTGCAGGGCCACCCATCCGAGAATTCCGGCGAGCAGCGATCCGACGAGGATGCCGAGCTTGGAATCGTTCAGCAGTTCGGCCAGATGGGCGCCCGGACCCGAGAACGACAGGTTGGCGATAAACAGGGAAACTGTGAAACCGATACCGCCCAGCATGGCCACGCTGGCGAGACTGAACCAGTTGGCCCCGCGCGGCATGGGCGCCCATTTCAGCAGGATGCAGAGGGCCGATGCCGAGAATATGCCTATGAACTTGCCGGCCACCAGACCGACTATGATGGCCGGGGCGATACCGTGGAAGAGCTGGTCGATGCTCATGTCGCCGAAGTATATGCCCGCGTTGGCGAAAGCGAACAGGGGGACGATGATGTAGTTGACCAGGGGATGCAGGGAGTCCTCCATGTCCTGCAGAGGGGAGATGACCTTGTCGGAATCGGACTCGATCTCCTTCAGCCAGTTCATCTGGTCCTTGTTGAGGATGGTGCGTGAGTTGAGACGTTCGTCATCCTCGTGGGCGAAATGGCTGATGTTGCGGCGTATGTTCTTGATGTATTTGCTCGGTGGGTACACGGGCTTGGAAGGCACGCAGAAAGCCACGAGTACGCCTGCGATGGTGGGATGGATGCCGGCGTTGAGGAAGCAGAACCATACCAGCGCGCCTATGTTGAGGTAATATAGCTTGCTGAGTATTCCCACCTTGCCGCCGAGATACAGGGCCGCGAGACCTATCAGCGACCACGCCAACAGCGACCAGCTGATGGACGTGCTGTAGAATATGGCTATCACGATGATGCCGCCTATGTCGTCCACGACGGCAAGGGTGGTCAGAAACACTTTCAGCCCGATGGGCACCCGGTTGCCGAGCATCGCAAGCACGCCGAGCGAGAAGGCGATGTCGGTGGCCATGGGAATGGCCGCGCCCGAGGCGTAATCGGTGCCGCGGGCCATGAGCCAATAGAACAGCACGGGAACGGCCATGCCGCCGATGGCGCCCACGATGGGCAGCAATGCGTTGCGGAACGACGACAGCTCGCCTACCAGGATCTCGCGCTTGATCTCAAGGCCCACCGAGAAGAAGAACAGGGCCATCAGGGCGTCGTTGATGAAGGCCATGATGGACATAGGCTCGCCGTGGTGGCTGAACAGGTTGAAGCTGCCCACCTGCAGGGCTATCTCGTGGGTCCAGAGGCTGTTGTAGATGTCGCGGGTCCAGGGCAGGTTCACCACGATCAGGGCCAGTATTGTAGCGCATATCAGAACATTGCCGCCGTTGGCATAGTTCTTTATCGTTTTGCGCGCGGTATAAAATACGGATGACATAATTTCTATTTAATCAACAGGGTTGTATTTCTTAAACGTTTATTTATTAAATTATGTTATGAAATATGGGTTGCAAAGACGCAGACCGTGTTAATTATTTGGCTAATTCGGGGAGTTTGGTTAATTTTGTAGCTTGTAAACGAACATTCGAACGTAATTTTCGGAACGTAAGTTGAAGAAACTGTTGCTATATATTGCAGTGCTGACGGCCGTGGGTATAGGATACTCCCGGCAGTCAGGCAATGAATTGCCCGAGCGTATGCCGCAGCGGGCCACTGACAGCGTTCCCTCACCCTACGATTCATTGCCCGGCGTCGAAGGTCTGAAAGCACTGGAGGCACCGCTTGAATTCCCGTTCGATTCGCTTCCGCCCGAGGATGGCATAATCAGGGACTCGGTGGTATTGACCGACACCACCCGAGTGCTGCTGGACACTACGCGCACCCGCTTCTCGAAAATCAACCGCGATGCTCCGGACATCAAGAGTCCGGTGACATTCAGCGCCAAGGACTCATTAGTGATGAACCGGGGCAACGCCGCGCATCTGTATGGCGACGGCAACGTGGAGTACGAGGATTTCAAGCTCAATTCCGCCGAGATACGCATGGACCTGGATTCCAGCACCGTGTATGCCAACGGCGTGCCCGACTCGGTGGGCGAGCTGGCCAATACCCCTATATTCAAGGACAAGAGCGGCGAGTATGAGTCGAAGACCATGAAGTATAACTTCAAGAGTCAGCGAGGCTACATCACCGGCGTCATCACCGAGCAGCAGGACGGCTACCTGACCGGCGGCCGCGCCAAGCGTATGGACGATGGCGCCTTCTTTGTAGAGGACGGCAAATACACCACCTGCGAGGACCACGAGAATCCGCACTTCTATTTCCAGCTGACCAAGGCCAAGGTGCGCCCGCAGAAGGATGTGGTGACCGGTCCCGGCTATATGGTGCTGATGGGCGTGCCGCTGCCGCTGGCGTTGCCGTTCGGCTACTTCCCGTTCAGCGAGAAATATTCGTCGGGCGTGCTGTTCCCCTCGATCGGCGAGGACTACAACCGCGGATTCTACCTGCGCGACGGCGGCTACTACTTCGCCATCAACGACAACGTGGACCTGGCCATACGAGGCGAGATATATACCAAGGGTTCGTGGGGAATCTCGGCTTACTCCAACTATGTGAAGCGATACAAATACCGCGGCACGTTCGACATCTCGTTCCTGCAGACCGTCACGGGCGACAAGGGAACGGCCGACTACCAGAAGATGCGCAACTTCCAGGTGATATGGAGCCATAGCCAGGACGCCAAGGCAAATCCCAACCTGTCGTTCTCGGCTTCGGTTAACTTCGCTACGTCCGGCTATAGCCGCAACGACCTGAACTCGTACTACAACAGCTCGTTTACCGAGAACACAAAGTCGTCGACCGTCAACATGACGTACCGCTTCCCCGGCACGAAATGGAGCCTGTCGGCCACGGCCAACATCACGCAGCGCAGCCAGGACTCCACGCTGGCCGTGTCGTTCCCCAACCTGACCGTGACCATGTCGCAGTTAGCTCCGTTCAAGCGCAAGAAGTCGGTGGGCGGCGAGAAATGGTACGAGAAGATCAAGATGTCGTATTCCGGTCAGTTCCAGAACTCGCTGACATCCGGTCAGGACGAATTCTTCAAGAAAAACATCATCAAGGACTGGCGCAACGGCATGAAGCACTACGTGCCCATCTCGGCCACGTTCAATCTGTTCAAATACCTGCACATCTCGCCGAGCATTACGCTGAACGACCGTATGTACACCAGCAAGATCAAGCGCCAGTGGGACTCGCAGGCATCGCGCGAGGTGCAGGACACCACCTACGGATTCTACAACGTGTTCGACTTCAACGTCGGCATGAGCTTCGACACGAAGCTGTACGGATTCTGGAAGCCGATGAAGTTCCTGGGCGACAAGGTGCAGATGATACGCCACGTCCTGACGCCTACGGTCAGCTTCAACTACGCGCCCGACTTCGGATCGAAGGGATGGGGCTACTACAACTACTACATGATGACCGACCAGGCCGGCAACCAGACGCGCCGCGACTACTCATATTTCAGCCACGGCATATTCGGCGTGCCCGGACGCGGCATGAACAGCGCCGTCACCGTGGCCCTGGCCAACAACCTGGAGATGAAGGTGAAGTCGGACAAGGACTCCACCGGCTACAAGAAGGTGTCGCTGATAGAGAACCTGAGCCTGTCGCAGAGCTATAACTTCGCTGCCGACTCCCTGAAGCTGAGTCCGCTGCAGATGAGCGTGACGATGCGTCTGGTCAAGAACTTCAACCTGAACTTCAACACCACATGGGATCCATACGTGTACCGTCCGGACGCCAACGGGTCGGTGCGTAAGATCAATAAGTTCCGTTGGAACGCCCATCAGGGATTCATGAAACTGTCGTCGTTCTCCACCAGCTTCAGCTATACGCTGAGCAACGACACGTTCAAGCGCAAGAAGGACGCCGACAACGACCGCGACCGCGAGCCGGGCGAGGATGACGACGAGATAACGGAGGAGGACAGCTTCTCGGACATGGCCTCGCGCAAGAGGTCGCGTCAGAAGAGCCAGGTGGTGAACGACAGCGACAACGACGGCTACGAGAAATGGCAGTTCCCGTGGAGTCTGACGCTGAACTATTCCGTAAGCTACGGTTACGGCGACTACGACTACAAGAAACTGGACTACAAAGGCCGCTGGATGCAGAACCTGTCCATCAGCGGCTCGGTGCGTCCCACGCCCAACTGGAACTTCTCGTTCTCGGCCAGCTACAACTTCGAGCTGCACAAGCTGGCATACATGAACTGCTCCATCAGCCGCGACATTCACTGCTTCACCATGTCGGCAAGCTTCGTGCCGGTAGGTCCGTACAAATCCTATAACTTCCACATCGCCGTGAAGTCCAGCCTGCTGAAAGACCTGAAGTACGACCAGCGCTCGCAGACGTCCAACGGCGTGCAGTGGTATTAAGTATTTTGCGGGTTCGGTAATTTTTTGTAATTTTGCGTGATTATTTCGAGATAAAAATTACATGCAAGACATTCGCAACATCGCCATTATAGCCCATGTGGACCATGGCAAGACTACTTTGGTGGACAAAATGCTGCTGGCCGGACACTTGTTCCGCGACAACCAGAACACCGGAGAGCTGATACTTGACAACAACGACCTCGAGCGTGAAAGAGGTATAACGATTCTTTCCAAAAACGTGTCCATCAACTACAAGGGCACGAAAATCAACATAATCGACACTCCGGGGCACGCCGACTTCGGCGGCGAGGTGGAGCGCGTGCTGAACATGGCCGACGGCTGTCTGCTGCTGGTGGATGCCTTCGAAGGCCCGATGCCCCAGACCCGTTTCGTGCTTCAGAAAGCCATCCAGATGGGACTGAAGCCCGTGGTGGTGGTTAACAAAGTGGACAAGCCCAACTGCCGTCCGTCGGAGGTGAACGAGATGGTGTTCGAACTTATGTTCAACCTGGACGCCACCGAGGACCAGCTTGAATTCCCCACCATCTACGGTTCGGCCAAGCAGAACTGGATGAGCACCGACTGGCAGAAACCTACCGAGGACATCACGGCACTGCTGGACGCCATCATCAAATACATCCCCGCGCCCACCCAGATAGAGGGCGACCCGCAGATGCTGATCACCAGCCTGGACTACAGCCGGTATGTGGGCCGTATCGCCGTGGGACGCGTACACCGCGGCACACTGCGCGAGGGCATGGAAATCGGATTGTGCAAGAAGGACGGCACGGTGACGCGCCAGAAAATCAAGGAACTGCAGACATTCGAGGGAATGGGCCGCACCAAGACCGACCATGTGGACAGCGGCGACATCTGCGCCATCGTGGGTCTGGACAACTTCGAGATCGGCGACACCGTCACTCTCTATGACAACCCCGAGCCGCTGCCCCGCATCGCCATCGACGAGCCTACGATGTCTATGACATTCACCATCAACGACTCGCCCTTCTTCGGCAAGGACGGCAAGTTCGTGACCTCGCGCCACATCCAGGAGCGTCTGGAACGCGAGCTGGACAAGGACCTGGCGCTGCGCGTGCAGAAAGGGGACCGCGAGGATATGTGGACCGTATTCGGCCGCGGCGTGCTGCACCTGTCCATCCTGATCGAGACTATGCGCCGCGAGGGATACGAGCTGCAGGTGGGACAGCCGCAGGTTATCGTCAAGGAAATAGACGGCGTGAAGTGCGAGCCGGTAGAGTCGCTGAGCATCAACGTGCCCGAGGAATATTCGTCGAAGGTGATCGACCTGGTGACACGCCGCAAGGGCGACATCCTGTCGATGGAGACACGCAACGACCGTGTGGACATTGAGTTCGTGATACCGAGCCGCGGTATAATCGGACTGCGCAACAACGTGCTGACCGCCACTGCGGGCGAGGCCATCATGGCACACCGCTTCCTGGAGTTCCAGCCTTGGAAGGGCGACATAGAGCGCCGCACCAACGGTTCGCTGATAGCGCACGAGAGCGGAACAGCCTACGCCTACGCCATCGACAAGTTGCAGGACCGCGGACGCTTCTTCATCTTCCCGCAGGAGGAGGTCTACACCGGCCAGGTGGTGGGCGAGAACGCCAAGGACAACGACATCGTGGTGAACGTGACCAAGTCGAAGAAGCTGACCAACATGCGAGCCAGCGGCGCCGACGACAAGGCCAAGATAGTTCCGCCGGTAGTGTTCTCGCTTGAGGAAGCACTGGAATACATCAAGGAGGACGAGTACGTGGAGGTGACGCCCCATCACATACGTCTGCGCAAGATACTGCTTGACGAAAACGACCGCAAGCGCGTGGCCCGTCAGAGCTAAGATTCATCCCGCGACTGCGGGTAAAGAGAGGGTAATATGGGTTTGGGGAAACAGGAACGCCGAGGGATAGTGATATTAGTGTTTGTGACACTTGCCATCACGTCCCTCGGCTTCGTTATGCGCTATTGCGGCCGGCCCGGTGACGCCGCATCGCAAGTTGTTCCGGTGCAGACCGTCATCTACCGTCCGGCAGCCGATGAGGCAGCCGAAGACTCCGGTAATGAATACGGGTCGCGTCATAAGAGAAAAAAGAGGAAATCCGGTAAGAACTCGGGACGCAGAAAGGCTAAGCGGAGTAAGGATGCGAAAGGGCCCGCATCAAAAGCCGGGGCATCCGAAGAACGGCGGCGCGATTTCCTGAGAGATACTATTCCGGTGCCTCGGGATTATAGATAGGCGGATGCTTATTTGCAATCGGAAGGAAGGACACGAGTAATAAGGCGGTAGCTTTATATAGCTTCGGATAGGACTTCGGATATAGCTTCGACTTCCGTCTCAGCACAGAGAAAGAGGGAAACGAAAACTAATATTGACACGAAAACTAAATATTGACACGAAAACTGCGGCGGTGCGTCATGATGCATGACACACCGCCGTTATGTAGAGTGTTTCAGTTCAATTAAACCAGCGCTACGACAATGTCTTCGTCGTTAGTGGTCAGGGTAATCTTGCCTTCGCGGCCCAGCCATCCGAGGGCGGCCATCAGTTCGTCTTTCTTCAGCTTAGTGGCTTTCTTCAGACCTTTCAGTCCTAAGATTTTTGTGTCAGCCGACTCCAATGCTTTGTAAACCTCGCCGGCCCATGTGCCGATTGATTCGATATTCATTGCTTTTAAAATTTAGTGTGTTATTTCGTATATCGCTCTTTTTCACTGCAAAGTTCACTCTTTTTTAATTAAAATCAAAATTTTTTAATTAAAAAGCGGTCTTTTCGCGGCAAAAAAGGTAAAAATCATCAATTTTAGATTGATTTTCTTATTATTTAACAACTTCAGATGGGAGTTTGTTATAAAAAGTTGTAATTTTGTTGTAAAGGAACGATGCCTGAACCGCGCCGTTGCAGAATGACGCGATTCGGGAACGAAGCCTAAGTAAAAAGATGT
Source organism: Porphyromonadaceae bacterium UBA3318 (assembly GCA_002361235.1). Classification (GTDB taxonomy): domain Bacteria; phylum Bacteroidota; class Bacteroidia; order Bacteroidales; family Muribaculaceae; genus Lepagella. The sequence continues at coordinate 8,973 of DESI01000015.1, read as the reverse complement.
CGAAGAAGAAAGGAACAGAGAAAGAGAAGGAGACCGCGCCCCTGCGCAAAGGGGTGGTGGTGAGAAACACCGGCAGCAGCTACATGGTGAAGGAGGAGGACGGCGCGGAGACTGTCTGCCGCGTGAAAGGCAATTTCCGCATCAAGGGAATCCGTACCACCAATCCCGTTGCGGTGGGCGACCATGTGCTGATACAGCATGCGTCGGACGATGCCGACTATATCGTGGCCGTCGAGCCGCGCCGCAATTATATAATACGCCGCGCGTCCAATCTGTCGAAGGAATCGCACATACTCGCCGCCAATCTTGACACGGCCTATCTTGTGGCGTCGTTGCGCGACCCGCTGACTCCAACCACCTTCATCGACCGTTTCCTTGCCACGGCCGAGGCGTATGACGTGCCTGCGGCCCTGATTCTGAACAAAAGCGACCTGTGGGACGAGGATGACCGGGAATACGGCGAGGCGGTGGCCGCGCTTTATCGTCAGATAGGTTATCCCGTATATATAGTGTCGGCCAGGACCGGCGAAGGACTCGACACTCTCAAAGAGACATTGAAAGGAAAGGTGTCACTGTTCGCGGGCAATTCCGGAGTGGGGAAGTCGTCGCTGATAAACGCCCTTGTGCCCGGCGCGGACCTGAAGACCGGCAGGATATCCGACGTGCACCACACGGGAATGCACACCACCACATTCTCAGAGATGATCGACATGCCCGAAGGGGGCGGAATCATAGACATTCCCGGCATACGCGGCTTCGGCACAATCGATTTCCAGCTCGCTGAGGTGTCACATTATTTCCCCGAGATTTTCGAACACGGCAAGAACTGCCGTTACAGCGACTGCAAGCATATAGACGAGCCGGGCTGTGCAGTGATTCCCGCTGTGGAGGACCATCTGATATCCGAATCCCGCTATGCTTCCTATCTCTCGATAATGGACGAGATAAAGGACCCGGCCAAGTATCGCAAGCCCTTCTGATTCAGAAGGGATATCCGATAGCCAGGTGGAACGCGAATGCGTTCTTGGGCTTGATGTTGAAATACCCCGACATTCCTGTGTCATACGGAGCGTGGAGGCCGTAGCCGAGGTCGCCGCGAATCACCATCATGCCGATGTCCACGCGCAGACCTATACCCGTGCCAAGCGCAATGTCCTTGCCGAAGTTTTTGGCCGTGAGCATACCTCCCGGACGTGCCGGGTCGTTATTGAACAGCCAGATGTTGCCGGCATCGACAAACAGGGCGCCGTGCAGGATGCTGATGATTGGGAATCGGAACTCGGTGTTGACCTCGAACTTGAATGCGCCCGTCTGGTCGAAGTAGCCGTTGCGCAGTTCCCTCGGAGCGCGGTAGCTGCCGGGTCCGAGCGAACGCACGGTCCATGCGCGCAGCGAGTTGGCGCCTCCGATATAGAACTGCTCGGAGTATGGCACTTCCGACGAATTGCCGTATGCGTGTTCCGCGCCTACCAGCAGGCGGCTGACAAGCCATAGGTCGTGGAACCGCGACAGCCGGCGTGAATAAACCAGCTGCGCCTGGGCCTTGACGAACTGCGAGAACGGCATTCCGAACAGTTCCTTGCGTCCCTTGACGCCACACGCGCGCCACAGACCCCAGAATATGTTGCCTCCCTCCATCACCGTCGTGGTGAAGTTGATGCCGTTGATGCGCGCACGTTCCAGCCACTTGTCGAAGGTGTAGGTGTATTGCATCACCGGGATGAACTGGCTTTCGAACGACAGGCCAACCGCCGGATTCTCCTGCATGATGGAGTCGAAGGTGTGGGTGGTCTTCAGCAGCTTGGAATATGTCAGCTTGAACGGAGTGAAGGAATTCACCACGTGGCGCGAATGGTTCCAGTCGTAGGTGATGCCTAACTTGACTTCCGCGATGCGGAAATAATGCGGACGGTTCAGCAGGTCTCCGCTCAGGGTTATGGTGGTCCAGTTGAGGTCGCGGCGCGAGCGCTTCACGAACTTCGGTGCGAGCAGACGCGGGAACGCCAGGGAGCCGGACAGGCCGATTTCGTACGAATTCATGGCGTTGCTGCGCTTGCGGCCGGTCTCCCACTCGTAGCTGCCCGACAGCTGTATGTTCAGTTTCTCGGCGCCGCCGAACAGGTTGTTGTGCGTTATGCCGAAAATCAGTCCCGGCCCGAGATATGAGTTGGACTTCGATGTGATATTGGCCTGAAGCGTAGCCTCCATCGGGCGGTCGAACTGGCAGGTTATGAGCACGTCGAGTCGCGGGTCATATTCCGATGTGTCGACAGGCAGGGCACTGATGTTGATGTTTCCGAATATGCCGAGTCTCGAGAGTCGGGTCTGCGTGCGGTTCATGTCGCGCACGGAGAACAGCTTGTTTTGCCGGAACGTGATGCATTCGGGCAGCAGCCCCTTGCGCAGCTTGGATGGGCGTTCCACTATTACTTCACCCCGTTTGGTACGGAAGGTATCCACGTCGGCGGTGCGACGGTTGGAGCGCCGCTGTACCAAAGTGGTGATATTGCCTACTCTATACTGCAGGGCGGCCATGCGCGGCATGTTGTCGACAAGGCTCAGCTTCAGCGCGATGCTGCCCGGATTGATCAGGCTGTCGGCGAGGAATTCGATGTATTCGGGCCGGAAGTAGAACCAGCCTCGGTTGCGCAGTATGTTGGTGATACGCACGCGTTCGGATATGAGCGAATCGACGTTGAACTGCTCGCCGACCTTAAGGTAGTCGCTTTTTCTGGCCACGGAGTCGATGTAATGCCCCAGGGTCCGCATCACATGGTCCTCGCGGATGCGTCCCGCAGTGTCCTGGGTGAGGTATATAAGCGAGTCGATCAGATACGGCCGGCCTAACTGCACGTCGTAGCGCAGACCCGCGATCTTGTCGTTCTTCTTCTTGTACTGTATCTCGTAGTCGGCGCGGCCGCTGAAGTAACCGCTGTTGTTCATCACGGTCTTGAGCATCTGCAGGCGTACGTCGGGACGCACGTCCGAGAGCAGCACGGGCTGTTCGCCGAGCTTGTCGGATATCCACTTTTTCAGGCCGCGGCTGGAGTCTCCCCAGGCGTTGTAGATCCACAGACCGTAGGGGAACGGACTGCGTATGTATGGACGGAGGAATGGTATGGGATTGTTGGGCTTTACGTCCACGGCTTTGGTCAGGTCGCTCTTGACGCCTGCCGGCACCTTGTCGTCGTCTGCAGGCGTGATCTTGATCTTCATGCCGTCGTACAGCACTTCGCCCTCGCCCAGTCGCTTGGTGGTGGAGCACGACACGAGGGCCGCGGCCATCACGGCCGTGACCAACAGGGTCAATATGCGTGTCAGCCTGTTCATATTGTGTGTCAGCCTATTCATTTATCGTATCCTTTCCGACTGTAGAGTCTCTTTTGACGGCCTCGAATTTAGGAGGCATCAGAGCGTTTTGGGTGGGCACACCGTGAGATTCGGCGGTGGAGTCGAGCACTACGGTGGCCGTGGTGGGTTTCTTGCGACGGCGGAACCTGAAGAAGTTGCGCAGGTTGGCCAGTTTGCGGCGCATCACGAAGGCCACGCCCGTCTCGGTGATCTCGCCCTCCAGTATGCTTTCGAAGCCCTGGTGACGGAACAGCTGCACGGACATGTTCATGCTCTGCGTCTGCTTGATCATGTATTCAAACGATATGTCGCTTATCAGGTTCTGCGCCAGGTTGTCCTCCGGATTCTGGTCGGTGGAGTAGTTTCCGCCCACCAGGATCTTGAACCGGTTGTTGAACAGGCTCTTGCTGACCTGATACGAATAGTTGGTCTCGGTGGTCTTGGCACCGTTGGACGCCTTCTCGTACTGGTCGATGCCGAAGGACAGCTCCACTCCGCGCACGTGCTTGGCGGCCCACGAATTGAGCTGCGATTCCAGGAAGGAATAGAGCATGTTGCCGCCTATGTTGGCGTTGCCCTTGGTGCCACCCTGGCCGGTGTATTGTCCGTAGATCAGCAGGTTCATGGCCTGTGTCTGGCGCTGGTCGGGCGACATGGACTGCAACTCGTTCTGTATGGTCAGGTCGTCGTTGGTGCTCAGGTCGAAGCTGACTTTCATCTGGTCCAGCGGGTGGGTCACACGGGCCGTCACCAGGAAGTTGGCCAGACGCGAGTTGCCTCCCTGGGTTATGTTGGCCTTCATGTTGTCGGTGGCCGTGATGTTCAGGGTGGGGTTCATCAGGGTGCCGTTCCAGGTGATGGTGCTCTCGGGGTTGAAGTCGAACATCTTCTCGCCAAGGACGGGGAAGGCGTAACGGACGAAACCTGTGCCGAGCGTCACGGTGCCGTACATGGTCATGTCGCCCATGTAGCTCTGATGGAAGTTCAGGTTGGCCGAGGGCTGCAGCTCCAGCTTGTCGGTGCCGTTGGTGCTGAGCAGCACCTGCAGGTGCGTTCCCGGCGAGATCGCAATGTTGGCGTCGAGCTTCATGTTGAACAGCGACGGTTCGATCGAATCCATTCTGGCCACCTGCGTGGTGTCGCTGAAGTTCACGAACCTCACCACGCCTTCGTCGTTGGTGGCCGTGAACTCGCTTTCGGGCAGGTTCAGACGGTAAGTTGCGTCGGTGTTGCCCAGCATGTTCAGGTTGCCGGTCACGTCCAGACGCTGCAGCGGGCCCTTAACCTTGAGTCCGAGGTCAAGGTATATCTTGCCGAAGATATCGCCCTTTGAGCGTTTGTCCGATTTGATCAGCTGCATGTTGCGCGCGTCGGCAGTGAGATCCACCAATATCTTGCGGAAGTCGGAGGCATTGACCGAGCCGTCGATGCTGAGCGGGTTCTTGTTGGCGCCCCAGATGTCGAACTTGTTGAATCGCAGTATATTGTCACGCACCGTGATGCGGGCGGTATCCATCCTTAGCGTGGCGTCGGCCATGGGGATGTAAACGGAAGCCGAATCCATGGCCAGGCGCCCGTTGAATATGGGCGTCGACAGCGTGGAATCCAGCCGCATGGCGCCGTTGAGGTAGCCTGCCAGCCGGGCGTTCTGTCCTAAGAACGGATTGGCGATGCGGAGCGGGAAGCGGTTGAGCAACACGCCGATGCTGTCGCGGCTGGCTCCCGAGGTGCCGACGCGGGCAAACGCCCGGATGGCCTTGTGGCCGTCTATATTAAGGCTGGCGTCGCCGAGTATGCGCCCCGTCTGCGTGGCATACGCCGCGTTGATGTCGAAGTCGAAGCTGCCCACACGCTTGCGCTCGTATATGAAGTCGTTGAGCTGCAGGCCGCCGGACGCGTGGAACTGCTCGTCGACGTACAGCACGGTCAGGTCGGTATTGACCGAGCCCTTGACGGGCGGAGCGGTGATGGACATGCCCAGGAAGTCCTCGATATGAAGATTCTCAACCTTAAGCCGGAACTGCTCGTTGCCCCGGTCGTTGGTCTCGGTTCGTGCCAGGATGGAGCTCTCTTTGCTCTGCGCCTTCAGATTGGCGTCGACATGCATATTGTGCAGGTTGTAGGCTATGTAGTTGTCGTTGTTCAGAGTCCATGGCAGGTAGGCGATAGTTGATTTCAACGGGGTGAAATGGACATTCACCACCGAGTCCATCATGGCGGCGGTGAGACCGATGCGGTATCCCTGCTGGTTCTTGATGTTGCGCTGGTTGAAGAACATACCCAGGCGGTTCTGGCCGATGTATCCGTTCACGTTGGCCTGGGCGAATTCGTCGAACGTTCCCGGACGGTTGCCCATGTGGATGCGGTAGTCCAGCAGCGATCCGCGTTCGTTGAGGTTGAGCGTCACGGTGTCGGCGTTGGCCACCGATGTGGTGAGCCGGTGCACGTTGAAGTTGCCCGAAATGATCGAGTCACGTTCTATATGTCCCCATATCGTGTCTACGGATATGCCCGAGGGCGACAGGAACTGGCTGACAAGACCGCGCCCGGAGGCGTTGACGTCAAGCGTGAACTGCGGCAGCGCCTGCTTTATGTCCGCCACGGAGATGTTGCGGCGGTTTATCTGGCCGGTGACGGTGTCGGCTGCGGCGATGAACGAATCCATCACGTATTTCATGCCTGCGGGACTCTCGAAATGCAGGTCGGTGCGGTCGGAGTTAATGTCGAACATCGTGGCGAGTTGGTCTGCCTTGAGCACGGCGTGCACGCCGCCCGGCAGATGGATGTAGGTGCCCGGCATGTTCCAGTCGAAGTCCACGAGTTTCAGGTCCACGTCATACAGCCATTTGCCCGGCTGGGCGTTGCCCGCAAGGAATATGGTGCCGCTGCACTGACACATACTGTCGGTGAATCCGAGTTGCCGCAGGTCAAGGTCGCGTATGTCGGCACGCAGGTCAACGTTATAGTCGTCGGTGCGGATGATGCCCGAGCCGTCGATGTCGAAGTTAAGGCCCGGATTGACGGAACCTCCGACTACCGTAAGCCTGCCGTCCGGGTCAAGCATGGCGTCCAGACGTATGTCGCGATAATGATGTTTCTGATATTCGATACCGTCTATGCGCACTTTGGCATCGGTAAGCGCGTGGCCGCTTACGGGATTGAAACCCCGGCCGACGGCCTGTACGGTGCCGGTGACGTGTCCTATGCCGAGCGAGGGCATGAACTTCGCCACGTTCAGTTCGCGGATGGAGGCGTCCACATTATAGGTCTCCGGCGTCAGGGCCACATGGCCGTTGGCGGCAACGTCTCCGGCCGTGGAGCGCAGCGTGAAGTCCGCGCCATACTGCAGCCCGTTGGCCTGAGCCGTGCCCTTGATGTCGAAAGCCGGAATCTCCATGTCGCTCTGCGCCAGGAATTGGTCGGCCAGACGCGGATCCATCAGGGCGCCGTCAAATTCGATGTCAGCGCGCAGTTTCTTGTATTGCAGTGCGTTGGCCACGTATCCCCTGGCGTCGATCCTGACCACGCCGTCCATCGCCGCCTTGAGCGTGCCGACGTTCAGTTCCGACAGGGATCCACGGGCGTCCAGGTCAAAACGCAGCGGCTTGCGTGACGGTATTTTGGCGGTGAAAGTCTTGAGAGTGGGCATGAATGCCTCTACGTCCGGGAGTCCCACCGAACCGTTGGCCTTGACGTTCATCGGGGCGTCCGGTTCCATCGCCATGACGGCGAACGGCACGTCTGCATCGGCGTTGATGCGGGAAAAGAGGGTCTGAAGGCTTACCTGCTTCAATGTCAGTCCGATAGAGTCCACGCCGATGGTGCCACGGCCTTGCGTTATCCGCAGTCCGGAGCGTTCTTGAGCGCGAAGATGTGTCAGCGGCAGACGGACCGTTGACGCTTCGTTGTAGAAATTGCGCATACCTATGGACACGCCGTCAACCGCTATGTACGACGGGTCGAAGCCTGCGGCCGGTTTCACGCCCTTGGTGGCGTACAGGGCCTTGAGATTGTCTACGGCAATGGAGTCGCCCATGATGCGCATCGGCGGACCCTCCGAAGGTTCGCTCGGCGGTGCCGGATGTGCCTTGATGTATTCGGGTGTGGGCTGCAGGTATGTCACCGAGCCGCCGGACATTGCCGCGCGTTTCCATCTGACCTCGTTCTTGCCGAGGTCCACGATGCCGTGTGTCAGCGCCACGCGCTTGATGTCGAGGCTGAGAGTATCTATGGTGGGCAGCATCGACATGCCGAAGCGGAAGTTGTCGAGCGTCACATCGTTGGCCTGGATATAGAATGGCGTGGCGGGAACGGTGTCCGGAGGAGTAGGCTTCTTTTTCCACACGTCCATGTATAGCGAGAGGTCGCCGTCGCTGAGGCGGACTTTGTTCAGCAGTATGCGTGATTTCCTGATGTCGACCGAACTCTTGTCGTCCACGGTAAGGTGTCCGGCACGGATGCCTAAAATCATGGAGGAGTCGGCGTTGACCATGCGGTAATAGCCGTTTTCAAGGTCCAGCCGGTTCACCTTGACGTCGAGATTCAGTAACGGGAGCAGCTTTATGTCGGCAATGGCTTGGCCGGCGCGTACCATCGTGTCGCGTGGCGCGGTGAGAACGTACACGTCCTTCAGATGCACCTTGAGCGGGAAGGAGAGTCTGAACTTGCCTATGCCTATCTCCATGCCGGTGGATTTGCGCACCGCGTCCTTGGCGATGGATATGGCCAGGTCCTGCACAGGCGGAATGTATATAAGCACCGGGATACACAGCACGACGATTACAAGCCACATCAGTGTCTTGAGCGTGATCCGCAGCCATCGGGGACGGATGGTATGCCGTTTCGGGGGCTTCGGAGCCTCGGGGTTCGGCGCCTTTGGCTGCGCGGCCCGGTCCGGTTGTTGCGGCGTATGTGTGTCGTGTGTGTCGTTCATCGTGAGGATACGTTATGAAAGGCTTATGCGGGTTTGCGGTATGCTTCGGCGCAGATCCAGAGCATGGCCACCAGGAATGATCCCGAGATGTCGGCCGCCATATCCATCGGGTCGTAGCTGCGTCCCATATCCATGGAACGCTGTATGAATTCAATGGCGATGCCTATGAGAGAGGAAAGCGCAGCCATAAGGATGCATACGGGCCATCGTACGGAGCGGAAGTCTCGGCTGCGCGCCCAGTCCGCGAGTGCCGCGAAGGTCAGGCCTCCGAACATTATGACGTGCACCACCTTGTCGGCGCCGGGAAAGAGGGGAGGGGGCTCCTGTTGGCCTAACGGATGGGGAGCGAGGGTTAGCCAGAGCACCGCGGCCAGCGTGATGACGGTCAGTATCCACGCCGGAAGTCGCTGCAGGTGTCGCTTTAGCCTAATACGCCTTTCCATAAGCAAAATTAACAAAAATCATCAATATAACAAATTTAAAGGCCGATTGGTAAAAATGTGTTAATAAAAAATTGAAATTCGCATTAATCAACCGCGGCTATGCCGCTCGCCGGGACCAACCGGCCTGCACGAATCAGTGTGAAAGAGGCCGGACCGGATTGCTGCCGGTGTTTAAGAGTAAACACACTCTAAATCGGCATTAAAAAAGGGATGTCGCGTGCGCGGAGGGCACTGAAAAAGTACCTC
>DESI01000073.1 GCA_002361235.1 Porphyromonadaceae bacterium UBA3318 | reverse complement strand
GTGTTGCGGAATTAAGGGTAAAATTGTGTAACTCTATGAATTATGAATACCGTACGGCGCACGGATGTTAGGTCGCAGAGTCTTGATCTGCTTCGGTTTCCTCTGGCTCTGTTCGTAGTCGCCGTACATGTATTCAGACCGTTTCCCTGGCTGGACGACAATGCTGAGGCATTCCCCGTCGTTGACTGGCTTTTTCGCTTTGTAAACGCTTTTATTGTGGATCAAAGCGTTCCCGTGTATTTTTTTATAGCCGGTTATGTTTTCTTTCTCGGCATGGATATGAGTATAAAAAGTTATGCAGGCAAATTACGCCGGCGTTGCCATTCGCTGCTCATACCCTATCTGATGTGGAACACCCTCGCTATCCTTTATCTGATGAAAGTCATGTTGCCCGGAATGCAAGCTGTGTCGGAATTTGCGGACACTCAGCAGTTCCATCTGTCGCTATCCAATTTTATCGAGTGCTATTGGGACAGCAGTCAGGGGATTATACCTCATGTCAATCTCAATGATAATGGGATATATCCTATCGACACTCCATTATGGTTTGTGCGCGATTTGATGATAATGGTTCTCATTACTCCGGCCATATACGCGCTCTATAAATTCCCGACTCCTCACGCAATTACGAAAGTCATTCTTGTTTTCTTCACTCTGGTGTGGGCTGTGAGGATACCGGGTCTCGGACACTTATCCTTGCTGCTCGAAGCATTTGTATTTTTCTCCTGGGGAGGATTCCTGAGTTATCACAAGCGCGACATGATTGTGGAATTCCGCCGATATTCCACTACGTCATTCATCCTCTATCCATTGCTTGCATTGTCTATATTGTTTCTGACACCGATATGGCCACAGGCCATGGTGTATGTAAAGAGTATAAATGTAATTGTAGGACTTTTCTTTTTCTATAATATCGCGGCATGGCTGGTCACGAAGCGACATTGCAGGGCGAGTTCCTTTCTGTCGTCGGCTTCATTCTTTATTTATTGCGGTCATTATATCATACTTGACCCTGTGGCGAGGCGTGTATTTTCCATTACGGGAACCGGCGGAGATATGGCAGTAGTCAGTGCCTACATACTCACTTATATCATAATCATAGGTCTGCTGCTTGGCGTATACGCGATGATGCATCGTTACACTCCTCGTTTGCTAAGATTGTTCACAGGCGGCCGGATGTGAATCCGGAGTGTGAAAGGAATTGAGGCTTTAGAGATCACGCCTGAAGGAATAATGTATTGGAGGATTGGAGTCGAATGGCAGTGCATGATGATTAAACATGATTGAAGATGATTGAAGATGTGATGAGCATGAAATCTGCATGGCGGGGTTTAGAATTACTCTACAACTCTACATGGCGGGTTCAGAATGGCGGGTTCAGAATTTGGAATATTGGGAATTTATTCCTAATTTTGCAGTCCGATAAGGGCCCTGATGGCGGAATCGGTAGACGCGCTGGTCTCAAACACCAGTGGAGCAATCCGTGCCGGTTCGACCCCGGCTCAGGGTACACGGTAAGGCTGTCAACTCATTGAGTTGCAGCCTTTTTATTATTGGACAGAAAACGCCTTGTAAGCATAGGAATATAGGCAAAAGCTGTAAAACGATGTATGAGATAAGCAGAAATGCTCCGTTGTGAAAGTGCGCCTATGTTTTGTTATATAAAATATTATCATTAAATTTGCTATATGAAGGAAATGCTTACCATTAAATCATTAATCACTGAAGCAGAACGGTTTTGTTCACTCAATTCAGGCATTTATAGAAGTGAACTTTTTGGTGTGACTGATGGAAAGGCTGTCGGTACATTTGTTGAACATCTTTTCCAACGCTTCCTTGCAGAACGTTATGAAATAACGGCAGGTAATTCTGCGAATGGATTGGATTTGCCATCCGTCAATACTGATATTAAAGTAACATCTATAAAACAGCCACAGTCGAGTTGTCCATTCAGGGATAGTAAGCAAAAAATATTCGGATTGGGATACAATCTGTTAGTCTTTGTCTATAAGAAAGTGGATGATGCAAAGAAAAAGAAAGGAATGTTGGACTTTGTATCATGTAATTTTATAGAGAAAAATAGAACGGCAGATTTTCAGACTACCACCGGACTGCAAAAAATAATATCTAATCAAGGTAATCAGGATGATATTTTTGCATTCTTGGTGGAACATAATATTCCTGGTGATGAAGTAACTTTATATAATATGGCAGAGGACATTTTGAAGAATCCTCCGCAAATAGGATACTTGACAATATCAAATGCACTTCAGTGGCGGCTTCAATATGGAAGAATAGTTTCCTTGACTGATAAAGTAGATGGAATTGAACAGATAATCAGGTTTGCAAAATGATAGATTTGATTCATCGCATCCGTAATATGGCATATACCGATGCCAATTCCATAATCAGGTCGCTAAGTGGAATCGTTGACTTTTTCTCGTCAGAAGGCGAGAAAAATGAATTTATTTCTACACATGAAATAGAGATGTCGGTCGTATGCGAAGATAGAATATCGTATGGTGATTGGCAGACCCCTATATCGTTGGCGGAAAAAATTTGTAATATACATCTATCCAAATATGGCAATCCTGATATTGTGATAGAGCCTACATGCGGACTTGGAGCATTTGTATTTGCTGCGTTGAAAAGGTTTCAGGATATTAAAGAAATTCATGCTATAGAGATTAATCGCGAGTATACATCTGAGTTAAAGCTGAAAATATTGCAGAATGCCTTAGACTGTCCACTACGGATTCATCCTGATATTTATATCTATAACGCTGACGTTTTTGAGTTTAGTCTTGCAGCCATAATTGAGAAAAGCAATCTGTTGGGGTGGAATATGGCCGTTATAGGTAATCCTCCCTGGGTAACTAATAGTACTCAAGGAAAGAATGATTCTCATAATATCCCATTTAAGAGTAATAATTACGGACTAAAGGGTATTGATGCAATAACGGGTAAAAGTAATTTTGATATCAGCGAGTTCATTACTTTACGCTTATTGCAATTATCACAAATTAATAGAGGAGGGATTTCGTTCCTTCTCAAAAACTCTGTGATTCGTAATATTCTGATGAAACAGCGCACCGAGAGGATGCGTATCGGAAATATTGAACAGAGGTTGATAGACGCGTCTCGAGAGTTTGATGTATCAGTGGATGCGTCATGCTTTTTTGCACAATTTGATTGTTCACCGTCGTTTGTTTGCAATGTCCAGGATTTTTATTCAAATACACATATTCGGGAATATGGATGGGTGAATGACTCTTTTGTCTCAGATACAAAATTATATAATGCGGTTTCTAAATATGATAAGAAATCTTCTTATGTCTGGCGTTCGGGCATAAAACATGATTGCGCCTCAATTTTAGAACTTACTCTTTCTGATGGTGGATATAAAAACGGTTTAGGGGAAACTGTTTGCATAGAAGAAGACCTGATATACCCGTTATTGAAAAGTTCTGATGTAAATAATCCAAAGGGAAATCAACCGAGAAGATTTATAATAGTACCTCAACGGAAAGTCGGAGAAGATACATCGAGACTTAAATATTCTCATCCACTTGCATTTTCCTATTTTACTAAACATGAAAATGTGTTTGCTAATAGAAAAAGCAGTATATATACAGGTAAGGATAAGTTTAGTATTTTTGGTATAGGTGAATATTCTTTCAAACCCTATAAAATTGTGATATCCGCTTTATATAAGTCTATTAAGTTCGTTTTAGTATCACAAGTCAATGGAAAGCCGATTATGGTAGATGATACGTGTTATCAGCTTGACTTTGACAGTTTGGAAGAAGCGCAATGTATATTGGATGTTCTAAATAGTGACGAAATACAGTCTTTGTTGCAGTCATTGATTTTCAAAGATGCAAAAAGGGTAATAACTAAAAGCCTTTTAATGAGACTTGATTTGACACAATTGTGTAGAGATAAGGGAATTAAAATTGCCTCTCAACGTTTTGCCAATGGAGTGTATCATCAACTGTCCCTGTTTGATTAAGGCCTGAGTCAGATGGAGATGCGGCGGGCGTCGTCGAGCTGCTGGAGGTGGGCCAGGTCGTCGGGCGACTGCGAGCCGAGCAGGGCGGGCGCGATAAGCAGGACCTCGCTGATGATGTTGGCGTCGGAATGCTGCATCGATTTGGATAACTCGGACCGGGGTTGCATGCAGATTATCAGATTGAAGGCAAGCGACAGAAAGGTCATGTATATCACTAACGATAACAAAGCTCCCGTGATGGAGTCCGCTATGCTGTGCTCTCCCTTTTTGAAAACGGCGAACACCACCCGTGTGGCAAATGTGAATACGGGGTAGACGATGATGAAGATGAGCGCGCAGGCCAGCGTGGAGTAAATGAATTCTGTCTCGGCGCGTCCCTGCTCAAATGGGTAGATCTGCATCAGATGCTGTTGCAGCGGCTCGCGGAAAATGTGGGCGCATACCATACCGAACAACAGGCCGGCGAGCCGTGGCAGCTGCCTGACAAAACCCCGGCGGAATCCCGTCACCAGCGACAGCGCCACCGTGGCGATGGCTATCAATGATAGAAGCCAGGCAGACATAGGGTCACACTTTTTGCAACAGACACACTGCCGTGGCGGAAATGCCTTCCTCGCGACCCTCGAAGCCAAGGCGTTCGGTGGTGGTGGCTTTCACCGAAACACGGTCAATGTCAACGTGCATCACGTCGGCCAACATACGTTGCATTTCGGGGATGTAAGATGCGAGTTTGGGCTTCTGCGCCGCTATGGTGATATCGGCATTGCCCGGTTCGTATCCATGACCGCGCACCAGCTCCATGACGTGTTCCAACAGAATTCTGGAGTCAATGCCTTTATAACGCGGGTCGCTGTCGGGGAAGTGTTTGCCTATGTCGCCGAGCGCGAGAGCGCCGAGCAGGGCGTCGCACAGCGCGTGGATGGCTACGTCGGCGTCGGAATGTCCCAACAAACCGAGACTGTGCGGCACACGTACGCCACACAGCCATAATTCCCTGTCTTCCACCAGGCGGTGGACATCATATCCTTGACCTATACGGAACATATTTATCTCTTGCGTTTGCCCATCAGGTCGCGCAGACCGTCCATGTCGAATGTCAGCGTGAAGCGCAGTGTCTGGTCCAGAGGCGATGACTGCGCCGTGGCCAGCATATACGATGCGTCGAGCTGCACCACGTTGAGCGAGAAACCGGCGCCGAACGCGAAATAGCTGCGGCCTCCCTTGTTGGGGTGTTCGTAGTTATAACCCAGGCGGGCGAAGAACTGCTGGTTGTAGACATACTCCATACCGGCCGAAACGCCGATTTCCTGCAGTTCCTCCTTGGCGCCTCCGGGTGCGTCGCTGAACGACTTGAATATACCGGTGATGGGCGACATGGAGTTCCATTTGTCCCAGGCGGTGTTGAATTCGTCGATGTTTTCGTACTGGTCCACGCGCGGCATGGTGGGTACCAGCAGCTTGTTCAGGTCCAGACCGATGGCCAGCGAATGATAGTCGGCCAGAGGGAACATGAAGTTGGCGCCGAGTTTCAGGTTGGTGGGCAGGAAGTAGTTGTTGGTGCCGCCGTCATAGCTCACCTTCGTGCCGACGTTGGAGATGTTGAATCCCCAGGAGAACTGGCACTCGTTGCGGCCTATCATGGGGTATGACGTGAAATATCCGTTCAGATCGACCGCGAAAGCGGAGGCGGCATGGTTCTGCTCGCCGGTCTGGGTGTCCTGGAACGAGAGGTCGGACAGGATGTAGCGCAGCACCACGCCCATCGAGAATTTGGACGACAGCTTACGGCTGTAGCCCACGTCGATGGCCATCTCGTACGGATGGATGGTCTGGGCGTTGATGTTCTCCGAGCCTTCGGTGTATCCGGTGGTGACTTCGCCGAGGCTGAAATAGCGGAACGAAGCCGAAATTGCCTGGTTGTCGCCGCTTCCGATCTTATAGTATCCCGATAGGTCGGCCAGGAAGATGTCGTTTACAATCTTGCGCAGCCACGGGGTGTAGCTGAGGCTGAGTCCGCCGGTGGAATATGCAAATGCGTATTTCGACGAGTTCCAGTATTGGGAATTCATGTCGGGGTCGGTGGCCGCGCCAAGGTTTCCCAGCGACGAGCCGCGGGCATCCGGGGCGATGCTCAGCGTGGTGACACCGGTGTTCACCGGGTTGAACATCTCGCCCTTCAGGTCGTCTTCGGCGTATGCCGTGGCCGACACCAGTCCGAGAGCCATCAATATGTATGTCTTCAATATCTTCATTGTATTCTAATAAACTTCAAAAGCGCTTCAATATTGCCCGCTGTCCGGGCCCAGAGGCCATACGGCTCAGAAATCAGTCAATCAGAGTGAAAGTGACGCTGTTCGACCGGATGGTCCGGTTGTCGGGAGCACGCAGCGTGGCGGTGTACGTTCCGCTCGGCAGTCCGGCGCGGTCCCAGTCGAAGGGGCCGTCCACATTGTCTACTGTGTCTACTATCCGGCCCTCGGCATTCAGCACTATCAGCTGCAGCCCGGTGTGGCCGGAACCTGGAATAAACCGCATCGAATCGATTCCGTACGAGCGTTCGGCGGCAAGCGATATGCCGGCGGCATCACGGTTTACGGTAAAGTTCAACGTCTTTGTCGCGGTGGCGTTGCCTGCCATATCCCGCGCCGAATAGGTCAGCGTATGTTCGCCGTCCTTGAGGTGTCCTACAAAGTATGCGGTCCGGTATTCAGTAGTGCCGCATATATCATCGTCCGCGACGAGGCCGGTCGATACCTCGGTGTCGTCAATGCGCATTGTCAAGGCTGCGCCTGTGCCGATTCCCGGAGTGACGGCCACGTTGTCGGCAACGGTCATGTCCAGCGACATTGTGGCCGCGTCATATCGTGCGGTCACGACAGGAGCCCGGGTGTCGGTATGGTCGGCCGACGGCTTCTCCGTACGGACCTCGTCATGCCTCATCATGGGCACCGCGACCAGACATGACGCCGAGAGGCGCTGCGACGGATCGTATGCCCCGACGTACATGTTCAGGTTCGTGACGGTGTCGCGGTATGATACGAAACGTGCCACGTCCTTGGACAACGGTATCTTTGCCGTGAACCTGCCGTTCTTTACATTGACAGCCACTGAAGAAATAAGGTCCGCACTGAATTTTATCTTGTATTTTGAGTCGGCAGGTGAAGTGCGGGTCTGCGTAGGCTCGCAGATTTTCAGCACCGCACGACCGTTGAAAGGAGCGTCGCCCTCTTTGGCATCTATGGCCCCCGATACGGTCAATACGTCGCCGGCCCTGTACGACGTTAGATTGCCTGTAAGTTTGCATTCCAGCGCACGGAGAGGGAACGGGACGGTCAGGGCCGGATCGCCGATATATATGAATACAAGTTTGTTGAAATCCGTAATCGAGGATTTGGCCTGCGCATACACCTCGCCGATGGTGCGCGACTGTGTGTATGGCCGGTTGCTGCGGTCCCTGAAAAAGGCGTTTGTGAAAAGTTTGGCCAGGTTGAAGTTGCCCGACGCCCATGCCGTACGGGTAGAGCAGAGTGAGCCGATCATGGCATTGTTGTAATGGGTCACCACTTCCTGACCCATCTCCACGTCGCCGTAATCGGGGACAGTCAGGTCGCAGCCCGCAAACATCATGAAGAACGGCAGTTTGTTGCGCAGCCGGGCAAAGTCCGGGGCTTGAAAGAATCTTATGGACCATCCGCCGGCATGGCCTACATAGACGGACAGTAGCTTGCCGCTTTCCAGCACTTTGCCATAATAGGATTTCTGGGTTTCCTCAGAAAAGAACTCCTGAGCGAAATTGGAGTGACGAAATCTGCCGCCGCTTGCCGCATTGACGGCGGTCTGCAGGTTTTCGCCGAGTTTCACGGCCTGGTCGTCGTGCAGATGGTCGTCGCCCGAGCACGATGCCGAGACGGTCTCGTTGACATACCATGCGAAGTCGTCGCTGTCCAGATATGTGAGGTATCTCTTGATCTTGGACACAACCCGTTCGCCATCGGCTTTGCCGTAGACAGGCAGAGCGCCCACGCCTGTCTGCACGGTCATGCGGTCCATACCGGTGAGCGACAGATTGTCGGTCGTGTTGCCGTAGTAGTCCAATACTATGGCGGGTTCGCGCTGCGAGAATATCCCGCCTTCCTGTATGCCGATTATGGGGTAGGCGTGCGGCTGGGAATGGTTGATGCCCCGGGTGTCGCTGCTGATGGGGCCGACAAGCAGCACGTTCTTGAGTGCGTTGCCGTGGGACTCGTACAGCATCTTGACCATCATGCGCACGGCCACGGGATCCGGAGTGCCGCTGCTGAATTCATTGTATATCTGTTCGGTGGTGGCCACGGCCACGTTGATCTTGTCATGGTCGCGGTGCAGCTGTGCTATCCGCTCGGCGTATTCCAGCATCTCCGGCACGGCCACGATGAGGAAATCGTATTGCTGCTGTTGCAGGGCATGAAGGTCCTGGTTGGGTACATTCACCGGATTCTGCGGCTGCAGCTGTGTCCGGGCCGGATTGAAGGCAAAAAGTATCCTTTGGGATTCCGATTCGCGGAAATATGCTTTATTCCCCTCGCCCGGCAGCAGGGCGGGATTATGCGGATCCGTCACGTCCAGCACCAGCGAGCCTGCGGGTATGCTGACATATCCGTTGCCGCCCGTCTGTCCCGACGGCTGCAGCCCGAGGCGTTCCTGCACCATTTCCGACCCGGCCTGGCCCAGATTCTTGGTATATGTAAGCAATGTCCAGTCAAAATACAGGTTCGTATTGGTGGAATTCACCGTTGCCCCTATCTTTATATTGTCGGATTTCGCCAGAGTGAACGAGGCGGTCCGGATTTCCCTGGCCAGTCCCTTTTCTTCCTTGTCGCTGCTGTCACGGAAGGTGTCGCGGTGGCTGTTGTTGCCTACATTCAGCGAAACAGTATAGGAAGCGCCGGCGGCATTGCGGATCAGTACGATTCTTGACAGTGTGGAGCATACCGACCTGTCGGCCATATAGCTTACCGGCAGATTCCATGACAGGGATTTGCCTGAGGACAGCACGCAGTCCCAGAATTCGTTTCCGCAATTGTCGAGGCCATGCATGTTGTCCGCTTCGCGTATGCGCCAGTCGTAGCCGGTGGAGCGGTCCGCGGCATTCTGTTTCAGGTCGGTTACGTCACCCTGCGCTTCAAGCGAACGGGTGGTGCCCCCGTCGGTCAGGAAATAATGACCGACGTTGGAATATATGTTGAGCGAATTGCCGCTGAATCCGTCGGCTCCGAGCTTCGGCTCGCGCAAGCCGCGTGCGTAGAAGTAGAGCTTGTTGTTGCGGTGTATCACCGGCACCTGCCGCAGGTCGTCGGCAAATGCGTTCTTGCCACCGCTGACCAATGCGTCCGTCAGCTGGACACCGCCGCTGCCGTATACCGACACTTTCTCCGGATCGGGGAATCCCATCTGGGTCAGACGCGCGTAGCTCAGCTCGTATATGCCCGCATCGGCAGTCTCCACCTTGACCCATTTGCCCGAAGACAGGACGGTCGAGGGGCTGAACACATAATTGCCTCCGTATGATGCGGCGACTATGAATGCTGCGGCCAGTGTGAGCAGAATATATATTTTGGACTTCATCGAATGCTGATGTCAAGTATCTTATAATTGTTCGCTTCGTTTATGACGGAGAGCCTTGTGCCTTGCTTCAGCGGAATTCCCACAGGAGATAAAGAGGCAAGTATCAGATCGCCCTCCTTGACGGTAATGTCGCGGCTGATGTCGGCGAGGATGTCGCCGAATCCGGTCATTATGTTTCCAACAGGATAGACAAGCGAACAGTCGCCGCACTGAATGCTCCAGGATTCCGGCATTTCGTCAGGCTGTATGAATCTGCCTGTCATGCAGCATTTGTCGAAGGCCACGGCGCGGCACCAGGGCTTGCCCTGAGTCCGAAGCTGACGCAGCAGGTCGGTGGCGATGACCGCGCACCCCATCGTGACGGAGTCGTAATAACGGGTCGCGAACCGTGGCGCTATCCCTTTGCCCAGGCGTGACAGACGGAACACTATCGAAGGAAACGCCCGGAACTCATCGGCGAAATCGGGCACGAAAAACGGCTGTCCTGAGCGCAGCAGCGACGAATCGGGTATCTCGTAACGCTCCCCGGCTTCAAGTCCGGCGAAGGGGGAGCCGTCCTGCCGCCCGGCATCGGGCGATGTCACTGCGAATATCTTCATGACTCCATGATGCTGAGACGGTTGTATATGATGGCGAGATGGGCGTAGATGGAAGTATTGGCCATCACCACGTCCTGCGCCACCTTGACGCGGTAGGGGGTGAAGTTCCATATCGCCTTGATGCCGGCGGCTATGGCCGTGTCGGCGGCTTCCTGCGCGGCTTCGGCCGGAACGGTCAGTATGCATATCTCGGCCGGATATTTCTCCATGGCCTTGTCGATGCTGTCGGGATGCATCACGGGCACTCCGAGGTCCGAGCGTCCTATGTTGGCGGGATCGTTGTCGAATCCGGCCACGATCTCAAGTCCGTATTTGGTAAGTCCCGAATCGCGCATCAGAGCCGATCCCAGGCTGCCTACGCCCATCACGTATGCCTTGTGCGGGCGGCTGAATCCGAGGAAATCGGACAGCGCGTCGCACAGGGTGTTCACTTCGTATCCGATGCGGGTCTTGCCCCTGAGGTTCAGGAACGACAGATCCTTGGCTATCTGCGACGAATCCACGTTCAGTGCGCGTGCTATGCGTGTCGAGCTGACGAACTGTTCGGAGCGGGCCTTCAGTATTTCAACGTATGCCAGATACCAGGGGAGACGTCTCAGCGTGGGTTCCGGCAGAATCATGGAAGGTGTCATCTTGTTTATTGAGCCGTTACGGCGAGTTTGTTGGTTTTGGAAGCCCAGTTGCCCTGCGGGGTCTCGACACGGACGCGGTACAGGTAGATGCCGCGTGGCACACGGGTGCCCGATTTGTCGCACAGGTTCCAGTATGTGCTGAGCTGCGAGGTGAGTCCGGTGCTGTCGGTGGTGGTGTCGCTCCATATCACGCGGCCGTTCAGGTCCATCACCTGAAGCTCGCACTTCATCTCGGTGTTGGGCTGGTCCAGACTGATGCGGAAAGTCACGCCGCTGGTGGCCGGATTGCAGTCGGTGCCCACGTTCACTATGCGCGGGTCGGCCGTGGCGTTGACCTTGAACTCGATGGTGTGGCGCGTGGAATTGTTCAGGTTGTCCCATGCCTCGAGCGTGAGGGTGTGGTGGCCTGCCGGCAGGTCGCTCAGTGCGTATGCCACCGTGCCTGCGGTGTCGTCCACGTCCGGCACGAAGTGTTGCGACACATCGTCGTATGGATGCTGCTTGTCGAGAATCAGCGAGATTCTGTGGCCCACGCCGGCGTCCGACACATTGATGCCGGCCGGGTCGGACAGGCGTATGAACGCCACGGGATTCGGATTGACTATGTCGCCGTCCTCGAACCGGTCGGTGTTTAGATAGAAATAATCTACTTTCGGGCCGATCGTGTCCGCATCCTCGGTGTCGGGGAATCCGTAGACATACAGCGATTCGGAATATCCGTTGGCCTCGGCGCCCTTGTCGTTCCATGCGTAGGCCGACAGCAGGGCCGGCTGGTAATTGTTGCTTATCTCCAGCGGCACGGTGAGGCGGCATCTGAACCGTCCCTGTCTTACCGATGCGTTGACGCTGGCCAGGCGGGTCTTGCGGTCGTTGTACATGCGGCTCTCGCCGTTCTTGCCGTTGCCGTATGTCTCCACCACGGTCTCGGCGTCGTATAGCAGCAGATTGACCGTGCCGTCGAATCCGGTGTCGATGTCGCCCTCGGGAGTGCGCACGCATCCCGCCACGTCAAGGCGCGAGCCGGCGGTGATTTCAGGCATTTCCTGCGATGCGGTCATGTCGATTCCGGCTATGGAGTCGACGGTGACGATGTTGCGTATGTTGTTCAGTCGCATTGCCGGATCGCCCATCAGCGCGTACCGAAGCTTGTTGGTATCGCCCATGTATAGGTTCTTGCCCTTGATATATGCCAGACCTATGGGAAGGATGCGGCCGTCGTCGCCTGTCTTGAACAGTTCGGAGGCGACGTATCCGTTCAGGATGCCGTTGGCCGAAATGTAGACTGTGCGCGAGGTGGAGATCATTCCCGCCACGCCGCCGCGGGGATTCAGCATCAGTTCCTCGGCTCCCGACACCAGCGGCTCGTCCCAGGGCATGAAGCGGCAGGTGCCTGTGTACATGAAGGTCAGGTTAGGGTTCTTTATTCCCACTATGTCGTTCCATACCCAGAGCTTTTCGTGGCCCCAGCCCCGTTCGGAGGCGTGTCCCATATAGTTGGTGAATACCACGCCCTCATTGTAATTGTCCAGCATGCGCCGGGTGGCCTGGGGGTACGTCTGGCCCAATGCCGTGGTGACGAGCGGATAGGAGTCGAGGTACAGTCGGTCGTACAGGTATGCCGCTCCGCGTCCAGACGCCCGCATGTGGTTGTAGGCGTCCTGCGACTGGTCCAGATGGACTGCCTTGTCGTCGTCGTCGGCTATAAGCATCACCTTGTTGCGCCAGGCTCCGTATGTGGGCTTGGTGACATGGTTCACGATCTTCCGGGCCATGGTCCGGGCCTCGTCCGCGCTTTTGGCGGGAAGGCGTCCCACCGCCACATGGATTGTGGCGCGTTCCATCTGGAACCCGGATTCCGTGACGTCGTCAAGCATTCCGATATAGTCGTCGTTGCTGAACGAGGTGGTTTCCGACAGCCCTTCGGGAGACTGCCATATCGGCACCGGATTGTAACGCATATTCTTGAATTCGGCGGATTTCCCTTTGGGATCGCAGCTCGGCTTGCCCATGATGAGGCAGTATTGCGGAGCGCGTCCACGGTCGTGCCACATCTTCAGCAGCTTGCGCCACGCACCCACATCGGGGATGCCGCCCGAGAACTCGTTGTATATCACATCGGGACTAAGCACCGTCACCTGCATTCCGTCCACCGACCGGTGCATATCGGCGATCAGCTGCGCCCCGTCGCGGTATTCGTCGGGACTGATTATCAGCATGTCGGGGGCCTCCAGGGCGTGCAGGTCCTGGTTGGCTACGCGACTTCCTATCCTGGTCTTGCCGGTGGCTATCCTGTCGGGATCGAAGGCCACGAATTCGCGGTAACCGTTGCGTTCCAGCTTCAGGAGGGCGCGGTCGCCCTGTAACGTATATGTCACTACGGCCGGCTTTGCCGGGTCGGTCACGTCGTATATCACCGTGGACTGCGATGCTCCGTCCACGCCCAATGTCTGTCCGGCGCTCCATGTGCCGTAGAAGTGCAGCTGACCGTTGTTCAGTCTGAGCGAACGGTTATGGAACACCTCGATATAGTCCAGACGGGCCAGGAACAATACTCCGGAATTGGTATAGCCGATATTGAGTTCTAATTTGTCGGCGTCCACGGGCGCAGTGAACGAGCGGGTGGAGAATGCCGCGTATTGTGAGGCGTCCACGCCGGCTATCGAATCTGTCGACGCGGAAGGCGCGTTCTGGCCGCCGGCCCGGACTGTGATCCGCGAGCCTCCGCCGGTCACCTTGGCGGCGAACTGTACTGTCACCAGGGCTTCGTCACCGGTGCGGTCGGGCAGGGCGAAATCGAATGTCTGGCTTCGTGTGCCACGGAAATCCTCGCCCAGATATGTGCGGCCCGATTCGCCTAAATGTTCCAGCTCCTGTTCGTGCACCTGCCGGTTTATGAACGATGTGACGTCGGCCGCCGATTCTCCCTGCAGGTCAAGTTGGCCCACGGTCATACCCGTGTCGGCGTCACTGAGGAAATACACCGATTTCTCGGTGTAGGGATTGATGGTATGGGCGTATGGCCGGGCGGATTTCAGGGTGCTCCACGAGTGATTGTCACGGGCGAAAAACACAATTCCCCTTGATGTGCGGAACGACGGTACGACCGGCAGGTCGTCGGGCATGGAGGCGTCCAGGGCCTCGGGCACCATGACGCCGCCGGTGCCGTACACGCGCACCTTGCCCGGGTCGCTGAAGCCTAAGTTGCGGAGCATCACGTCTGTAACCAGCGTCATGCCGGTCTCCGACACCTCGACCGTGGCCCAGTTGCCCTGCGACAGAACCGAGTGCTGCGCGTAATGGCCCGCATCAAGCGCCATTGCGGCTAATGATGTCGCAAACAGGGTCGTTGATATGAATATGTGTTTAAGAATTGTTCCGATTCTCATCAATAGCGTCTTGTTGTTTCTGACAGCGTATATGGCTTATGTCCATAATGGATTTTCAGCTGTCTTAGCTAAACAATAAAACGGAAAAACCGGTGCATTATTTTGCGAATTGGCGCAGATGCTCGTTCCATTGCTTACGGTTGCCGTAGAAAGCGTTAAGGTCCACGTCGCCGCGCACTCCGGCCACCTTTCCCCGGTGGTCGTATTGCCAGAATGTCCAGTCGCGGTTGGCGGTCTTTTCGTTGAACGAGCATAGCCACAGCGGGTATCCGGGACAGTTGGGATACACCAGTTCGTCGTATCCCTGTTCGTTGGTGTAGAAAGTGGGCCGGTATCCTTTCAGGCTCAGAAAATCCACCATGTCGTGCAGCCTCATTGCGATGGAGTCGGCGGGAACGCCCTTGGCATTGCCCTGATATTCCACGTCGATGGCCACTCCAAGCTCGAGGGGACGGCCCTCTACGGCGCGTATCAGGTTGAGCGCCTGTTCGATGCCGTCGCGGTCGAAGCGGAAGAAATGGTACGCTCCGCGTTTCAGCCCGGCATGACCGGCCTTGAGATAGTTGAGCGCGAAATTGGGGTCGCGGAAGTCGGCCCCTTCCGATGCCTTGATGAATATGAATTCGTAGCCGTCGGCCGCCACGGCGTCCAGGTTCATCATCCCCTGGTGGGCCGATACGTCGATGCCGCGTATGGGGAACCGTTCGCGGCTCACGTGCGGCGGGCTGGTGATATAGCGGTTCCACGAGAACAGGATGGTGAGCGCCAGTATGACCACCACCCCGGCGAACCATCCGGCCATCCGGATGTCGCGCGGCGAACGCTTGCGCAGCATGTGCGGCTCGTCGGCGAAGTCAAGCAGTTCGCGGTCGCCCGAGCTGTCGCCGTATACCGAAACGTGCAGGTCGGTGCGGTCAGGGAAAATCTGTGTGACGCGACGCACTTTCTCCGGTCCCTTGCAGTTCGGGGTTGCGAACCGGCCGGTAAGCCGGCCGTCGGCGTCCACTTCGATTTCGGTGCCCATCACGGTGTCTATGCCGTGACGCCGCGCCCACGGCTCGATCCATTGCGGCACGCTGGCCGAGCATATCGCTATCCTGTCGCCGCGTTCGCGGGCACGGTTCAGCTCGTCCATGCCACGCTTGCGAAGGTTGCGGTCCACCACATCGGCAAACGCCTCGCCGTATGCCGTGAACGTGCTTAAAGGCATCCCGCCGTACAGGGCGCCGAACAGACGCTCCTTGGCGTGTGCGCTTCCCTTAAGCCCGAGCCGCCACTCCAGGATGGCCGGCAGCGCCTTTATCCCGGCGCGCCACATCCCCTTGCGCTTGCGCACAAACCGGGCGAACAGCAGGAAGGTGTCCTTGTCGGTCAGCGTTCCGTCAAAATCGAATATCGACAGTCCGGTCATGTGGTAAGTGCAAAGTTATGAGTGATGAGTGACGAGTGATGAGGTGAGATGACCGTCGTTATTTATGGTTCTTTTTCTTTTTGTCGGCGGGGTTCTCCGGGAATTTATCGGGGAACGAGAACTTGACCCGGGGATGGGCCAGTGCCCGGCATACCAGGAACACTCCGATCAATATGAACGGGATGGACAGCATCTGGCCGATGTTCATGCCGTAACGGGCTATCATCTCGTATTCGGAGCTGACCTGCACGTTCTTGATGTATTCAATCAGGAACCGGGGCAGGAAGATGCCGATGAAGAACACGCCGGTTATGAGCCAGGGGCGTTCCTGGGCGTTCTTCTTCCAGTACATCCACATCAGCACTACGAACAGCACCAGATAGCACAGGCTTTCGTACAGCTGAGTGGGATGGGCGGGTACGGTCTCGCCGTTGCGCACGAACACGAATCCCCACGGCAGGTCGGTCGCACAGCCGTATATCTCGGAATTCATCAGGTTGCCGAACCGGATCATGGCGCCTACCAGCGCGACGGGAATCACTATCTTGTCGAACACCCACGACGCCGGCTTATGGCTCGTGAACCACGAGAACATGAACAGGGCTATGATTATGGCGATGGTGCCTCCGTGGCTGGCCAGGCCGCCGTTCCATATCTTGACTATCTCGCCGGGATGCTGCGAATAGTAGTCCCATTCGTAGAAGAACACGTGTCCCAGGCGTGCGCCCACTATGGTGGCTATGGCCACGTATGCCAGCAGGATGCCGAGCCATCGTTCGGGCGCGCCTTCGTGACGGAACATGCGCTCCATGATGTTGTAGCCTATGATGAAGCCCACGGCGAACATCAGGCCGTACCATCGAACGGAAAGCGGCCCCAGTGAAAACATCACCGGGTCCGCGTTCCAGTAAATTATCGATTCTATCATCTATAACAGTCTATGACCGCCGGCCGGCATGAGTGTGCGGCCGTCAGGTCAAAATATTGGCAGATTACTTCAGGTTGCCTACGATTTCAGCTGTGTCCTCGGCTATCATCATCTCCTCGTCGGTGGGGATGACCACCACCTTCACCTTGGAGTCGGCGGCGGAAATGGTCACTTCCTCGCCGCGCACCTTGTTGGCCTCGGCGTCGAACGTCACTCCGAGGTAGTTCAGATGACGGCAGATGTTCTCGCGGGTTTTGGTCTGGTTTTCGCCCACACCGCCCGTGAATACGATGATGTCCACGCCGTCAAGTACTGCGGCGTATGCGCCGATGTATTTGAGGATGCGGTATTCGTACATCTCCATGGCCAGCTTGGCACGCTCGTTGCCGGCGGCGATGCCTGCCTCGATGTCGCGCATGTCGTTGCTTATGCCCGACACTCCGAGCACACCGCTTTCCTTGTTGATCACGGTCTGCAGCTGCTTGGCGTCGAGGTCGGCACGCTCCATCAGGTACACCAGTGCGCCGGGATCAACGTCGCCCACGCGCGTACCCATCATCAGCCCCTCGGTAGGAGTCAGACCCATGCTGGTGTCCACGCTCTTGCCGTCCTTGATGGCCGTGATGCTGCCGCCGTTGCCGATGTGGCAGGTGATGATGCGCTGCCTGCCGTAGTCCACGCCCAGGTATTCGCAGGCGCGGCGCGACACGTAGCGGTGGCTCGTGCCGTGGAAACCGTAGCGGCGGATGCCGTACTTCTCATAATATTCGTAGGGGAGGGCATACATGTATGCCTTGGCGGGCATGGTCTGATGGAAGGCGGTGTCGAACACGGCCACGTTGGGCGTGCCGGGCATCAGCTCCTGCACGGCCTCGATGCCGATGATGTTGGCCGGATTGTGCAGCGGGGCCACCGGGTAGCACTCCTTCACCTTCTCGATCACGTCGGGTGTGATGAGCACCGACTTGTTGAAGTATTCCATTCCGTGCACCACGCGGTGTCCGATGGCGTCGATCTCGGACAGGTCCTTGATCACGCCCTCCTTCGGGTCGGTCAGCACCTTGAACACCTGGCGGATGGCCTCCTTGTGGTCGGGCATCAGCACGGTCACGGTCTCCTTCGATCCGTCGGCTTTCTTGAATTTCAGGAAGCTGTCTGGAAGTCCGATTTTCTCTACGCCGCCTTCGGCCAGCACCTGCTTGGTGGCCGAGTCGATCAGTTTATACTTAACGGAACTCGATCCGTTGTTGAGCACTAATATCTTCATTTGAAAAAACGCTGCGGAAGTTGTTATTTCTTGTCGCCGATAGCCTGGTTGCAGGTTACGATGATTGTGTTCACGATGTCGTCGACGGTAGCGCCGCGGCTAAGGTCGTTGACGGGAGCTGCCAGACCCTGGAGGATAGGACCTACGGCGCCGGCGCCGGCCAGACGCTGCACCAGCTTGTATGCGATGTTGCCGGTCTCCAGGCTGGGGAATATCAGGGTGTTGGCGTGACCGGCCACGGGGCTGCCGGGAGCCTTCATCTCGCCGATCTTCGGCACGATGGCGGCGTCGCTCTGCAGCTCGCCGTCTATCTTGAGCGCCGGGTCGATGTGGCGGGCTATTTCCGTAGCCTCTATCACCTTGTCCACACGCTCGTGGGTGGCGCTTCCCTTGGTCGAGAACGAGCACATGGCCACAACGGGGTCGAGTCCTGCGATGTTCCTGGTGGTGCGGGCCGTCTCGATGGCTATCTGTGCCAGTTCCTGTGCGTTGGGGTCGGGCACTACGGCGCAGTCGGCGAATATCAGCATGTGGTCCTCACCGAAAGGCACGTTCTCGGGCAGCAGCATGATGAACGCGCCGCTCACCACCGACACGCCGGGCTTGGTCTTCAGCACCTGGAACGCCGCGCGCAATACGTGGCTCGTGGGGCTGAGTGCGCCGGCCACCATGGCGTCGCCTTCCCCCTTCTTGATCATCAGGCAGCCCAGGTACAAGGGATTGGCTGCCTGCTTGCGGGCCTCCTCGATGGTCATCCCTTTCTTCTTGCGAAGCTCGGCCAGCAGTTCGGCGTAGGGCTCTACTACGGCCGCATCCTTAGGATTGACGAACCTGGCCTTCTCGATGTTGCTGAGCCCAAGCTCGAAGGCCTTGTTCAGTATATCTTCCTTGTCGCCGATGAAGGTCACGTCGGCGATTTTATTGCAAATAACTCGGTCGGCCGCCTGCAATGTGCGCGGTTCGGTCGACTCCGGCAATATCAGTCGCTGGGGGTGAGCCTGCGCCTGAAGGGTCAATCTTTCGAATAATTTCATGTTTTTTGGTATTTTTCCAAAAGCAAAGTTACAAAAATTTTCGTGTCTCAGCAATAATTTCTAATTTTACAGCCGCAAAACGTATGGTGCATGTCCCCGGAGACTGACCGCACCCCATATTTCACGTGATTTGAAACGTTTATACCGGTTCATACTCAAGACATTCCTGCCGATGTTCGCGATGACGTTCTTCATCGTGCTGTTCATCGTGCTCATGCAGTTCCTGTGGAAATACATGGACGACCTGGTGGGCAAGGGGCTCGGCTTCGGGGTGTTGGCCGAACTTTTCTTCTACGCCGCCCTCTCCATGATACCGATGGCCCTGCCGCTGGCCATCCTGCTGGCGTCGCTGATGTCGTTCGGCAACCTCGGCGAGAAGTCGGAGCTTACGGCCATCAAGGCCAGCGGCATTCCGCTGATACAGGTCATGTCGCCCCTGATCGTGCTGATAACCATAATAGCCGTCGGCGCGTTCTTCTTCCAGAACGACGTGCTGCCAAAGGCACAGGTCAAGATGTGGACGCTGCTGTTCTCGGCCCGTCAGAAAAGCCCCGAACTCGAGATTCCCGAAGGCTCGTTCTATGACCAGATTACAGGCTATAACCTGTATGTCAGGAAGAAGAACCCCGACACCGGCATGCTGTACGGCGCCATGATCTACGATGTGGGCCACGGCGACAACCCCACCATCCTGCTTGCCGATTCGGCGCGCCTGGCCTTCACGCCCGATATGGATTACCTCTATCTGCATCTATGGTCGGGCGAGCAGTTCGAGAACCTGCGCGAGCAGAACATGAACTCCAGCAATATCCCGTTCCGTCGCGAATCGTTCGTCGACAAGGAGCTGCTGATACCGTTCGACGCCAACTTCAACCGCCTCAACGAGGAGGGTATGCGCAGCCAGTACGTGGGCAAGAACATCAGCGAACTGCGCACCAGCATCGACTCGCTGTCGCGGCGTGTGGACAGCATCGGCAACCGCACCGCCGAGGGATTCACCACACTCGCGTTCCCCACGCTGGCACCCGCAATGGGGCAGAAAGTGAAGGTGAAGTATCAGGGCGGTAAGAAGATTGCCGAAAAACAGAAGGAATCCGGGAAGAAGGCAGTGAATCCCGTCAGCCTCGATTCGCTGCTGCTGGCCCTGTCGCCGGCCCAGCGCGACCAGGTGTTCTCAGGTGCCTTCGCCCTGCAATCGCAGCGCAAGAGCGAACAGGAATTCCGCGCCGTCCAGGTAGGCGACGAGAAGGGACGACTGATACGTCACCGCATCGAACTGATCAAGAAATACACCCTGTCGGTGGCGTGCATCATCTTCCTCTTTATCGGCGCGCCGTTGGGTGCCATCATCCGCAAGGGGGGACTCGGAGCGCCGATGGTGATATCGGTGATGCTGTTCCTTGTGTACTATATCATCGACAACACCGGGTTCAAGATGGCCCGCGAGGGTATATGGCAGGCGTGGGCCGGAATGTGGCTATCCACGTTCGTGCTGTTGCCGTTAGGTATCTTCGTGACTTACAAGGCTATGAACGACAGTGCCGTGTTCAACCCCGACCTGTACAAGACATGGGCGCGCCGACTGTTGGGGCTGCCCGAAAGCCGTCAGGTGACGCGCAAGGAGGTTGTGATCAACGATATAGACCGTCCTGTGGTGATGGCCGGCCTCGACAGGCTGCAGCGTCGCTCGCAGGCGTGGCTCAAACGTTATCCGCGCCGTCAGAGTTACAGGGATTACTGGATGAAACCCTTGCGCCGCCATCCCGTCGCGGTGCTTGGCGACGAGACCGACGCGCTTGTGGCCGTGCTGAACGACAGCCGCAACCTCAAGATAATCGACAAGCTGAACGACTATCCCATCCTGATGTGGCTCTGGATATACTGTCCGTTCCGCAATCTGAAAGTGCGCAAGGCGCTGATGTGGTTCGCCCCGGCCGGCATTATCTTCTACCTCCTTAGCATCCCCTACACCCGTCGCCTCCACGACGACATCGCCCGCATCGACAAGACCACTGCCGCCCTCCAGGGAATCATCGCCGAGATTGTCAGCACAGAGAACTCTAATGACGCTGATTCCTCTGTCAGTTCTGCCCAATGACCGGCAGGTCTATTCCATTTCGATTATGTTTTCAAATTCCTTCCATATTTCTGCTTCGCGGTATGCGGCGGCGCTTTCTTTGGGCACGTAAAGCTTACATGTCGATTTGTCGACTCCATAGAAAGGCCGGGAGGGGGCGTATCCGCTTTCGCTATCGAAATATAACGCTGGGGGAATGGGATTGAGAGAAGTAACGGTCTTGAGGTTTCTGCATCTAAATTGGTACGCACCAATGACCTGAACATTCTCAGGTATGGTAATACTGAGGAGTTTCGGACAATAGTAAATTGCATAATCATCAAGACGTGTGAGACTCTTTGGAAGCTTTATTTCGGAAAGAGATATGCAGTTAGTAAAGGATCCCTGATTAAGAATAGTGACTCCATCAGGAATCTCAACGGATTTCATAGACCGGCAATAATTGAACGCACCATCGCCAATGCTTGTCACAGATTCTGGAATTGAAATCGATGATAAGGCATAACAATTCACAAATGCGTTACAATCAATTTGCTTCAAGCCTTGAGGCAATTTTACATCAGTTAAATTGTGGCAGTCCTCAAACGCCAACCATCCAATTTTTGTCACATTATTGCCAATAATTACTTTTTTCAAAGAATTACATCCCACGAATGTCAGGTCGTCTATTACTTTGACAGAATTTGGTATAGTTATCTCAGACAAGGAACTACAATAGCCAAATGCCTGTTGGCCGATTCTCTGGATATTCCTGCCGAGTTTAACTGAGGACAACCCATCGCAAAACTGAAATGCAATATCACCTAAAAATGTGACACTGTCAGGAATCCTTAATGATTCTAATCTTTTACATCCGGCAAATGCGCCCACTCCAATGCTGTCCACGCCTTCAGGCAAAGTCAGAGACGGTATTAGCTTACAATACTTGAATGCCCCCTCTCCGATCGTTTTTAAATTATCAGGGAGAGTAACTGATTTTAAATAAGGACAATAGCTAAATGCATATTCTCCTATACGAGCAATGTCGGAGGGCAGATACAGGGTCTCGATATAGAAGTGTTCAAAGGCGTGTGGTCCCACTTCGGTGACAGTGTACACATTATTGTTCCATGTGACATTGGAAGGGATCGACAACATTTGCGGTTCAGCCTGATAGGGATTATAACCCACGACGCTTACGGTTTTGCCCTGGTTGGACAATACTTTGAAACATAAATCGGAGGTGATAAAATCGTATCGGGCCGCTGCACTGACTGTCAATGCCGACATGTCAAGTGTCAATGCCAAAACAAGAAGTCTGGTAAAATATTTTAAATTAAGCATAAATTTAAAACTTCAATTATGCTGTTATCTTAACAGCACTTTGGTTGAATATTCACCTATTCGGATAATGTATATTCCGGACGTTGCGGGATGGTAGGTAATTCTGTCTCCGCTAACGGAGTCAGAGAAACAGCAGGTGCCGTCAAGGGTGTATATGGAGACTGTGGAGCCGGAGGTTATGCCGTCAATGTGTATGCCATCCGGATAGACGCTTACAGTAATGTCACTATCCGATAACCCGGCAGCCCCGACATTTTCTATTCCGCTTGAACTTTCGTCTGCGATGTTTTTGAATTCTTTCCATTCATACGCTTTCCGATATGTCTGCACGCTACCGTCAGGAACGTATAGAATTCCATTCTCCTTTGTATAAGAGCTGAATCGTGGGGGGAAATGCTCTAAAGCCGGAGGAATCTCACTTTCAGCATGTACCTTTGCTGCACTTCTGAATACAAACGCATAATTGTCTATATGTGAAGTGCGGGCCGGAATATTGATTGATTTAAGCCCATTGCAGGCGTAGAACGCTTTAGAATAAAAATTCTGTATATTGTTCGGCAGTGTCAGTTTCGGAAGGGAAATACATCCTGCAAAAGCCTCGTCATAGATTGTTTTGACATCGGATGGGATGTTAATGGAACGGAGCGAAGCGCATCCGCTGAAAGCATTGGTTCCAATAGCCTGTACGTCATCTGCCAATTTGACTGATTTTAATGAAATGCAGTTTCTGAACGCAGAGGACGCTATTATCCGGAGTCCATGGCTGTAGGGAAAATCGTGAACGTATTCGGAATATTGAATGCCAGGTATGACTGCATTATTTCCTAAGCTTTCCAGCGATATGCACTCCTTAAAAGCTTCCTCTCCAAGATACGTCAACTTGTCTCCTATATTTATTGATTTTAACCGGTAACAACAATTAAAAGCGCTTGCACCGATTTTTTCGACACCACAGCAATCTGTCACGGACTCAAGCGATTCGCAGAGTGAAAAAGCTTCATCTCCGATTTCTTTGACGGAACGTGGGATGGTAACGGTTTTAAGAAAACTGCAACTCTCGAATGTTGAGGCTCCAATAGAGTTTATGTCATTTGGAAGGGATGCGGAAGATAGTGATTTACAATTGAGGAATGCTCCTTCCCCAATAGATGTCATGCTTTGCGGAAAATTCACTGACTGTAAAGAACAACATCCTGCAAAGGCCCCGCCCTGAATCTTCTGAACACTCTCTGGAATATCTATGGATTGCAATAGCCCACAATTGAAAAATGCCTCGTATCCGATTACCTCCAGACCCTCGGGAAGTTTGACGGAAGTAAGGTAATGACAGTTGCTGAAGGCATAGTCGTCAATCTTTTTAACCGGGAGCGTCCAGCCATCATATAGGATGGTCGATGGGATTGTAATATCACCTACGGCATAAAAGTCCTGATTGAAGTCGGATTTGTCATCAGGATAGGTCACGATGGCATAGCTGCTGCTTAGGAAAAGGCCGTAGGTTTTATAGCATAAACCATTATATTCAAAATAAGAACGCGACCCTGATGCCGATGCATCAAATGCCCATGACAGCGTCAACACTGCCATCATCACCTTAATCATTATATTATCCAATATCTTTACCATAAGCGTCAGCAATAGTAATAGTACAAAAGTTAAAAAAGATATCCAGAGTAATTCTAAAAGTATGAAAAGGACTATTGTTGCGATTTCAAACCATCTGGAATCTTTCTGGTGGCAAATATATGGGTTTGATTCGTTATTTCCAAATATTTTTTTTGAAAAATTTTATAAAAATTAAGCAAATACGTCTGTATGGAAATCAACGATGAGATTATCAGTTCGGGTAATCGGTTTACAGTCAATAAAAAAAGCCAGCCGTGATGTGGCTGGCTATCTTTAGCGTAGATGTACGATCTAACGATTAATCTTGTCGTTACCTTACTTTTACTCCGGAAGAACCAGATATTCTGTCGGGTCGTTGACGCCGGCGAGGGTGAACGCCTCGTGGCGTTCCACGCACGTGCCGCAACGGCCGCAGTGACGCTCGCCGCCTTTGTAGCATGAATAAGTCTGCGAATAATCCACTCCAATCCTGGCGCCGCGAGCCACTATGTCGGCTTTCGTGAGGTTGGTGTAGGGGGCAAAGATGCGGGTGCCGGTGTATGTGCCCTGCGCCATGGCCTCGGACATGGCGTTGATGAAGCCCTCGCGGCAGTCCGGGTAAATGGCGTGGTCGCCGCCGTGATTGGCTATCATCACGAATTTCAGGCCGTTGCTTTCGGCCAGACCGCAGGCCGCCGCCAGCATGATGCCGTTGCGGAAAGGCACCACGGTCGACTTCATGTTCGAGTCTTCGTAATGTCCCTCCGGAATCTCCCCGGCCCCGCTGAGCAGCGACGAATTGAAATACTTGCCTATGAATGCCAACGGGATGACGATATGAGGCACGCCGGCCTTTTCGGCCTGACGCCGCGCGCATTCTATCTCGGCGGCGTTGTGGTTCGACCCGTAGTCGAACGTCACAGCCATCGCGATCCGGTCGCGATACTCCCACAGCATCGTCGTGCTGTCCACTCCCCCCGACAGCACCAATACACTATCCTTTTCCATATCGTTACAGTTGTTCGAAGGCCTTGAGGCGGCGGTGGGCGGCGAGGGACTCGTGGGCGGCGTCGGCGCGGTTGGCGAAGGGGTTGATGCTGATGCCGCCGCGCGGCATGAAGCGGCCTGTCACCTCCAGGTAACGCGGCTGCATCAACGCCCACAGGTCGTTGAGGATGATGTTCACCACGTCCTCGTGGAAATCGCCGTGGTTGCGGAACGAGAACAGATACAGCTTCAGGCTCTTGCTCTCCACCATCTTCTCGTTGGGTATATAGTTGATCCATATGTGCCCGAAATCGGGCTGTCCCGTCTTGGGACACAAGGTAGTGAACTCGGGGCAGTCGAACCGCACGACATAATCGTGCCCGGAATGCTTGTTGTCGAAACATTCAAGCATTTCGGGCGCGTAGTTGTCGGGGTACTTGGTGCCTTGATTTCCTAAAAGAGTCACTCCTTTAAGTTCGTCGGCAGTTCTCATCCTACGTATGTCTCTATCAGTTTAAGTCCTTTGTCGCCGGGCACAATCGACAGTCCGTTGGCCGAGGCGGATACCAGTACGGTGTCGCCCTGCTTTACTTTCATTTCGGTAGGCACCGCGCTGACGGCGTCGGCGCCGCAGAGCAGCGTGCCGTTGCCCTCGGTCACGATAATCACCACGAACGAATCCAGTTCGTTGTAGTCGCGCATCACCTCCTCGTCAACGTTCATCAGATTGGTGGTGAAGAACGGGCACTTGGCCACATTGACCGGTATGTCGTTGCGCGGCACATACTTCACGGCCGTACCCTCGGTGTCGTTGAAGTTGATGGCCTCCTTGGCCAGGGCGGTGTGCAGCTGACGCTCGTTGCCGTCGGCATCCTTACGGTGATAATCGTAGATGCGGTAAGTGGCGTCGGATGTCTGCTGAATCTCAGCCACGAATGCACCTGCTCCGATGGCATGAACGCGACCGGCCGGAATGAAGTAGACGTCACCCGGCTTGATGTCGCAGAAGTTCAGCACCTTCTCGATGTCGCCGGTCTCCACCAAGCGCTCGTAGTCGGCAGGATCCACGGCTTCGCGGAATCCGTTGGCCAGCTTGGCGCCGGGATCCGCGTCTACGACATACCACATCTCGGTCTTGCCGTTGGCCTGACCCTGACGGTGGGCCATCTTGTCGTCGGGATGAACCTGTACCGACAGGTCCTGACGCGCGTCGATGAACTTGATGAGAAGCGGGAAGCGTGTCCCGAACTTCTTGTAATTGCGTTCGCCCAGGATGGCGGCGCCATACTTGGACAGCAGGTCGGTGAGCGTCATTCCCTGTTCGGGACCGTCAGTCACAACCGACACGTCGCCCTCAACGCCGCTGAGTTCCCAGCTTTCGCCCACCAGGTAAAGGTCGGTCTCTATGCCCTTGAACGGTGCGATACGGTCGCCGCCCCAGATGGTGGTCTTGAGTATTGGCTTAAACTTCCACATGCTGATTCGGATATATTATGTGGTGGGAGCGGATTTCTTGGTGCGGCGTGTGGTCTTGGCGGGAGCGGGTGCCGGAGCCTCCTCGATGCCTGCCAGCTGAGCATCGATCATGATGCGGCCGCAGTATTCGCACACTATCACCTTCTTGTGCATCTTGATCTCGAGCTGACGCTGCGGGGGGATGCGGTTGAAGCAGCCGCCGCAGGCGTTACGCTGCACGGTGACTATGCCCAGGCCGTTGCGCGCGTTCTTGCGGATACGGCGGAAGGCGGCCAGCGTGTAGTCGTCAATCACAGGCTCAACGGCCTTGGCCTTGGCCATGATCTGCTCCTCCTCGGCGCGGGTCTCGGACACGATCTCCTCCAGCTCCTGCTTCTTGGCCTCCAGGATGTGGCGCTGGTCGGCCAGAGCCTCCTCGTCGGCGTTCTTATGCTCGGTTTCCTCCTCGATGCGGGCCTTGGAGTCGCGTATCTTCTTCTCGTTCAGCTCTATCTCCAGAGTCTGATACTCGCGCTCCTTCTCCAGGAAAGCGAACTCGCGGTTGTTGCGCACATTGTTGATCTGCTCGTCGTAGCGGGCCACCTTCATGCGGCATTCCTCGATGGCGGCCGTGAAGCCCTGGATCATCTCGTTGAGGTGCGCTATCTCCTCGTTGTGCTTGGCGACGCGCAGCTCGTAACGGGCTATCTCGTCCTCGCAGTCCTTCACCTCGTTGGGGAGCTCGCCGCGAAGGGTCTTGATAC
Organism: Porphyromonadaceae bacterium UBA3318; assembly: GCA_002361235.1. GTDB lineage: Bacteria > Bacteroidota > Bacteroidia > Bacteroidales > Muribaculaceae > Lepagella. The sequence continues at coordinate 7,652 of DESI01000073.1, read as the reverse complement.
GGTCGATGTCCGTAAGATAGGTCTGGAGCTGATAGAGAGCCTTGAGGCGTTCCTCTACGCTGTGCTCTTTCTCGTTTTTCTTATTATCTGTGCTCATAATTCGATATGATGTTTCAAAATTAATTATTAACCACCTTGCTGAAGTGTCTGACTGTCTCGATTAAGTCATCACATGAACTTGACGGGGTTCTTCTCCGACTCGGGGAAGTACACCACCATGTCGGGGAATTTCTCGCGTATCAGGCGCGAGAAGATCCGCTCGGAACACAACTCCGACTCGAAGTGGCCTATGTCGGCCAGCAGGATGCTGTCGCCATAGCCGGTGAAGTCGTGGTACTTGATGTCGGCCGTCACGAACATGTCGGCGCCGGCGGCGATGGCCGTCCTGATCAGCGAGGCGCCCGAGCCGCCGCACAGGGCCACTTTCTTGACCACCAGCTGGCGTTTGCCGACCGAATACTTCAGGCATTTCACCTGAAACTTGTCCTTGATGCGGCGCAGCAGTTCCAGTTTCGGGGTGGCCGGCAGGTCGCCTATGACGCCGAGCCCTGTGTTTCCGTCCGGTTCCGAAGGCTCCAGGGGGCGCAGGTTCTCCACGCCGATGGTGTGCGCCATCTCGTGGCTGACGCCGTCCCATGTCGAATCGAGGTTGGTGTGGGCCGAATATATGGCGATGTTGTTCCTGAAGGCCTGCATCACGAGGCGTTGCGTCTCGTCGGCGCCGGTCAGGCTTTTCAGCCCGTGGAATATCAGCGGATGATGGCTCACCACCATCGAGCAACTGCGGCGCTGGGCCTCCTCCAGAATGTCCTCGGTCACGTCCAGGCATAGCAGCACCGCCGAAACTTCGGCTTCGGGATCGCCCACCTGCAGGCCGGCGTTGTCATAGCTTTCCTGCAGGCGGAGCGGTGCGAACTCCTCGATGGCCGAGGCTATTTCCCGTACTTTAGTCATTTACTTCAATTATCAGCCTTGAGGGTGAGTTTCAGTTCGTCCAGCTGTGCCGGATCGATGGGGCTGGGGCTTTCGTTCATCACGTCGCGGCCCGAATTGTTCTTGGGGAACGCGATGACGTCCCTGATGGAATCCAGACCGGCCAGAATCGACACGAAACGGTCGAAGCCGAGAGCCAGGCCGCCGTGAGGGGGTGCGCCGTACTTGAAGGCGTTCATCAGGAAACCGAACTGCTCCTGTGCGCGCTTCGGTGTGAAGCCTAACAGTTCGAACATGGTGTCCTGCAGCTTGGCGTCGTGGATACGTATGGAGCCGCCGCCAAGCTCGGTGCCGTTCACCACGATGTCGTATGCCGTGGCGCGCACCTTGCCCGTGTCGCTGTGCAGCAGCGGGATGTCGTCGGGGTTGGGGCTGGTGAAGGGATGGTGCATGGCGTAGTAGCGCTGAGTCTCCTCGTCCCATTCGAACAGGGGGAAGTCGATGACCCAGAGGGGCGCGAACACGTTGCGGTCGCGCAGGCCCAGACGGTTGCCCATCTCCAGACGCAGCTCGCACATCTGCTTGCGCGTCTTCATGGCGTCGCCGGCCATAACCAGCAGAAGGTCGCCCTCCTTGGCTCCGGCACGCTCGCCCCATGCTTTCAGCTCGTCGTCGGTATAGAACTTGCCGACCGAGCTCTTGATCTTGCCTTCGGGTTCGAACTTGACCCACATCAGGCCCTTGGCGCCTACCTGCGGGCGCTTCACGAACTCGGTAAGCTCGTCGGTCTGCTTGCGGCTGTAGCCTGCGCATCCGGGTGCCACGATGCCCACTACCAGCTCTGCGTCGTCAACGACGGGGAAATTGTGTCCCTTGGTCAGATCGGTCAGTTCCTTGAACTCCATTCCGAAGCGGATGTCGGGCTTGTCGCTGCCGTACTTAGCCATGGCGTCGGCCCACGTCATGCGCGGGAACGGATCCTTGAAGTCAATGTTCTTTACATATTTGAAGATGTGCTTCACCAGACCCTCGAACATGTCGATGACGTCCTCCTGCTCCACGAACGACATCTCGCAGTCGATCTGTGTGAACTCAGGCTGACGGTCGGCGCGCAGGTCCTCGTCGCGGAAGCACTTTGCAATCTGGAAGTAACGGTCGTAGCCCGACACCATCAGCAGCTGCTTGAACAGCTGGGGGCTCTGGGGCAGGGCGTAGAACTCGCCCGGATTCATGCGCGAAGGCACCACGAAGTCGCGTGCGCCCTCGGGGGTGGACTTCACCAGGATGGGGGTCTCGATCTCCAGGAAACCGTTGGCGTCCAGGTAGCGGCGAATCTCGAAAGCCATGCGGTGGCGCAGCTCCAGATTACGGCGCAGGTTGGGACGGCGCAGGTCCATGTAGCGGTATTTCATGCGCAGGTCGTCGCCGCCGTCGGTGTCTTCCTCGATGGTGAACGGAGGCACGTCGCTGCGGTTCAGCACCGTCAGCTTGCCGGCCAGCACCTCGATGTCGCCCGTGGGCATCTTCGGGTTCTTGGACTGGCGCTCGGCAACCTTGCCCTCCACCTGAATCACATATTCACGTCCCAAATGACTGGCGCGGTCCGCGAGTTCCGCATCGGCGTCGTCACTGAATACTATCTGGGTCAGCCCATAACGGTCGCGCAAATCCACGAAGGTCATGCCTCCCATCTTGCGCACGCGCTGCACCCATCCGGCCAGCTTCACCTCTGCGCCGTTGTCGCTCAGGCGAAGCTCTCCGCACGTCCTGTTTCTATACATCTTTCTGAAATATATTTCATTCTTTGCCCCGCCTTTGCTTGACGGCAAGGGCTTTAACGCGCAAAATTAATAAAAAAATGTGGTATTCGCAAATTTGGCGTTTTAGGAAAAAGTTCGTAAATTTGCAGTTATCATGGACATGGACGAGAAGCAGTATTCAGAAAACGAGGAAATACAGAACGAAAGTGGCCCGGAAACCGGCCTGAACAGTCAGGAGCAGCCCAAGGACAGCCCCGTTCCCACCGACCGCAAGACGGTGCTGGCCGGCATGTTCCGGGAATGGTACCTGGAATATGCCAGCTATGTGATATTGGAACGTGCCGTGCCTCACATCGAGGACGGACTGAAGCCCGTGCAGCGACGCATCCTGCACTCCATGTACACGCTGGACGACGGCCGGTTCAATAAGGTGGCCAACGTGGTGGGAAACACCATGCAGTATCACCCTCACGGCGACGCCTCGATCGGAGGCGCCCTGGTACAGCTCGGCCAGAAGGAACTGCTTGTCGACACACAGGGTAACTGGGGTAACATACTGACCGGCGACAAGGCCGCCGCCCCGCGATACATCGAGGCTCGCCTCAGTGAACTGGCTATCGAGGCCGCCTTCTCGCCCAAAATCACCGAATGGACGCCCAGCTACGACGGCCGCAAGAAGGAGCCGGTGACGCTGCCCATGAAATTCCCGCTGCTGTTGGCACAAGGTGCCGAAGGTATCGCCGTCGGCCTCAGCTGCAAGATACTGCCTCACAATTTCAACGAGATACTTGACGCGGCCATCGACGTGCTGCACGACCGCCCCTTCAAGCTGCTTCCCGATTTCCAGACCGGTGCGCTGATGGACGTGTCGCGTTACAACGACGGTATGCGCGGCGGTCAGGTCAAGGTCCGGGCAAAGATCGAGAAACTGGACCAGAAGACCCTGGTCATCACCGAGCTGCCGTACGGCGTCACCACCCCCGACCTGATCACCTCCATACTCTCCGCAATGGAGAAGGGGAAGATAAAGGTGCGCAAGATAGACGACAACACATCGGGCACCGCCCGCATATTGGTGTACCTGCAGCCCGGAGCGTCGAGCGACAAGACCATCGACGCCCTCTATGCCTTCACCGACTGCGAGGTGTCGCTCAATCCCAACTGCTGCGTGATACGCGACCGCAAGCCGGTGTTCCTGTCGGTGTCCGACTTGCTGCGCGATTCCGTGAACCGTACGCGCGACATGCTGCGCCGCGAGCTGCAGATTCAGCTGGACGAGTGTCTGGAACAGCAGATGGAGGCCTCGCTGGAGAAGATATTCATCACCGAGCGGATGTACAAGGACGAACTGGTGGAAGCGTCGCGCGACATGGAAACCGCCATCCGCCGTGTGGACGCCCTGATGGATCCGTTCAAGCCTCTGTTTATCCGCGAGATTAACGACGACGACCTGCTGAAGTTGTGGGAGATAAAGATGGGCCGCATACTGAAGTTCAACTTGGAGAAGGCCGAGGAACGCATAGCCAAGCTGCAGAGTGACGCCGAGCGGATGCGTTATGACATAGAGCATATAGACGAGACCACCGAGCGCTGGTACCTGCACCTGAAGGAGAAGTATGGCGCGCGCTTCGAGCGTCACACCGTGGTGCGCGGCTTCGACAGCATCGAGGCCGCCAAGGTGGCCGAGGCAAACCGTCGCCTCTACTACGACCCGGTGGGCAACTTCGTCGGCACGGGACTTAAGGAAGGGGAGTTCAAGTTCACCTGCTCCGATCTGGACGACATCATCCTGTTCTACCGCGACGGTACGTACAAGACCGTGCGCGTGGCCGACAAACTCTATGTGGGCGAGGCCGGCACCGGCGGCAAGAACAACAAGATTATACACATCGGTCTGTTCAAGAAGAACGACCGACGCACCATCTACAACGTGATATACCGCAACGGCAAGGGCGGCAACACCTACATGAAACGCTTCTTCGTCACCGGTCTGACGCGCGACAAGGAGTACAACGTGACCAAGGGGGTGCCCGGTTCGCGTGTGGAATATATGTCGGCCAATCCCAACGGCGAGGCCGAGACGGTGCGCGTGTCGCTATACGACGAGCCGGCGGAACCGGGCGGACGTCGCCCGCGCAACACAGAGGTTTACGTGAATTTCGCCGAGCTGCTCATCAAGGGCAAGGAATCGTTGGGCAATCTTGTGACCAAATTCAAGGTGAAGTCCGTGACGCTGGAGAAGAAGGGCTCCAGCACACTCGGCGGCCGCGAGGTGTGGTTCGACCGCGACGTGGTGCGCCTCAACTACGACCGGCGCGGTGAAAGCCTCGGCGTGTTCCAGGGCGACGACAAGGTGCTGATTATCCAGAACAACGGCGAATACTTCACATCTTCGTATTCCGACGCCAACCATTACGAGGACAACATACTGCGCATCGAGAAGTTCCGGCCCGACAAGGTCTGGACCCTCGCGCTGTGGGACGCCACGTTGGGCGCGCCGTATCTGAAACGCTTCAATTTTGAGGCGTCGGCGAGGCCGCAACGGTTTGTCGGCTCGGACGAGGCCTCACGGATAATGCTGCTGACCGATACGCAGGATCCCGACCTGCTGTTGCATTACGAGGATGCCGACCGTCCCGACACCGAAGTGGATGCCGCGGAATTCATCGGCGTGAAGTCGTTCAAGGCCAAGGGCAAGCGGCTCACCACGCTTCCGCTGCGCGAGGTGACGGAAATACCCAAGCCCGAACCGGAACCTGAGCCGGAATTCGAGCCTGAGGCAGAAGTGGTGTCTGAGGAAACCGTAACGGAAACAGCCGCAGAGACTGTTGCCGAAAATAATCCTGACACGTCAGAAGAAAACACACATCCGACGGCAAGCGAACCGTCACTATTCGATTTTGATGACTAAAACATTTTTCCTCTCATTGACAATCCTTATATTGTCGGTGACAGGCGCCTTGGCTCAGGGCCGGCATCAGCATCGGCATGGTTGCCATGACTACTGCCGGACCGGGGAACAGCCCGCGTATCTGACACATAGGCCCATAACATCGGTGTATGGACTGGAGATAGGCGGTGCCAACATCAATTGCAATTATCTGAGCCCGTTGCCATACGCCGGCAGCGGGGTGGGAGTGTACGGAGCCTGGGGCAAGCGGATGAAGCAGCATCCCGAGAACCTGGTGATGGCATTCACGGCCGGACTCAACATGACCTCGACCAAGAATCCGAGCAAGTCGGCGCAGATGATGTCGGTATCGGCGCGTTTCGGCTGGGGGCCGAGCTGGCTGCATGAGTTCGGCAACGGATGGTCGATGACCCTCGGCGGCGCGCTCGACCTGTCGGGCGGCGCGCTCTATCTCCCCGTCAACGGCAATAATCCGGTGCAGGCAATGGCGTATGCGGGAATTGACCTTACGGCCGGGCTGGCCTGGAAAACGCATTTCGGACGCCTCCCCGTCACGTTCGCCGACCGCGCGTCGCTTCCCACACTCGGGGCGTTCTTCTGCCCGCAGTACGGCCAGAGCTATTACGAGATTTATTTAGGCGAACGGTCAGGTCTGGCCCACTTCGGATGGTGGGGCAACTGTTTAGGCATCAACAACCATCTGACCATGTCGCTGCATTTCAGGAACAGGAAAAGTCTGGTGCTGGGCTATCGTCTTTACGTGCGCAACAACCGGGCCAATCATCTCACCAATCAATACGTAACCAATGCATTTACAGTCGCTATACAGATCAATTAAGAGAGTGCTGGCGCCCGTGGCCCTGGTAGCGCTGATGCTTTGGGTGCCTGCATGTACCGAGCCGCTGACCTACAGCGGTGACGTCGATGATCCGTACCGTAATTTCGATGTGCTGGCCCGGGTGGTCGGGGAACGTTACTGCTTCTTCAAGCAGAAGGGGATAGACTGGGATGGCGTCACGGAGGAATACCGCGCCAAGGTGACGGAGGACATGAATCCGGTGGAACTGTTCGGACTGATGAGCCAGATGCTCGACACCCTGAAGGACGGCCACGTTAACCTGAGCGCCCCGTTCGCCACAAGCTACTATAAGAAATGGTGGAGCGATTACCCCCAGGACTTCAACGAGCGCACCCTGCAGCAGTATTATCTGAAGTTCGGCGGGTTTCAGAAGAACGGCATGACATATTGCGTGTTCCTGCCCGACACGGTAGGATATGTGCGCATTCCCTCGTTCAGCGCGCAGCTGCCGCCGGCCACTCTGGATTATATTTTGGCGGCGATGAAAGGGACGAAGGGCCTGATAATCGACATACGCGACAACGGCGGCGGTTTTATGACCAATGTGCCGGAGCTTGTAGGCCGTTTCATTACGGAGAAGACTTTGGGCGGTTATATCTGTCATAAGACCGGTCCCGGCCCCGAGGATTTCAGCAAGCCGTTCAAGATAGAATACAAGCCGGCTAAAAAGCATATCCAATATCTTGGCAAGCCGATAATAGTGCTGACAAACCGCAGCTGTTTTTCGGCGGCCAATGATTTCACGTCGGTTATGAAGTCGCTGCCGAATGTCACCATTCTTGGCGCGCGCACAGGGGGCGGGGGAGGAATGCCCTTCAACTCCGAGCTGCCCAACGGCTGGAGCGTTCGATTCTCGTCGTGTCCCATCAACAACGCGCAGAACGAGCTGACCGAATTCGGCATCGACCCTGACATCGAGGTACACTGCGACGACATTGACCTGGCCAAAGGCAAGGACGCCATCCTTGACGCCGCCCTCGACCTGTTCACCGATAAGTCGGAAAGTGACAAATGACGACTGGAAAGGCGGTTTTTAACCGCCTCCCTGTTGACGACGTGGACGTCGTCATCCCAGTATCGGCTGTGACTGGAAGGACGGTGTCCACACCGCCCATAAACACGGACCCAAAGCCTCTTGAAAAAGGGGCAATGGAATGTTGAAAATTAAAGAGGCTGTGTCGTAATTAAG
>DESI01000049.1 GCA_002361235.1 Porphyromonadaceae bacterium UBA3318 | reverse complement strand
TGTTTCTCATTAACCCCATGATGGCTGAAGGGAGCGTAGCTTCCCGACAGCCTTCGTGGGGTGGTCTCTGAGGTATGACGGCTTGGTCGGAGACCATGTCTCTGTACTGCCAGTTAAGTAGCATAAGGCGAGCGGTATGGACTCCGACCAAGCTGTGCAGCATACTTCCAAACCCCACGAAGGGCGGTGCCAGCTGTCGCTGTCGCCGCCCATCGTGGGGTTAATGAGAAACAGCCTCTCCGAGGCAATATGTCTGAGTTTGGGGCACGGCTCGGAGAGCCTATGCTACTATGCGTTGCGTATTGTTCGGTCCAGACGGGCGATGAGGCCCGGCTCGCCGGTCTCGAGGTTGTTGATGGAGAAATAAGAGGTCAGGTCGTGATCGGCGCGCCACACAAGAGCATGCTGGTCGTAGCGCGACTCGTGCATGAACGCCAGTTCCATGCGCTTGACGCGCGTGCGGTCGAAATCCTCCAGCGTCAGTCGGTTCAGAAGCAACTCTATGTACTTCACCGTGTTGACGTGCCGGTAAAAATCGAGGTCGCAGTATTTGAACCTGTATTCGTATGCCGGCGCAGTTGCCACCACGGCACCCTTTGGAAGCTCGCCGTCATGGTCCACGGGCAGCACCGGCACGTGCTTGCCCTGGCGCGCTATGGGACAGCGACCCGGCATGGGCAGATCCTCCGGAATGACCAGGTGCGACAATCCGACCGACTGGCGGGTGTTGTAGTCCAGCACCATCCATACCGCGCGCGAATATCCCAACGGATTACCCTCCGAATCCGACACCTGCACGATACGCTCGGAGAAGTGACGGTTGAAGCTCTCTATCCATGTGGTGAGGCAATACTCCTCATTTACCTTAGGATAGCGTTCCATCTCGAGCGCCAGACGCGACAGCACCCAGCCGCAGCCGCGGTCGGCCATATCGGGATTGCCGATATGCAGCGCGTTGGCGTGGGCCGTGGATATGTCTATGATTCGGGACGTGAGCAGCGGCAGCGACATCTCGGCCTCGGCGTTGGTCTCGCCTGCCGACAGAAAGTATCTTTGAGTCAATTGTGGTGTCATGGTGCAAAGTTACAAATTTTTGAGTAACTTTGCACCATGAGTACAGAAAAAGCGCCGATGCGCTGGGACAGGCTGATAAGCGACCGGCGGCTGGGCATGGAGGAATATCACGACGAGCGGGTGCATACCCGTTCGGACTTTCAGCGTGACTACGACCGACTGATTTTCTCGTCGCCGTTCCGGCGGCTGCAGAACAAGACGCAGGTGTTTCCGCTGCCGGGCAGCATCTTCGTCCATAACCGTCTGACCCACTCATTGGAGGTAAGTTCCGTCGGGCGCTCCCTGGGCCACGAGATTGCCCTTGGGCTGCGCGAGCGTCACGGCGACTGCTACGGCATATTCGACAACATTCGCGACATCGTGGCCGCGGCGTGCCTGTGCCACGACCTCGGCAATCCGCCGTTCGGTCATTCGGGCGAAAAGACCATCTCCACCTTCTTCAGCGAAGGACCGGGGCTGGAGTTCCGTCCCCTCCTCTCCGACCGTGAATGGGCCGACCTGATTCATTTCGAGGGCAACGCCAATTCGTTCCGCCTGCTGACGCATCAGTTCGTGGGACGCCGCAACGGAGGCATGGCCATGACATACAGCACATTGGCGTCGGTGGTGAAGTATCCCTACACTTCGCTTCACGCCAGAGCCAAAGGGAAGTTCGGATTTTTCGAAAGCGAGGACGAGATATACCGCCGCGTGGCCGACTGGCTCGGCATACCGGAGAAGGAACCGGGGCTGTTCGCGCGCCATCCGTTGGTGTACATGATGGAGGCGGCGGACGATATCTGCTATCAGATCATGGACATCGAGGACGCGCACAAGCTGCGCATACTCTCCACGCCGGAGGTGACCGAACTGATGCTGGGATTCTTCGGCGACATGCAGCGCGCACGCTTGGAGAACGGCATGAAGCGTCTGGACGATCCGAACGAGAAGATAGCCTATCTGCGCTCGGTGGTGATCGGCGCGCTGGTCAGTGACTCTGCCCGCGTGTTCCTGCAGAACGAGGACATGATACTGCAAGGCGATTTCCGAGGGCAGCTGCTGGGCCACATCGCGCCTGAACTGCGCGAGGCTTACGCCCGCTGCTCGGACACCGCCTGGCGACGGATATACTGCGCCCGCGAGGTGGTGGACATCGAGATAGCCGGCAACCGCATCATAACCTACCTGATGAATGCGCTGGTGGAAGCCGTGATGTACCCGGAGCGCAACGCCTCGCGCCTGCTGCTGAACATCATACCGGGCCAGTACGACACCCGCAACGAATCGCCCTACACACGCCTGCAGTCGGTGCTGGACCACGTCAGCGGCATGACCGACGTATACGCCCTCGACCTGTACCGCAAACTGAACGGACACTCCCTGCCGGCGGTATAGTGGGAGTTTATAAAGTTGAAAAAGTTTAAAAAGTCAAGATAATGCCAAGACTCGATAAGAGACTGATAATGATACTGTGGATGGTGCTGGCTGCCGTCGGCTCCTTTAACGCTCAGGTGTACGAGCCGGACCAGGTAGTGAACCCGAACGTGGCCGACCGCTACAAGTTCGTGTGCGACCCGGCGCATCTGCTTGACGCCACCACGACCGACGGCGTGAACCGCCGCCTGTACGACCTGCGTCAGACCACCACCTGCGAGGTGGCCGTGATAGTGGTGCCGAGCATCGGCGACACTCCCATAGAGGACTGGTGCGAGCAGGTGTTCACACGCTGGGGCATCGGCAAGGGCGACAAGGACAACGGAGCGCTGCTGCTCATAGCCGTGGACGACCACAAGACGCGTATCCAGACCGGCTACGGCGTGGAGGGAGTGCTGACCGACATAGCCTGCAACAACATCATAGGCGAAACCATTGTCCCCAATATGCGCGAAAACCGTCTCGATGCTGCCGTCGACCAGTCGACGCAGCTGATCAGCGACGCGCTGACCGACCCGGCCGTGGCCGAGGAACTGCGCTCGTCGCAGGCCGACAACTACAGCGGCAGCGTCTCCACGCTGGACAAGGAGGTGATATGGGAGTTCGTCCGAATTGTGGCCGGATTCGTATTTCTGCTTGCGTTGGCGCTGTTTGCCTACGACCTGTGGAGCCTGCGCCGCAAAAACGGATATGACAAGGCCCGCACATGGCGTGGCCATCTCATGACTTTCGCCATCTGCGGCATTCTGTCGTTGGGTACCGGCATCATATTCTGGCTGTTGGCGCTGTGGCTGTACCGTTCCAACCGCAACAGGCGCCTGAAGTGTCCTACATGCGGCTCGAAGATGAATCGCCTGAACGAGGAGGAGGACAACAACTATCTGAGCGACTCGCAGGACTTCGAGGAACAGCTCAAGACCGTAGACTACGACGTATGGGTATGCCCCACATGCGGTACCATCGAACGATTCCCATACGCCGAGAAGCAGACCAAATACAGCAAGTGTCCGGCATGCGGCACAGTGGCTATGCGTCTGGTGAAGGATATCATAACCCGTCCGGCCACGACGCGCCATGACGGCGAGGGCGTGAAGATATACGAGTGCGAGTTCTGTCACCATCAGGAGCATAGGAAATACCGCATACCCCGAAAGGACGACGACGGCCTTGCGGCAGCGGCCATACTCGGCGCGGCGGCCGGCCGGAGGGGCGGTGGTGGCTTCGGAGGCGGTTTCGGCGGTGGCTTCGGAGGCGGTTCCACAGGCGGTGGCGGAGCCTCCGGAAGCTGGTAAATATTGGTTAAAGGTGTTAAAGTATCTCAATTGGGATAAGGTCAGAATGATTTTGGCGTTTGGTTTGTGATGAATGCAACAAATACTAATTGCAACAAATAACCCAACACAAACCGAAACAATGAAGAAACTGATCACACTGCTGACGCTGATGATGATAAGCATCAGCGCATGGGCATTTCCCTTCGACAAGTACACCATCGACCGCAAGGAACTGCCCGAGGAGGCGCAGACATTCCTGACCACCCACTTCGAAAAGGCAAAAGTGAGCATGATCAAGGTAGACAAGAAACTGCTGCGTAAGCCCGACTACGAGGTGAAGCTGACGAACGGCACCGAGATAGAGTTCAACAGCCGTGGCAAATGGACCGAAGTAGACTGCAAGAAGAAAGAGGTTCCCTCGGCCATCCTTCCCTCGGCAATACGTCGCCACGTGACCAAGAAATATCCCGGTCTGGCGGTAGTCAAAATCGAAAAGACCTCCAAGGGCTACGAAGTAGACCTGTCGGACGACACAGGCCTGCGCTACGACCTGCTCGGCAGCTTCAAGGGCGTGGCCGACTAAGCAACGACATTTTTGGAAGTTTAGAAAGTTCAGATAATACCTAGCTTTTGGTAGTTGAAAAAGTTAAAAGAGTGAGGGTCATTATCCCACAATGGCTGGAGGGCGCGTCCGCTGGTTGCCTCGGAGAGGCTGTTTCTCATTAACCCCACGATGGCTGAAGGACGCGAAGCGACCGAAGCCTTCGTGGGGAGTATATCCGGCGTAGCACAGCTTGGTCGTAGACCATGCCGCTCGCCTCAGACACTGTTACACCAGGCAGTGCAGCGACATGGTCTCCGACCAAGCTGTACTGCACCCGCCTTACCCCACGAAGGCCTGTTCCAGCTGCCGCTGTCATCGTCCATCGTGGGGTTAATGAGAAACATGGTCTCCGACCAAAAGCTGAGGGTTCTACTGTTCTCCTGTCAAAAAAGGGGACTTTAGTCCGTGCTTTATACGCGGCTATGGACAGCCTGCGCAACTCCCAGAGTCTGCACATTTATCTTAACTTTTTCAACTTTGTAAACTCTTTCAACTCAATGTGCAGCAAGTGTTCCTGCTGAACATTGCCGCACGGCAAGCCGTTATAAAGTGTGATGAAAAAGATCAGCTTAACTTTATACGGGCTTGCCGTCGTTGCGTTGATCGGAGCCATCGCCGTGCGCTCGGAGGCGCAGCAGGACTCTATAGCAAACGAAGAAAAGGCAACTATAAACGAAGGCCCGTCCGCCACCTCTCTCCCGGCACCCGTCACGGATCCGTTCGAGCAGGCTGTCAGCATTATCAAGAAGTACGAGGGGATGCACCAACCGCGCCACTGGCCCCTGGTGGGCTATGGCCACAAGGTGCTTCCGGGCGAGCAATATTCCCGTTCCGCCACATTGAGTGAGAAGCAGGCCGACGCGCTGTTGCGCAAGGACCTGCTGAAAAACTGTGCCGTTTTCCGCGAATTCGGCGCCGATTCGCTGTTGCTGGGCACGTTGGCCTACAACATCGGCTCGGGCAACGTGAAGCGCTCCGGCGTCACCTCCGCCCTGCGCAACGGCAACCGCGACATACGCGAGCTATACTTGGCGCACTGCCGGTACCGCGGCAAGACACTGAGCCAGCTGCAACGCCGGCGCGTCGAGGAGTTCGAGGCACTGTTCATAGTCTCCGACTCCACCGCGGCCACTTCGCAGCTGCGCTACTACGATTCCCAATCACCGGGCCACGTTCCTTACAATAATTACCGCCTGGCATCCGTAACTATATTTTGAACTGAATTGAACGATGAAAAGTAATATTCCGATAATACTGATACTGACGGGGCTGCTCACGGCGAGTTGCGGCCACGACCGCCAGGCCTCGGCGTGCGAGGCCGTGGAGCGGTGCGACTCGCTGCCCGAGGTGGTTAAAAAGATGGTCCGGGCCGTGGCCGACGACGATGCGGGCAAGTTCGCCGCCACCGTAAGCTACCCGCTGGCCCGCCCCTATCCTCTGCGCGACATCCGGGACGCGCGCCAGATGGAGTCGTACTACCACACTCTTGTCGACGACTCGCTGCGGCGCGTCATCACCGCTTCGGGGCCCGACCAGTGGAGCGAATTCGGATGGCGCGGCTGGGCGCTGAAGGATGGCCGGTATGTATGGATCGACTCATTGGTTTACGACATACCGTATGTGTCGGCACGTGAGCAGGCCGATCTGGAACGGCTGCGTCAGCAGGAGCTGAACACCCTGCGCTCCGATCTGCGCGGCGACTGGCTGCCATTGGGCGCCATGACAGCCGACAACGGCGACCTGATGCGCATCGACGCCGCCGGGAACGCTACTCCCGGCTCCGGGGCTTCCCTCAGGCTGCTGGTATTCAGGAAAGGAACCGACCCGCACGGCAACCCGTCGGAAATATTCACCGGAGAGCTGAGCCACGAGGGTTCGGATGTCAGCCCGATATATGAATTCACTGACAAAACCGGTCGGAAACGGACCTATATCCCATATCCCGACGACGGATCCGGGCCCGCCGTCTACGAGGAACTTAAGGACGGTTCCGAGCGTACCGTCAACGTCAGACACGTCTATTGGATGGACGTAATAGGTAAAAAATGACCGCCGAATTGATACTTTTTTGAGTCCGGAGGTCGTTTTTGCTTGCAATTATGACGAAGGAAATGTAATTTTGTAAGTTAATACGCTAATCGATAGAAAAACTAATAAATCGATACTTATGATGAAACCAGACCGTCAGCTTGCTGAGAAGCTACTAAACATCAGCGCTATAAAGTTACAGCCCGATATGCCGTTCGTATGGGGTTCGGGATGGAATTCGCCGATATATAACGACAACCGCCGCCTGCTGTCGTACCCGGATATCCGCAACTACGTCAAGACGGAGCTTGCTAAGAACATCGTGGAGCACTTCGACGGCGCGGATGCGATAGCGAGCGTGTCGACCGCCGCCATATCCATCGGTGCCATAGTGGCAGACACCTTAGGACTCCCTTTCGCATACGTGCGAGAGACACCCAAGGACCATGGCCTGGAAAACCTGATAGAGGGCAACCTTCGCCCGGGCCACAAGGTGGTGATGGTAGAGGACATCATAGCCACGGCCGGAGGCACGATGAAGGCCGCCGAAGTGCTTGCCAACGCCGGCTGCGAGGTGCTGGGCGGCGTGGCCATATTCAACTATGAGTTCCCCATGGCCGTGAAGCGCCTGAACAACGCCAACATCGACATGGTGTCGCTGTGCACCTACAACATGATGGTGGAGACGGCCCTGGCCACCGACTACATCCAGCCCGAGGACGTGGAGACCCTGAAGGAATGGCGCAAGGACCCCGCCAACTGGGTGCCTGCGGCCAAGTTCTGACGGCCTGCGGCCTGAAGCGGCTGACGCCTGCGGCCTGACGGCTGACGCCTGCGGCCTGAAGCGGCTAAAGCCACTTCGCCGGGACAAAACCGCCTGACCCACTCCCACAACTCCCAATTTTCCCAATACTCCCAATACTCCCAATTTTCCCAATACTCCCAAAACTCCCACTCCTCCCACAAAAACCGAAAAAATGGCAGAATACAAAAGCTCCCCCGTGACCGTGCGCAAGAGCGCGGACCAGATATACGACACATTGACCGACCTGCAGGGTCTGGCCGAGAAAATCACCGGCATCCCCGCCGACAGCGTGCCTGAGGACAAGCGCGCCATGCTGGAGGGAATCCGCGTGGACGAGAACACGCTGACCATCCCCGGAGGTCCGACCGGTGCCATCACGCTGGTCAAAAGCGACTGCAGCCGCCCTACATACGTCAGCTATGAAGGCGTAGGCACTCCGGTGCCCGTCACCCTGGCCGTGAACATCGCCGCCGTGGGCGACGACGCCGCCGAAGTGACCGTCAAGGCCGATATCCAGGTGCCCGCGTTGCTCAAACCGATGCTGAACGGCCCGATGCAGAAAATGGTGGACGAGGTGGCTCAGAACCTGAGAAACCTGAACGCCTGATACCAAGCCTCAAGGAAACCCCGCAAACGGGTGTCCGGAGGCTTAATTTTTGAACCGAAAAACTTGAAAATCCGCAGTAACGGCAGTAATGACACGAAGCACTCCCGTCGGCTGATGCCGTCGGCGGCTTTGTCGTGCCTGCTGCTGTGCCCCATACTGCTCGGCGGCTGCAACACCATCGACTCAGACCGCATCCCCAACTATGCCGTGAACATCAACCTGACGCCCCAGGCGTCGTGGCAGACCTACGGCGTTACTTACTTCGGACAGTACAAGCGGTTTGTGCGCGAGCTGCGCGAGCCGTCCAACTTCCCGTGGCTGGAACGCACCATGACGGGATTCGGCGGCGTGCTGTTAGTGTGCGGCATCGACGCGTTCACCAACGATGCGAACGTGCCGTTGGCCTACGACCTGGCCTGCCCGGTGGAATGCCGCCGCGACGTGCGCGTCAACATGGTGGAGGCCGAGGGTCATCCGTTCCCCGTGGCGCAATGCCCGGTGTGCAAGTCTGAGTACGACGTGTTCGAGGCCGGAGGACGACCCATATCGGGCAAAGCCGTAGCCGAGGGCTACGGATTGAGAATATATTACTGCGTGCCTCCCGCCAACGGAATGGGAGGATATATCGTAACAAACCAATAGAACGGGCATGACCATCCTGGAGGGCATATTATACATGATGTGGCGCGGATTCGCCATCGGCGTCATCATTTCGGCTCCGATGGGACCCGTGGGCATCCTGTGCGTGCAGCGCACCCTGTCCAAAGGGCGCAAGACCGGCCTGTACACCGGCATAGGCGCCGCGATCTCAGACCTGTTCTATTGCCTTCTGACAGGGTTCGGACTCAGCTTTATCGAGGAGTGGCTGGAGGAAAACCAGAACATGATACAGCTGGTGGGTTCGGCCGTGCTGATCGGTTTCGCCGCCTACCTGTTCTTCTCCAATCCGTCGAAAAGCATACGCAAGCCGGGCGAGAATCCGGCCTCGCCAAAGCTCGACTTACTGAACGGATTCCTGTTCACGGTGTCGAATCCGTTGATTATCTTCCTGATAATCGGCCTGTTCGCACGATTCAACTTCCTGCTGCCCGACATTCAGTTCGGCCATTATCTCATCGGATTCCTGTTCATCATCATCGGCGCGCTGTGCTGGTGGTGGGTGGTTACGTTCTTTGTGGACAAGGTGCGCGCGCACTTCAACCTGCGCAGCATGTGGCTCATCAATAAAATCACGGGCAGCATCATCGGGCTGTTCGGCGTGGTGGGCATCATCACGTCCATCATAGGTCTGGCATCAGGCACGGCGACGGCTGCGCCCCGCGATCCCGTCTATCTGAACTCCGCGCGCGGCTTCCACGGCCAGCCTCAGGGAACGCCGCTTATCATTGACGCCAAGAGTCCGGTGACACTGCCGATTGCCAACCCCGACTTCTACATTGATTTCCGTGTCAGGGACATGCACAGCCAGCCCAACACTTCGTACGACCGTCAGCGCCTGCCGGGATGGTATATGGAATTTCCCGGCGAGAAGGACACGCTGCGCATCAAGGTGCGTCCCATAGACGACTATATGGACACGTACGGGCCTCGTAGCCTCTACGTGAAGGTGAGCATGAACGGCGAGACTCTGGCCGAGACCGGGCTTCGCGACCATTTCGACTGGAACGACGGCTGGAACTGCTGGAAGCTGACGCACAACGACGGCAACTGGACGCTGCAGGGGGGCGAGCGTGACTATAACGACGTGGCACGGTGGCAGACCGGCGCGTTCAATCCCAACGAAATGGTGATTGGCGCCAACCGTGGCGGCCTTATCAATGCCGACTGGATAAGTCTGGAATGCGCCGACGACAGACGTTCGGAACTGTCATATCTTGCGAATCCCGACGTATTGGACAGCTATCTGCTCCGCTCCACTAACCCGATAGAAGGTGTCTGGGAGATGTACGACCGCACGATGGAGGAAAATATGCTGCGTCCCGGCGGCGAGTATCAGTTAGCTATCGTGGGCGATGCCGACGGCGGCTATCAGATACTGTATCAATCGGGTGCGACCAAAAACAAACAGCAATGGGAACGCGGCGCCATCAAGGGAAAACTGACGCCGACATCCACCGAGAACCTATTTGATGTGGAATGGCGCGACGCCGACGGCAAACCGCTGCAGACCGAAATCAAGGCCGAGTTCCAGAGTCCTGACTTCCTTAATTTTACCCTCCCCTACCTTTCATCATCTTTCCGACTCCACAAAATCCGCTGATCAGAACGTAACCGCGAGCGAAAGCAGCGAGATGCGGGCCGTCGGACACGCGGATACGATAGCTTCAGCAGCCGAGCGCAACGTGGCACCGGTGGTGCACACATCATCGCAAAGCAGGATATGTTTGCCGGCGAATTTTTCCGGATGCTTTAACTTGAATATGCCCTTTGTATTATCGAGACGCTCCTTATGCGACAGACTGGTCTGCGTGCGGTGCGGCTTCACTGCCTTAAGGGCCGTGCTGACCGGAATGCCCGAATCCTTGGCCAATCCGATGCACAGCTGCTCGGCCTGATTGTAGCCGCGCCCGGCCTGCCTCCACCAATGCATCGGAACCGGCATCAGCACATCCACACCGTTCAGGAAGCCCGCCATCAGCAGGTCGCGGCACATCACCTCGCCCATAAACCGTCCCAACTTCTTGAAATGATGATACTTCAGGTCGTGAATCACGCCTGCCAGTTCCGAATCGGGAGTGTAGAAAAAGAACCCCGCCGCCCGCTCATAAGGCACTATTCCCATGAAGCGCACCGCCATCGGATTGTCTGGA
This sequence comes from Porphyromonadaceae bacterium UBA3318, assembly GCA_002361235.1. Lineage (GTDB taxonomy): Bacteria > Bacteroidota > Bacteroidia > Bacteroidales > Muribaculaceae > Lepagella. Next base: position 47,290 of record DESI01000049.1, on the reverse strand, counting down.
ATGCGGTGGTATCCGGTGCGCGGCAGCCGTGACAGGCAGTGCATACACACATACCGTTCGCCGCTGCGCAGCGTCTCGCCGCACAGATGGCAGCTTCGTGGCAGAATATAATCAATGAGGGCCGGCATAGGTAATGAGTGGGAGCTGTGGGAGTAGTGGAATGATTGGGATGATTGGGATGATTGGGAGCTGCAATTAAGTGTCAGGCGGGTTGGTTCGGGCCTAAAGATTCAATCTTTAGCCAGCCTCTTTACCAGCGCCGCCACCATCTTCATACTCAGCTCGGCTTCGAAGCCGCGGGTCATGAGGTGCTTCAGGAGCTTGGTGCGGTCGCCGTATTCGGCCAGGTCCAGGGACCTGACCTTGGCTTTGGCAGCGCGAATCAGCGCGTCCTTGTAGTCGGCCGGCTCGATGGCGGCAAGTGCCTCGGTGATCAATGCGGCCGGTATCCGCTTCAGCATCAGCTGCTGGCGTATCTTGTTGCGTCCCCAGCCGCTGAAACGCACCTTGTCGCGCGCGAAACTGCGCGCATACCTCGCCTCGTCTACAAACTTCTGCTCGCGCAGGCTGTTCAACACCTCCTCGGCATCCTCCGCTGTCAGACCATACTTGCGCAACTTGGCCACGATGTCGTAAGGGCATTGCTCGGACTTGGCGCACAGCCCGGCCATCATCTCAAGCGCCTTCTGAGGCGTCACCTCCTTTTTATTTCTTGACTCCATACGCGAAACGCATCTTGCCGTAGCTGTCAAGCCATGTCTCGACATCCGCGAACCCGGTATCGGTCATAAGCTGACGCATCTGCACTGCATACAACGGATTGATCTCAAACCACAACTGGCCGCCGGGCACCAATACATTCCGGGCTACCTCGCAAATTCGCCGGTAAAACCTCAACGGGTCGTCGTCGGGCACGAACAGTGCCTGCGCCGGCTCATATTCCAGCACATTGGCTTCCATATCCTTCTTCTCGAATTCAGCTATATATGGAGGGTTGCTCACCACGATGTCGAAAGAATCAGGTTCGCCCCGCCATTTGAATATGTCGGCCTGAACGAAATCGACATTGACTTTCAGTGCCTCGGCGTTGCCGCGGGCTATGGAGATGGCTTCGGGGGAAACGTCCAGCCCTGTAACCCGGCTGAAGGGGAGGTTTCGCGCCAACGCCACGCTGATGGCGCCTGAGCCGCATCCCACGTCAAGGACGCGCAGATCGGACCTGTCTCGGTGACGGTCCACGATACGGTCTACAAGTTCGGCCGTCTCGGGCCGGGGAATCAGCACGCCCGGAGCCACGTGCAGGTCCATGCCGTAGAATCGGGCGTCGCCAACTATGTACTGCAACGGTTCGTGCGCGGCCAGCCGGTTGAGTATCCGCCCAGTGGCCGACAGCATACGCTCCGACACAGGCAGGTCGCCGTTGCTCAGCAACTGCGTACGGTCCCAACCCTTGAGATGGCGGAATATCAGTTCCGTCATCGCCTCCGCCTCGTAGCGGCCATATTCAGGCTCAAGTTCCCGGCGCAACCCGCGCCGCAATTCCTCTACTCGCATCTGATTTCGATATTTATTGCAAATATAACCATTTCCCCGAACATCGCAAAATTGACTGTATCAGCAATAATCAATAAAGAGAGTCGTTTTAAAGTTATGCGTAAAACGAGAAGCATAACCATTGTGTTCAGGCTGATAATGGCGGCCGTGGCGGTGTGCGCTCCGGCATTCCACGCCGAGGCGCGCAACGACAAGATTCTGAACCGGCCCTACGCCGACCAGAAACGGATACACCTGGGCTTCTCGATCGGCATGTCGCTGCAGGACCTGATGTTCACCAACAACGGTCAGCCCACCTCCGACGGCAACGAATGGTATGCCTCCGTTCCGGCCTGGTCGCCGGGCATCGACGTGTCGGTGCTGGCCGACCTCAGACTGGGCAATCACTTCAACCTCCGTTTCTGGCCCGGCATGGCGTTCGGATCCAAGACGGTGGAATTCATGTCGCCCACCAGCGACGAGCGGCTGCGTCAGGACGTAAAGAGCGTGTATGTGCTGTTGCCCTTGGACCTGAAAATCTCCGGCATCCGCTGGCAGAACGCGCGCCCGTACGTAACGGTCGGCGCCATGGGAGCCTTCGACGTGGGCAAGAAAAGCAACAGCTACCTGAAGTTCAACACCGCCGACGCCTACCTGACCTGCGGCATAGGCTGTGATTTCTATCTTCCGTTCTTCAAGCTAAATCCCGAGATAAAGTTCTGCTTCGGCCTCACCGACATATTGCAGCACAAACGCCCGGAACTGGAGGACGACGTGCAGACCATGCGCATCACCGAAGCCATCGCCAAAACGAAGTCGCGGATGGTGATGATCACATTCTTCTTCGAATAAATGAAGCGAACGTTTCATATCATACTTACCCTGACCGCCCTGCTGACGATGTTGTCGGCACCGCGCCGCGCCATGGCACAGAACGACCCGCAGTTCACGCAGCACTGGGCGGTGCCCACGTTCTACAACCCGGCCTACGCCGGACAGATAGAATACGTGCGCATACGCCTTGGCGCCAACCTGCAGTGGGTGGGTATCAAGAACGCGCCGCAATCCTTTATCGGCGCCGCCGACATGCCGCTGAAATTAGGCAAGAAGCAGCGTATGGGCGTGGGCGTCACGGCCATGTCCGAGTCGCTGGGTCTGTACAACAACCTCTGGATCTCGGCACAGGCCGCCTATCAGATACGCGCGCTGAAGGGAGTGTTCTCCATCGGCATCCAGCCGGCATATTACAGCGTCAAGTTCAAAGGCTCGAAAGTGTACATACCCGAGGGCGACGACTATCATCAGCCCGACGACGAGGCGCTGCCGCACGAGGATGTGGCCGGACAGGCGTTCGACCTTTCGGCCGGCGTCACCTACACGCACAAATATTTCTCGGTGGGTATCTCCGGACTGCACCTGCTGCAGCCCAGGATCGAGCTGAGCGAGGAGAACTCGTCGGAGACCGAAACAAAGCAGTTCTCGGCCACCGTGGCGCGCCAGCTCTATTTCACCGCCGACGGCAATATTCCGATCAAAAACTCGTTATTTTCATTACAACCATCGCTGCTGGTACGCACCGATTTCAACAACTTTTCGGCCGAGGTCAGCATGCGCAGCACCTATAAGCAATTCATCTCGTTCGGCCTGGGATATAGGTGGAAGGACGCCGTGAGCGCCATGATTGGAGCCGAATTCAAAAACTTTTTCTTAGGCTACGCCTACAGCTATCCGCTCTCGGCGCTTAACAGGGCGTCGTCGGGAAGCCATGAGGTGGTGGCAGGATATATGATCAAACTCAATTACGGTGACAAAAACAAGAACAAGCACCGCTCCATTCGTATAATGTAACGACTGATGAAAAGGAAACAGAACCATAGCATGGGAACGATAGCAGGCGCCGTCGGCGTGGTGGCGATATGTGTCGTCATGGCATCGTGTTCGGGACTGCGACGCGGCAGCGCCGGAGGCGAGGTCACCGGTGTGGGCGGCACCTCGATAGTGGAGCCGGCGCCGTACGGAATGGTGCTGGTGGATCGCGGCAACATCGCCCTGGGCCCGGCCAAAAACGATTCCGTGGCCGGCATACGCAAGAACGCGCGCGGCGTGTCGATCGACTCTTTCTGGATGGACGAGACCGAGGTGACCAACTCCAAATACAAGCAGTTCGTGTTCTGGGTGCGCGACAGCATCATCCGCGAGCGTCTGGCCGACCCGGCCTACGGCGGCAACGAGGCGTTCAAGATCGAGGAAGACCGCGAGGGCAATCCCATCAAGCCGTATCTGAACTGGACCAAGCCAATTCCCTGGCGCAACGCCAACGAGGACGAGGCCCGCGCCATCGAAAGCGTGTACCGCACCAACCCCATAACCGGACGCAAGGAGCTGGACCCCACGCAGATGAACTATAGATACGAGATCTATAACCACACTGCGGCGGCCAAGCGCAAGAACCGCATGAACCGTGCAGCCCGCGAATACAACACCGACTTGCCCACGCCGGATTCCGACCCGATCATATCGAAAGACACGGCATATCTGACCGAGGAGGGCGAGATACGCCGCGAGACCATAAGCCGCGCGCTGACAGGCGACTACGATTTCCTCAACACATACATCGTGAACGTGTATCCCGACACTACGTGCTGGATCAACGACTTCGAGAACGCCTACAACGAGCCATACACCCGCATGTACTTCTCGCACGCCGGATATAACGAATACCCCGTGGTGGGCGTAAGCTGGGAGCAGGCCAACGCCTTCAGCAACTGGCGCACGGACTTCCTGCGGCGCACGCTGGGCCGCGAGGGCATCTACATCGAGCCTTACCGCCTCCCCACCGAGGCCGAGTGGGAGTATGCGGCACGCGCCGGCAACTCGGAGAGCATGTATCCCTGGGAGGAGACGCTGCCGATGGACGAGCGGGGTTGCTTCTACGCCAACTTCAAGCCGCGCGACGGCGACTATGTGCTTGACGGTCACGTCATCACCTCGCAAGTGGGTACGTACAACCCCAACGACTTCGGCATATACGATATGGCCGGCAACGTGTCGGAATGGACGTCGACGGCCTACACCGAGAGTATCGATAAGCTGACGTCGGACCTGAACCCCGAGTACCGCTACGACGCGGCCAAGGAGGACCCGTACAAGATGAAGCGCAAGATAGTGCGCGGCGGTTCGTGGAAAGACGCGGCCCTGAACGTGCGCTCCGACCTGCGCGCCTGGGAATACCAGAACGAGCAGCGCAGCTACATCGGGTTCCGCAACGTGCGCTCGCAGATAGGATTCGCACGCGGCAACAAGGCTAAGCAAAAGAAAAAATAACCAAGAATACGCATAAGAGTCTATCTAAACTGAGATTAAAATGGTAAAGATCAGAAAATACGCCAACGTCATAGAGCGGTTCCTTCACGGAGAGAAGGGCCAGCGATTCTTCAATTTTGCGTATTCCATAGGCGCCGCAGTCGTGATCTGGGGTGCGTTGTTCAAGATATTGCATCTTCCGGGCGGTTCGCTGCTGCTGTGCATCGGTATGGGCACCGAGATCGCGATGTTCGTGCTGACGGCGTTCGACCGTCCGCCGCGCGAATATGCGTGGGAGGATGTGTTTCCCGTGCTTGACACCAAGAACGCCGAGGACCGTCCCGATTTTTCGGGCGGCGGTGCCGGCGGCATCGTGATAAACGGCGGTGCCGGCGACGACGTGACGCTGTCGGAAAGCAACGTCAGCGGCGTGATCAATCTGCAGGGTGCCGGCGGCGCCGGATTCCCGCAGGTGACCGAGGAACAACTGGAGCAGGGCGAGGAAATAGCCCGCGCCTCGCAGGAGTATCTGGAGGGTATGCAGGGCATTGCCGAGCAGATGAAAAGCCTGAACGAAACCACACAGGCCCTGAACGAAGTGAGCGCCACCCTTCTCAATTCCTACCAGGCCATAACGCAGAACTCCGAGAACATTTCGGCCAACTCGCAGGGATACGTCAGCCAGATGGAGGACCTGAACCGCAACATCGCGGGTCTGAACACCATTTACGAGATACAGCTCAAGAGCATAGCCTCGCAGCTGGAAAGCATCGACCGCGTGAACCGCGGACTGAAGGACATACGCGACATGTACGAGAAGTCGGCGCGCGAGTCCAGCCGCTACTGCGAGGAGACGGAGAAGATGGCCCGCTACATGAAGCAGCTTAACTCCGTGTACGAGAAGATGATCACCGCAATGACCATCAATATGCAGAATCCCATGATGGGCGGCTCGATGGCCGGTACAAACCCCTTCAACGAGTCGATGGACCGTCAGTAAAAAGATAGCAGATGGCAGGCGGAGGAAACAATGTGGCGCGGATGTCGCCGCGTCAACGAATGATCAACCTGATGTACATCGTGTTGACGGCCATGCTGGCCCTCAACGTGTCGAGCGATGTGCTTAACGGGTTCAGCCAGGTGCAGGAGGGCATTGACCGTACCAATGTCAATATGTCGGCGCGCAACAAGGTGCAGTTCGAATACCTGGAGGGGCTGTATGCCAAGAACCCGACGAAAGCCGGGGCTGCCTGGGAGCGCGGACAGAAACTGCGCGACGAGTCGGTGCGCCTCTACGACATGCTGGAGCAGTACAAGACACAGATTGCAAAAAAAGCCGACGGCGAGAACGGCGACTACCATAACATCGTGAACAACGACGACCTGGAGGCCGCGTCGGTGACGATGCTGAATCCCGCCTCGATGGAGGGACGCAAGCTGCGCGCCGCACTTGGCGAATACTCCAAGGTGGTGACGGCCATGATAGCCGACCCGGCCAAACGTAAGTCCGTGTCCGACATGCTGGCCACCAAGGACAGCCCGGCTCCCGGCTCGGTGACGCCCCTGCCCTGGGAACAGCGCATGTTCGAGAACATGCCGGCCGTGGCGGCCGTGACCATGCTGACCAAGCTGCAGAACGACATTCGTCAGGCTGAGTCCGAGGCTCTGTCGTCGCTCATCACCAGCGTGGACATAGGCGACGTGCGCGTAAACGAACTGAACGCTTACGTCATACCCAACTCAAACATGATAATACGCGGCGGAAAGTATTCGGCCAACATCGTATTGGCTGCCATCGACACCACCCAGCGCCCCACCATATACGTGAACGGTTCGCGCCTGACCAACCCCGACGGACTCTATGAGTTCGTGCCCGGGGCCGTCGGAACGCACGACTATTCGGGATACATCGAGGTTGCACGGGGCGACGGCAGCGTCGACAAGCGCCCCTTCAAGTCATCGTACACGGTGATAGAGCCTATGGCCACCATATCGCCCACGATGATGAACGTGCTGTACGCCGGCATCAACAACCCGATATCCATCTCGGTGCCGGGCATCCCGATGAACGCCGTGAACGCCACCATGACCAACGGTACGCTGACCCGCAATGGCGACACCTGGATAGCGCATCCCGGCAAGGTAGGCACCGAGGCCGTGATCTCTGTATCGGCCCAGCTGGAAGGTCGCACGCAGCAGGTAGGCTCCATGACGTTTCGCGTGCGCAAGCTGCCCGACCCTACCGTCTACCTCCCCGTCAAGGGTGCCGACGGCAACACAGTACACTACAAGGGCAGCCCCCGACGCATATCCAAGGCCATGCTGATGGGAGCCGAGGGACTGGGAGCCGCCATCGACGACGACATACTGAACGTGACATACTCCGTGGTGTCGTTCACCACCGCGTTCGTCGACCAGATGGGCAACTTCATCCCCGAAGTGTCGGACGGCAGCCGCTTCTCCGCGCGCCAGCGCGAGCAGTTCAAGCGGTTGAAACCCGGCAAGTCATTCTTTATCACCAACGTCAAGGCCAAAGGCCCCGACGGCATAACACGCGACATCTCGCCTATGGAGGTGGCCCTGAACTGAGGCATGGTTCCGAACCACCCGTAGCACGCAATACAACGTACATTTATGAAACTGTATCGTAAAATATTATTGACCGGTCTTGTGGGTCTGGCAGCCGCCGGGGCGATAGCCCAGGTGGAGAATGCCGGCACGGTGCGCCGTCGCTCGCCCAAAGAGAAACGCAATCAGGAGAATACCCGGCCCGGCGTCACCGAGCGCATGCAGGACTTCTACACCGTCAAGGAACCCCACGACGCCGACCTGCAGTACATGCGCGAGATATATCGCCAGATCGACCTGTCGAAGGACCAGAACACGCCCCTGTACTTCCCCGAGGATATAATCGACGGACAGAAGAACCTGTTCCGCACCATCCTTGAGCTGGTGGTGTCGGGCAAGGTGCCGGCATACGAGTATCTGGACGGCCGCGAGGTGTTCACCGAAAAGTATCAGCTGAAGGTGAACGACATGCTTGACCGTTTCGGCATATACTACACCACCGGCAAAGGGCATTCCGACCGTAACCCCAACTATGTGATCGAGGAGGCCGACGTACCCACCACCCAGGTGCTGAACTACTACATCATCGAGAAATGGGAGTTCGACAAGCGCACGCACCGTATGCGTACCCGCGTGGAGGCCATCTGCCCAGTGCTGAACCGCACCGGCGACTTCGGAGGCGAGGCCAAGTACCCGATGTTCTGGGTGAAGTACGACCAGCTGCGTCCCTGGCTGGCACAGCAGTACGTGTTCCTGACCGACGACAACAATCTGCCCCAATACAGCCTGGACGACTACTTCAACCTCGGCATGTACGACGGCGAGATATACAAGACCAAGAACCTGCGCAACCAGTCGATGATGCAGATGTATCCCGATCCCGACGACCTGGCCCGCGCCCAGGACAGCATCGACAACCGGTTGAAGAACTACGGCAAGGACCTGTGGGTACCGACCCGTGAGGAATACCTGGCTCAGAAAGAGCATGAGGAGGAAGTGGCCAAGGCCCTGGCAGCCGGCGACACCATCCCCGAGCGCACCGTAGCCACCGCCAGGGAGACCAAGAAGGTGACCACCGCCCGCAAGAGTACGCGCAAGCGCGGCACCGCAAGAAAGCCCAAGACCGTTAAGCCGAAATCCACGAGCAACGGTCCCGCCTCGAACGCCGAGCGCTCCGTGCGCCGCCGCCGCAAATAAATGTAACATTTTTTCTTTACGCCATACCGGCCCGGTTCGGACTTGAACCGGGCCTTTTTTGATTTTATGACAGATTTTTTGTAATTTTGTAGCTGTCATGACAGAAGATCTTTTCAGCGCAAATATACCACAGACAGAGGAAGAACAACCTCAGGCACAGACACCGGAGCAGGACACGCCGGAAGTCGGCGTGTCGTCGGATGCGGGAGGATATACCGACGACGCCATCCAGACACTGAAATGGAACGAGCACATACGCCGCCGTCCCGGTATGTACATCGGTAAGTTGGGCGACGGCTCGCATCCGGAGGACGGTATCTACGTCCTGATGAAAGAGGTGCTGGACAACTCAGTGGACGAGTTCAACATGAAGGCGGGCAGCCGCATCGACATCACGCTGACCGATGAGGGCACCGTGACCGTGCGCGACTATGGGCGTGGCATCCCGTTGGGCAAGGTGAAGGAAGTGGCCAGCGAGATCAACACCGGCGGTAAGTTCGACGACAAGAACTTCAAGAAATCCGTCGGTCTGAACGGCGTGGGTCTGAAGGCCGTGAACGCACTGTCGCGCACATGCCGCGTGGAATCGGTGCGCGACGGCCAGAAGGTTACGGTGCTGTTCGACCGTGGCGACCTGGTGTCGCAGACACCTCCCACACACACCGACGAACCCAACGGCACCTTAGTGCAGTTCACCCCGGACGACGACCTGTTCAAAGGCTACAGGTTCAATCCGGAGACCATCGAGATGATGGTGAACAACTACACCTACCTGAACGTGGGGCTGCAACTGATGTTCAACGGCAAGAAGTACCAGAGCCGCCACGGCTTGCTGGACCTGCTGCGCGAGAACATGACCTCCGAACCCCTCTACCCCATCATCCACCTGAAAGGCGACGACATCGAGGTGGTGCTGACACACACCAACCAGAACGGCGAGGAATACTACAGCTTCGTCAACGGCCAGCACACCACGCAGGGCGGCACGCACCTGTCGGCCTTCCGCGAGCACGTGACCCGCACCATCAAGGAATTCAGCGGCAAGAATTACGAGTTTTCCGACATACGCAACGGCATGGTGGCCGCAGTGTCCGTCAGGATTCAGGAGCCTGTATTTGAAAGCCAGACCAAGACCAAACTGGGCTCGAAAGAAGTGGCGCCTGATTCCACTTTGACAGTCAACAAGTTCGTGGGCGACTTCATCAAGAAGGAGCTGGACGACTATCTGCACAAGCACACCGCGGACGCCGAGACGATGCTGGCCAAGATAGCCGCCAGCGAGAAGGAACGCAAAGCCATGTCAGGCGTGGCGAAGTTGGCGCGCGAGAAGGCAAAGAAGGTGTCGCTGCACAATCCCAAGCTGCGCGACTGCCGCATACACTACAACGATCCGCTGAAGGCCAACGCCAAGGAGGACCGCCGCGACGAGTCGGCGATATTCATCACCGAGGGCGACTCCGCGTCGGGCACCATCACCAAGGTGCGCAACGCCGAGACTCAGGCTGTGTTCTCGCTGCGGGGCAAGCCGCTGAACTCATACGGCATGACGCAGGAGGTGGTGTACAAGAACGACGAGTTCAACCTGCTGCAGGCCGCGCTCAACATCGAGGACGGCATTGACGGCCTGCGCTACAACAAGGTGATAATAGCCACCGATGCCGATGTGGACGGAATGCACATACGCCTGCTGGTCATCACATTCTTTCTGCAGCTGTTTCCCGACCTGGTGAAGAAAGGACACGTCTACATCCTGCAGACGCCCCTGTTCCGTGTGCGTGACAAACGTTCGGCACGCCGCAAGAACGGCAAGCCCAAGGTGCGCAAAGCCAACGCGGAGGAGAACACCGACAAGGAGAAGGATACCTACTACTGCTACACCGACGAGGAGCGCGAAAACGCCATAAGCAAGTTCGGCCAGTATTCGGAGATAACGCGATTCAAGGGACTCGGCGAGATCAACGACACCGAGTTTGCGGAATTCATCGGGCCGGACATGCGCCTGGACCAGGTGAAGCTGAAACGCGAGGACGCCTACGACCAGCTGCTGAAGTTCTACATGGGCAAGAACACGCCGGAACGCCAGCAATTCATCATCAACAATCTTGTGATAGAAGATGATTCCGAAATCTGACGCCACCGGCCGGCGCATCGCCCTGTTTCCGGGCAGTTTCAATCCTTTCACCCGTGGCCACGAGTCGCTGGTGACACGCGCGCTGTCGATGTGCGACGGCGTGACCATAGCCATTGGCATCAACATCGAAAAGAAGGACGCCGACACCGAAAGCCGCGTCCGGGCGATACGTGACCTGTATGCCGGCGACCCGAGGATAGACGTGGTCACGTACTCGGAATTGACAGGAGAGTTGGCCAAAAGGCTGGGTTGTGCGTTTATACTTAGAGGGGTGCGCAACACCGCCGATTTCGAATACGAGATGAACATGGCCGACACCAACCGGCGCCTGTTTGGCATCGAGACAGTATTGCTCCCCGCGCTGCCTGAGTTAGCCTGGATTTCAAGCTCGACGGCACGCGAATTAGAGCGTTTCGGCCACAACGTTTCGGAGCTGCTCCCCTCGGGCAGCACACCCTCCCACACAAAATAGAACCCTGTTATTTGCATACGATATGAAGAAATTACTACTCGCCATTATATGTGTCGGCGCCCTGTGCGGAGCGGGACTGCTCAGCGCCCAGGTGTCGTCTAACCAGAAGCTGCGCGTGGCCGAGGCCGTGATAAGCCAGTTCTACGTCGACACCGTCAACGAAGACAAGCTGGTGGAAGACGCCATCCGCGGCATGCTCGACAAACTCGACCCCCACTCGGCCTACAGCAACGCCGAGGAGACGCGCGAACTGAACGAACCGTTGGAGGGCAACTTCAGCGGCATCGGCATCAGCTTCAACATGAGTTCGGACACGCTCTATGTGATACAGACCATTGCCGGAGGTCCGAGCGAGCGCGTGGGACTGCTGGCAGGCGACCGCATCATTACCGTGAACGACACCAACATCGCCGGCAACAACACCAAGAATTCACGCATCATGAAGATGCTGCGCGGTCCGAAAGGCACCACGGTCGACGTCAAGGTGTTGCGCCGCGGCACCGGCGCGCGTCCCGACACCATCGCCTTCACCATAACGCGCGACCAGATTCCCATCTACAGCGTCGACGCCGCCTATATGGTAGACAAGAAGACCGGCTACCTGCGCATCAACAAGTTTGCCGCCGACACCCGTCAGGAGGTGGAGGAAGCACTGGCCAAGCTGAAGAAACAGGGAATGCAGCAGCTGATTCTTGACCTGACCGACAACGGCGGCGGTTACCTGAATGCAGCTACCGACATATTAGGTGAGTTGCTGAGTCCCGGCAAGCTGACCGTCTACACAGAAGGACGCGCCTCGGCCCGTTACGACCATCTGAGCGAGCCTCACGGCACCAAACCGCTGTTCGACAAGGGGCGCTTAGTCGTAATGGTGAACCAGTATTCCGCATCGGCTTCCGAGATAACGTCCGGCGCCATCCAGGACTGGGACCGCGGCCTGATAGTAGGTCGCCGCACGTTCGGCAAGGGACTGGTGCAGCGTCCGTTCCCCTTCCCCGACGGCTCGATGATGCGCCTGACGGTGGCCCACTACTACACCCCCTCGGGACGTGACATACAGAAACCGTACGACAAGGGCAACCAGTCGAAATACGCCCACGACATACTGGACCGTCTCAGCTCGGGCGAGCTGATGCACCAGGACAGCATCAAGTATGTGGACTCGCTGCGCGTCAACACGCTGCGCCTGAACCGACCCATCTACGGCGGCGGAGGCATCAGCCCCGACGTGTTCGTGCCGCTCGACACGACCGACTACACCAAGTATTACCGCGACGTCATGGCCAAGGGCGACATCAACAAGTATTGCATCCGTTACGTGGACACGCACCGCGACCGGATCAAGAAGATGTACCCCGACGACACGCAGTTCATCACCGGTTTCCAGGTGACGGACGATATGCTTGACGAGCTGTACGCCATGGCCGAAAAGGATGGTGTCAAGCCCGACCCCAAGGAGGCCGAGCAGAGCAGAAAACTGTTCACTACCGTATTGAAGGGACTGATAGGCCGCGACATATACGACAATCCGACGTATTTCAAGGTCTACAACCAGTACGACCCGATATTCAAGGAGGCCTACCGCCTGATCAACAGTCCGGACTACGATAAAAAGCTATCCGCTCCGAACTGAACTCTGAAATTCTTAACATTATAAACTCTTTCCACCTATTCAACTTCTTCTAACCGACCTGACATGAAACGCATATTTATAGTCTCCATACTGACAGCCGTGGCAGGGCTGCTGACGCAGGGCGCCTCGGTCAGCAAGCTGGCATTGCCGTGGGTATTTCCCGGCTATCGCAGTCTGTCGCGGCAATGGCTGCCCGACACGGTGCCTCAAGCCACGCCCTCGATGTGGCGCGCGGCCGAGGATTCCATACGCGCCCGCGAGGAGGCGGAGATTCGCGAACGTCTTATAAAGGCGGGTGTGAAAATACCCGACGATTATAAGGCACAGCCGGACACCGTGACCGTCGCCGAACTGGACTTGGGCGACGCCATACCGTCGTATCAGGCCCCCGAGGAGCAGTTCGACTTCGACCATCCGTACGAGCTGAACAGCTCCGACTGGCTGCGCGACGTGATACGCGAGCGCAGCATAGCCGACGACTTCATGTACGGCCTGATGGTGAAACAGCCGCACTACATACAGTATGCCGTGTGGGACCTGCCCGTGCCGCCGTCGCTGCCCGAGGAGGACCATTCGTTCATAGCATACATCCGGGGCATGAACCTGCCGCAGGTGGACATCGACGAGGTGGAAATCTCGCGCAAAGGTCCCGAAAAGCACATCAACTGGCTGCACAACTTCAACATCGCGCTGCAGCTGTCGCAGGCTTACATATCGCACAACTGGTACCAGGGCGGCAACGACTACCTGGCGTTCTTCGGCAATTTCCTGTGGGACGTGCAGCTCAATCCGGTGTACAATCCCAGAGTGATGTTCCAAAGCACCGTCAACTATAAGCTGGCCATCACGTCGACCCACGAGGACCAGTTCCACAAATACGCCATCTCGCAGGAACTGTTCCAGTACAACCTCAAGTTCGGTTACAAGGCCGCCAACCGGTGGTACTACTCGCTGACGGGTCTGTTCAAGACGCAGTTCCTCAACAGTTATGCCTCCAATTCCGAGACACGCACGGCATCGTTCCTGAGTCCCGGAACGCTCAACGTCGGTCTCGGTATGACCTACAACTACGAGAAACCGAACAAGAAGCTCAGTTTCTCGGCCTCGATCGCTCCGCTGTCATACAACCTCAAGACATGTCTTGACGACAAGATAGACCATGCCTCGCTCGGCATGAAGCCCGACCAGCGCACGCTGCACGAGTATGGTAGCAACGCCGAACTGAACTTCAAGTGCGCGTTCCGCGAGAACATCAGCTACAGCAGCCGTCTGTTCCTCTTCACCGACTACAAGAACTTTGTGGGCGACTGGGAGAACACGCTCAATTTCCAGTTCAGCAAGTACTTCTCCACACAGCTCTATTTCTATTTCCGCTACGACACGGCTACCGACTCCGGCATTGACCGCAAGTGGAAGAAGTGGATGCTGAAGGAGATACTCAGCGTGGGACTGTCATACACATTCTCCACCAAATGAAAAGATCAGCGGCATACATCCTGATGCTTGCCACGGCCTGCGCCTCGGCGTGGGGCGCGGTGATAGCCGACGAGGGAAAGGCGCGCGAATACTGCGACGACGCCACGCTGACGCGCGTAGAGGGAATCTGGGAATTTCCGGAGGACCATACCCGCGTGCTGATCAAGCGCCGCCAGCCGGACAAGGACTGCGACATCATCGTGCTCTCCAGCCCCGACTGCCGGCTCACGCCCGGCGACGTAATCGGCCACGTGGAGCCTACGGCCGTGGCCGGCAGCTATTCCATGTCTATATGCCGCAATGTGGTGAAGGGCGTGCTGACAAATCCCTCCAGATGCGCCGCAAAACTTGCGGACAACGAGGCGTCGCTGACGTTCGAGCCGCAGAAATTCTCGTTCAAGCCCCGCGTGATGTATCTGCTGCCTCGATTCTGGCGTATGTTCCGCTTCAACATCTCCGACCCGCAGGCAGAGATAAAGCAGGGCATGGTCAAGGTGTATCCCGTGCCTTACGGCAGCAAGATACTTGAACCTGTGTATCTATGAAAAGGATTGCCTCTCTCCTGCTGGTGCTGAGTCTGGCCGCCGCTCCGGGCGCAGCGCGGAAGATTTCGCTGAAGCTCAAAGCCGGGAACAAAAAAACAGACACTGAACAGACCATGAAACCGGACACGGGAGTGGCCAAACCGGACACGGAGCAGACCATGAAGCGCGGGTCGTTCATGGTGGCGTCGCAATGCGAGGACTGCAACAACGGCTACACTATCTCGCAGATTGCGTTCAGCGGGTTCGACAAACCGGGGTCGTCGCCGATGGAATCTTTCTTCATCACCAACCGCACCGACCGCACCATGTCGGGCGTAAGCCTGTATATAGAATATCTGACGCCCGACGGCCGACAGCTGCACAAGCGCTACGTGAAATTAGCCTGCCACATCCCGGCCGGCGAGACCCGCAAATGCGACATCAAGTCGTGGGACACCCAGCGCTCGTTCCATTACGAACTCTCGCGCGCCTCCAGACGCTCATCCCCCTTCACCGTCCGTTTCGACCCCGTCGCCTTCTACCTCCGCTTCTGAGATTGTGCGGCTTAATTTTGGCGGGATTATTGCAAGATTCAGGCCAATTTGTTAAATTTGCGTTTCAAATAGAATAATTTTCAGGCATGGGCCGGTCTCGAGAGGGGACGGCAACGTGACATCATGGCCTTAATCTACCTAAAGATGGGAAAAGAAAATTCAAATCGGCTTCAGACCTCGCTGTTAAACAGCGGGGAAAAGAAACTGCTTGTGTGGCTGGCAAAAAGACAGCCGGCATGGGTGACGTCTGATTTTCTGACTTATTTCGGAGTCGCAGCCGCAGTGCTTTACGCCCTGTTCTGCTGGCTGGCGAATTATAATGTGAATTACCTGTGGCTGGCGTCGCTGTCGCTGGTGCTGAACTGGTATGGCGACAGTCTCGACGGCACGCTGGCCCGCGTGCGCGAGACACAGCGTCCCAAGTACGGCTTCTTCATCGACCATTCGCTCGACGCCCTCACCACGTGCCTGTTCTGTATCGGCCTGGGTCTCAGCCCTATGATGCAGCTGTCCATAGCCATGTTCATTCTGGCGGGCTACCTCTGCATGTCGATCTACACATACCTGTCCACGATAGTGATGGACAAGTTCCGGCTCACATACGCCAGCATGGGACCCACCGAAGCACGACTGATAATCATAGCCGTATTCACCCTGTATATCTTCAATCCCTGGCCCGATGTGACGGTGACTGTATTCAACGAGCCCTGGACAGTGTTCGATTGCGTCGGCGCCATCGTAGCCGTAATCCTTTTCCTGATCTACATCTTCTCCCTGGCAAGAGACCTCAGGATGCTTGCCAAGCAGGATCCTCCCAAGAAATTCCGCAAGCAGGATAAATAATACCAATCACATTCATTATGACAAGGCCCGGGTTGAGGAAGTTCAGATACAACCTTGTACACGACAACGGCTTCATATTCACACTTCTGCGTTCAGGAGCGTCCTCCCAGATATGCGGCTGGATCGACATGATTGTCTCGTTCGTGCTGTTCGCGTTCTGCAACCTGACTCCCTGGCTTTCCACAGCACTCGGAGCCCTGGTGGGCGGCATCTTCAACTGTATCATCAACTATCGCTTCACGTTCCATTCCGAAGGCCTCGAATGGCGTCCGGTGATAGTGAAGTTCATGTTCGTATGGGTCGGCTCGCTGCTGCTGAACAGTTTCGGCACCCAGTTCATCTATTATCTGATTGACGACTGGCACTGGCTTACCCACACCATCGGACTCGGCCAGGACTCCATATTCCTGACGGCTCGCCTGTTCGTCTCGCTGGTGGTGTCGATAATGTGGAATTTCCTGCTGCAGCGCAATTTCGTTTTCAAGCGCAATCCCATCGACGCATATATTATCAGACTCGCAGACCGTCTGGGCATAGAAGGAAGAATTAAGAATGCAGACAAAATTAAATAGCAAGGGGGAACGCGTATATGTCTTCGATGAATACCCCGACATCGAAGTGCGCCCCGAAGTGATTACCCCCGCCGATGTGGCCGAGGTTGTTCCGGCATCAAGGAAATTCAGGTGGCTCGTAAAGCGGCTGATGCACCTCCTTCAGATCGACGAGGTGAACCGCGTGCACTCCAAATGGTGCCAGACACCGGGACCGGAGTTTGTGAAGCACCTTATGGTCGATGAATTCAAGATTCCGCTTCAGGTAGACAACGCCGAAGTGCTGGACCGGTTCAAGAAAGGCGCCTTCATCACCGTGAGCAACCATCCGTTCGGCTCGATCGACGGCATCGCCCTGATATACATCATCACCCGGGTGCGTCCCAGGTTCAAGGTTATGGTCAATATGATCCTCAACCAGCTGTCGGCCATGCGCCCCAACTTCATAGCCGTAGACCAGGCCGCCTCCGACAAACCGGACCGCCGGCGCGTATCGGTCAACGGAATCCGCGAGGCGCTGTCGATGCTTAAAGCGGGCGAACCCGTAGGATTCTTCCCCGCCGGCGCAATCGGCAAGACCGACAAGGAGGGAATCATAGTCGACCGCCCGTGGCAACCCGCCGTCCTGCAGATCATAATGAAATCGAAAGTACCCGTGATTCCCATTTATTTCCACGGCACCAATTCCAGGTTCTTCAACTGGCTGGGCCATCACAGCATCCTGCTGCGCACCGCCTGTCTGGCCCGCGAGCTGTTCAAGAAACGCGAGAAACCCATGCGCGTCACCATCGGCGAACCCGTCAGCGTCGAGAAACAGGCCGAATTCGGCAAGGACTACGAAGCCCTCGGCGCCTATCTGCGCCAGGCCACCTACCGCCTCTCCGGCCGCGACATCACCTCCGTCGCCGACTGACCCCACAATTATCTCCGACAGACCCTGCAATTGTCGGCGACTGGAAAGGCGGTGTCCCCACCGCCTGCATGTTGACGACGTGGACGTCGTCATTCCAGTTGCGCGGCTCGGAGAGCATGCGACACTATCGGAGCCATTATCGGCGACACTATCGGTGCCACTATCGGCGTCGCTATTTTTTGGGCGGGGTGTGGCGGAGGCGGGACCGGAGGGCGGCGAGGTCGTCGTGGCCGGTGTTGAACCAAAGGGAACGGGGATTCAGGTATTTCATCACAATATAGCTGATCAGGGCGCATATCACGTAGGCTGGCATGTAGCGCAGCGAATTGGTCATCTCGGCCAAAATAAACACGGACATCAGCGGGGCGTGCGTGCTGCATCCCAACATGGCGCCCATAGCCGCCAGCGACATGTACCACACCGGTATCTCCGTGCCGAACATCTGGTTGATGCCGTGGGCGAACAGGCTGCCGGCCACAGCGCCGATAAACATGGCGGGCACCATCTCGCCGGCCACGCCGCCGCCGTTGTTGGCCGCGGCAACCAGTATGCCCTTCACGAGCAGAATAAACGTAAGCGCCAGGAAAAACATCGTGCCGGCGGCATGATGGGTGGCGAACACTCCCTGCTGCATCAGCGTCGGGAAGTCTCCGCGTATCATACTGACCATCTCGCTGTCGCCCTCGCCGAACAGTGCCGGAACCAGTAACACACACCACGACATGGCCACGCCTGTCAGCAATGCCTTGCCCCAGGGATTCTTCATCATGTCCAGCAGGGCGCAGACCTTGTTGCGCGTCCATACGTACCATAAGGAATAGAAACCTAAGAACACACCTAACAGCATGATCCATCCGATGTCGGCGTTGTCGGGAAACGTGATATGGAACGAGACGTCGAAGGGTGTGCCGCTGATCAGCATGGATGTGACCGAGGCTGTGAGACATCCCAACACCAGGGCGAACATGGCCAAGGCGCCGAATTCAATCTCCAGCACCTCCATCACATAGAGCATACCGCCCACGGGAGCCTTGAATATGGCGGCGATGCCCGCTCCGCCTCCGATGGCCACCAGCATACGCAGATACCGTGCCTGCAATCCGCATTTACGCCCTATGCCGCTTGCCAACGCTCCGCCGCTAAGGGCCGTAGGGCCTTCCGAGCCGGCCGAGGCGCCGAAGCCGACAGTAAGGGAACAAAGAATTATGGACCACACGGAATCGGAAACCGGTATATTATAGTCGCTGCCGCGGCCATGGAGCTTTTTGATCAGCTTGGCCGACCCGCACGACAGATCGCGCTTCAGCACATAACGCTGGATTATCATGGTGAGCAGAATGCCGGCTACGGGAAGCGCCAGAAGAAGCCAGTTAAGCGAGCGGTCGGGCTTGATGCCGTGCGCGAACAGTCGCCACAGCATCGTCATGAGCCACTTCAATAACTCAGCAAGGGCACCGGCTCCTACTCCCACCGCCACGGACGCCGTGACGACGATGACCGGTACCGGCACCCTTCGCAATATGTTCGTTATGTTTTTCACGTCTTCCCCTTTTCGTATTCACCGGAGACGACGCCCGAAAACAGCCATTATGTAAGGCCGTTCAGCCCGAACAGCCTATTTGTTGGTCAGAATCATCACCTGACGCGGCGCGAATGTCATGGTCGGCTCAATCGTGACATCCCGTCCCGACACCACATCGTGTCTGACCGTTCCGTACGGCAATACCTCGAGCGTACGCTCCATCGTCACCTCGTTGGGAGTGTCCTTGCCGTTGAGCAGCACCACCACTTCCTTGTCTCCGAGACGACGCTGATATGCATATATACCGTTTTGAGGCATAAAATGTTTAAGCGAACCCTTGGAAATTACATCATTTCCTTCGTTTCGGCGCCATTGCAGCACGTTACGGAGGAAATCGTACGCCTCGTTCTGCAGCGCGGTGCGTCCCTCGGCGGTGAACGCGTCGGTCTTGTCGCCGGGGAATCCGCCGGGCATATCGAGACGGATGTAGCCGTCCGAACCCTCTTTGGAACCGTTCATCAGCAGCTCCGAACCGTAATATATCTGCGGAATTCCGCGCGTGGTCAGCAGCCACGCCATGGCCTGCTTCCAGGGACCGAGTTCCTTGGAATCCGCGGGCATCTTCTCCAGGAAGCGGTCGGAGTCATGATTGTCCAGGAACGTGAGCACATGCTGCGGATCGGCATACAAGAAATCCTGTGCCAAATGGTCGTACACTTCGTTGAGCCCGTGCCAGGGGTCGGTGTCGGAATAGAATGCCTTGCGGCCGTTGAGTATGGCCCAGAAGTCCATGACAGTCGGGAGATTGGTCTGCTCGGGATTGAGCTTGTTGTCCTTCTGCCAGAATGCCGAACCGGCCTCGTTGGAATACCAGCACTCGCCCACTATGTTGAAATTGGGATACTCGCGCAGCACGTCGGCGCCCCACTGCGACATGCCGTGCATGTCGGCGTAAGGATACGTGTCCATGCGGATACCGTCTATCTTGCTGTTCTCTATCCACCAGATGGAGTTCTGGATCAGATACTTCATCACCTCCGGGTTGCGCTGGTTCAGGTCGGGCATCGCCGACACAAACCATCCGTTCACAGTCTTGTCCTTGTCATAGTCCGACACGTACGGATCGTGGGCCGTGGTGAGGCGGAAGTTGGTAAGCGTCTTGCCGTCGGGATGGTTGTACCAGTCGGCCGAGGGCATGTCCTTCATCCAGGGATGGTTCACGCCGGTGTGGTTGAATATCATGTCCATCACCACCTTAAGCCCCATGTCATGCGCGGATTCGATCAGATTGTTCCACTCGGTGTTTGTGCCGAAACGCGGGTCGACGCGGTAATAGTCGGTGGTTGCATAACCGTGGTATGAGCCACCGGGCATATCGTTCTCCAGCACCGGCGTCATCCACAGCGCGGTGACGCCCAACGTGTCGAGGTATCCGAGACGGCTTCTGATTCCGGCTATGTTGCCTCCGTGACGTCCGTTGGGGTCGTTGCGGTCAATGGCAGGATCATATTCCAGGCCGTTGCCGGCGTTCTTCTTAGCTTTGGAGGTGGGCTCGACACGGGCGAAGCGGTCGGGCATCAGGAGATATAGCACATCCGATGAATCAAAGCCCTTATAGTCCCCGGCCTTACGCGTACGGGCCAGCAACGGATAGCTCAGTTCGCTGCGCTTACCGTCGCGGGTCACGTCAAACTTCACGTTCCCGGCCTGTGTGTCACGCGCTATCTTAAGATATACGAACTTGTAGTTGGGGCTGTCCAACTTGAACTGGCGCAGTATCTCCACACCGGGATAGCGGGTGGAGAACTCGGCGTCGCCGATGCCGGGTCCGGTTATCATCAGCTGCAGCGTGTCGTTGGCCATCCCGGTCCACCAGCACGGCGGCTCCACACGCGTTATGTTTCCCTTCTTCAGTGCCGAACCCGACAGAGCGGGACTCACTTCGGCGGCCCATGCGTTGCCCGCGCAGCTCACGACTCCGAGTCCTGCGAGTCCGCACGCCATCCTTGTCACGATTCCTTTCCAGTTTCCTTTCATGGTTGTATCAATTAGGTTGTCTTACTTCATCACTCGTCACTATGACTTATGACTTACCTCGTCTCTCATCACTATGACTTATGACTTTTTTTATTCCGCAAAAATACAGCGTTTTTTCATTTCCGCATAACAGAAATGTGTCCGATTTGATACAATTTAATATCTTTTAACATTTAATTTGCAAGCAGACACCGATTTATAATTAATTTTGTCAGCACAACCCGGTCATCATCCTAACGCAATAACAACAACACAGATATATGACAAGAAAATTTACCAGTCTTCTGATCGCCGGAATCATAGGCGGTACGCTTACCGCCGCGGCCGACGAGATTGAATTCACGTACAACACCGACCGTTAGGCCGCCACCGTATACGGCTACAACTTCAAGGAACGATATGATGTGGCCATACGGATCGCCGACCCGCAATATGCGGGCAGCCGCGTCACGGGCTTCAAGGTAGACCTTCCTGTTAAGGAAGATGCCGTCGACAATGTTACCGGGTGGCTGTCCACCGAGCTGAAGGTGACCGACGGCGTCAACGCTCCCGACATCACCACCGTGCCCGGCGAGATCGACGGTCAGCTCGTTCTGAACGTAACCTTCCCCACCCCGTACACCATCACCGACGCGGGGGTATGGGTGGGATATTCGTTCGATATCACGTCGCTTAAGGCAAGTCCGGGCTCCTATCCCGGCTCCCCCATCGCCTACGTAAAAACTTCCGACACGCCAGCATACGGACTGTGGGCGCGCAGCAGCAAGAAGCATCCGGAGTGGTTTGACCAGGGAGCGGCCCTTAACGGCGTGAGCGATATGATCGTGACGCTGGACATGGATTTCGGCCCTGACGACGCGGCTATCGAGCTTCCGGCCGAAAGCTACGTCAAGGCCGGCGAAGTCTGCGATGTACCGGTCACTCTGATCAATCACGGCGAGGCTCCGCTGCAGGACATCACATTCTCGTACAGCATCGGCGACTACAGCAACACCGGCTCGCTGCACCTGTCCGAACCGATAGCCGTCGACGGCGCCAAAGCCACCGTCAATCTCCTTGTCGGACCGGTAGAGACCATTGGCAAGTTCCCCTTCAAGGTGAAGCTTGAGACTTCCAACGGCAAGCCGAATACGGATCCGATGCGCGAAGGCGAGGCTATGATGAACGTATGGCCGCTGATACCCGTCACACGCCCGCTCGTGGAGGAATTCACAGGTCTGGGATGCGGCGCGTGCCCGGCCGGATACGTAGCCATGGAATATCTGGCTGAGAAATACGGCGACATGTTCGTGGGCATGGCCTATCACTGTTCGGAATACGAGGCCGGCATGATGACGTGCGTACCCGACCGCAAGCTGCCCGTGCCCGTATCGTCATACCCCTATTCCGACATCAACCGCGCCGTGGGAATGCATCCCGGCGACCTTCCTTTCCAATGGGAGAAGTATGCCGCGCTCAGAAGTCCCGCGGCCATAGAGGCCGACTTCAGATGGAACGACGAGGCCCATACTTCGGCCACCGTCACGGCCAAGGTGACATTCGTGATGGATATGGACAACGCCAATTACAAATTGGCTTTCGGACTCACCGCCAACGGGCTGAAGAACCCGAAATGGAAGCAGCACAACTACTATAGCGGTAAATCGGAAGGTTACGGCGTGGACTCGCCTCTGTGGGATCTGTTCCTTAAAGGCGACGAATGGGTAGCCGACCTCACGTTCAACGATGTGGTGGTGTATTGCCCCAACGCCGGAGGCGAGGACAATTCCATCCCCGCAACCATCAAGGCCGGCGAGACCATAACTTACGACTGGACCGTCAACATGGATGATGTGAAGAACATCAAGGGCGAGTATATCATCAACCCCGGCGCGACCATTCAGGGCGTGGCCATACTGGTGGACAATCTTGGCGAGTCCGTAAACTGCATCAAGACCGCGGCCATGGAATACCACGACTGCGAAATCTCAGGCATCGAAGGCATATCGGTCGGCAACGCAGAGATAGTCTCCACCCTGTATTACAACCTGCAGGGCGTGGCTGTCAGGAACCCGGCCAATGGAATATACCTCAAGATCGAGACCATGTCCGACGGCACCCGCCGCACCTCCAAAGTCACGATTCCATAATCCATGATAATGACACGGTGAGATAATGGCCGCTGACCGGTCTTGATAACATGACAAACAGAGTCCGCCCTTGCCGCACAGGCATGGGCGGACTCTGTTTTGCCGTTTCAACATTTTTTTGTAAATTTGTAGGATATAGAAGCATAAAACCACTTGACAGGGAGGACTTCAATCCCGATCGAAACTATGAAAACGAAACATCTCCTGACGACATTACTGACGCTGGGCGCCTGCGTGGCGGCCGGTGCCTCACGCTATAACCCTGACGTAGAGCTCCCTAAACTACATAACCAATTGCGCACGGCCAAGACATCGGCCGACTCTGTCAAGATACTGTATGACATATACGACCTGCAGCCTCGTACCCAGCGACTGGGAACGGGCAAGGAGATATACCGCGTGGCCGGCAATGCCGGCGACCGGGCCGCCCAGCTCGACGCGGTGCGCCTTAACAGCAACCTGTATTCGCAGGAAGCCGACTTTGTCCGCCTGCAGAGCCTGGTGTCCGCATTGCCCAAATCGCAGGAGCGCGACGAGACGCTGCTGTTCCTAAAGCTAAAGGATCTGTCGTACGCCTCTCGCCGTCCCATCAAGGATGGCACCGACCCGGTGTCCGACCTGATCAACAGGCTCAACACCACCCCTATGGCCAAGCAGAATCCCACCCAGCGCCTGCTGAACCTGTATACCCTCACCGCATATATGCGCAACGTGCCCGGCTCCAAAATGCTGGTCAACTACATGGACTCGCTCATGATGATGGTGGACGGCAAGGACTATAAGCTGTACGCACTGCGCAACATGATATACAGCGAGGCCTCGAACATATACACCGACGCCGGACAGGAGAAAAAAGCCGTGGAAGCCGACCGCAAACTGCTGGACGTAATAGGCGGACTGGAAAAGAAATACTCGGATGCAGGCCGCAAATACCGCGATTACAGCGAGTCGAAGTATGTGGTGTACCGCCGCATGCTGCGCAACTACAAGGCACTGACACCCGCCGAGGTAGACAAATGCTACCGGGCCATACAGTCGCTGGCAGGCGTCAGCCGCGACGTGGCGAGCGACGTCAACGGCATGAGCGACGTCAACCTCTACTACAACATGGCCAAGGGGCACTATGCCGAAGCATTGCCCCTGCTTAAGGAACGCCTGAAGCGCGACCTGCCGGCTCCCGTGCTGCGCCAGACACTGCTGATGCTGCAGACAGCCGCCCGCGAGACGGGAGACAGCGCCACGCTGATTTCCGCACTCTCCGATTACAACCTGCTGATGGATCGCCTCGACAAGGAAAACCTGTCGCAGAAATATCAGGAACTGCAGATAGCCTACGACGTCAACAAGCTGAAGGCCAACAACGAGCGCATGCGCATGGAGAAGGTCGAATCCGAGATCAAGACCCTTCGCGCCAATTCGACATACTACATCATCTTCATAGCAGTGTTCGTGGTTCTGCTGGCGATATTGATTTACTATTGGTCGCGTTATCGCCACAACATGATGCGCATCAACCGCTTCGCCGCCATAATGGACCGCCAGTGCAACATCCTGAAGGCCGAGAAGTATTCCGATTACGACACTATCGACGCCGTGTCGCAGTCCACATTCAGGACATCGACGGACTCGGCCGTCATGTTGCGTTCCATTTTCTCCAACGTGCTGTATGTGTCGGCCATAGGCCAGGAGGACCGCGAGCTGCATCTGGAAGACACCACCATCAACCGTGTCCTGCATCTCACCGTCGATCAGTTCGGAGGCTCCAGACAGCCATCCACCAATCTGATCGTCACTTATCCGGATCCCGACTTCAAGATATTCACCGACACGCAGTGTATGTGTTATGTACTGAGCCACATGCTGGACTATGCGCAGCGTCACAGCAGATCCGGCGACATATATATGGAAGCGGAGCATATCCCGGAGTCGCATCTGATGCAGCTGATATTCCGTCACGACGGCATCCGGATAACACGCGGCAACGAACAGAACCTGTTCGAGAATTTCGTTGACATCGACGCCATGATCAAAAGCGACGACTCGGTTCTGTTCATCTGTCGTCTCATCGCGTTCCTGTTGCAATGCAATATAGCCTACAATCCCCACAAGGAGGGCGACGCCCAGCTTGTGGTGACCATCCCCACACACCAGAAGTCCTTCTAAGGTCACATAATCCCGTATGTCCAGACGCGAATCCGTACAATTGAACCCCAAGCAACAGGAGGCCGTGGAGTGGTCCGAGGGACGCGTCCGCGTCGTGGCCGGCGCAGGCAGCGGCAAGACCCGGGTCATAGCCCACAGGTTCGCGTTTCTGGTCAACGAACTTGGAGTGGCGCCCGGCAACATCCTGTCGCTCACCTTCACCAACAAGGCCGCGCAGGAGATGAAACACCGCATCGCGGGCCTGGTGGACCGGGGCGCCGTCAACGACTTCGTATGCACCATCCACTCGTTCTGCGTCAAGTTCCTGCGGCGCGAGATATACCGCATCGGTTATCCCAAGAGCTTTACCGTTCTCGACGAGGAGGACGCCAAGACCCTGGCCAAGCAGGCCATGAACGAATTCGGCATCGACCGCAAGAAGACCACTGCCGAACGCTTCCTGTCGCAGGTGGCTGCATTCAAGAACTACGACATAGACGCCTATATCCAGCGTCATCTTCTTCCCGCCTCCCCGTCCGTGTGTCCCGACGCCCAGGCGCGCTATCTGCGCCTGCAGCTAAAGCAGTACGCCCTGGACTACGACGACCTGATATATTTCACCATCTATATCCTGAACCATTTTCCGGACGCGCGCGAGTACTGGACCGACAAGCTGAACTACGTCATGGTGGACGAGGCCCAGGACTGCGCCAGCGACGACTGGTATCTGCTGCGCATGCTGGCCGAGAAGCACGGCAACCTGTTCGTGGTGGGCGATCCGGACCAGGCCATTTACGAATGGCGCGGCGCCAAGCCCCGCATGTTCGTCGACTTCAAGCCGTCCAAGGACATCATCATGGACCGCAACTACCGGTCCACCCCCGACATACTGAACGTGGCCAACGCCATCATAGCCCACAACCGCAACCGCATACCCAAGGACCTGTACACCGCGCGCCTGAACGAGACGCCGGTGACCTACCGGCATTTCAAGTCGGAACGCGAGGAGGCCGAAAGCATAGCGCAGACCATCATGGACGAGATGAAGCAGGGAGCGTCGGCCAGCAGCTTCGCCATCCTGTTCCGCAGCTCGTTCCTGAGCCGCACGGTGGAACAGGCGTTGCTCAAGCTGAAGATACCCTACGCCGTATGGGGAGGCGTACGATTCTTCGAGCGCCGGGAGGTGAAGGATGTGATCAGCTATCTGCGTGTCGTGGCTTCGGACAGCGACGACACGGCATTCATGCGCATAGTCAACCTGCCGTCGCGCCAGTTCGGCGCCGCCTCCATGAAGTCATTGGCCGATATGGCCGAGGAACGCTGCATCCCGCTGTTCACGGCCTTGCGACAGGCCGTGGCCGAGGGAGTACGCAAGTTCGACCGCCCTGCCCTCCGCGCCTTTATCGCACTGATAGACCAGGCACGGCAACTGGCTCAGACCATACCCGTGTCGGAACTGACCGACAGGCTGTTGGTGGACTCGCGCCTGGCCGACGTGTACCGTCTGGACGAGAAGGAGGAGCGCCTGGAGAACGTGAGCGAGCTGGTGAACGCCATGAAGGAATTCGAACGCGTGCAGCGCGACGACGGCGACATGACATTGGACGGCTATCTGCAGGAGATTTCCCTTTACACCAATGCCGACAATCAGGTGGATTCCGAGCGCGTAAAGCTGATGACCATCCACCAGAGCAAGGGACTGGAATTCGACACGGTGTTCATCACCGGTCTTACAGAAGGCGTGTTTCCCAACCACCGCAGCATCCGCGAGCGGCGGCAGGACGGCGAGGAAGAGGAGCGGCGACTGATGTATGTGGCCGTGACACGTGCACGCACCATGCTGTACCTCTGTGAGTCGGAAGGATACCTGAACGACGGGGGCGCCATGAAATATCCGTCGCGCTTCCTGGCCGAGATTCCCGACGACATGCTCAACACCGAGGGCATAATCGACCCGGCCCTGTTCGAGGGAACCAAGCGACTGGTGGACAGCATCAACGCGGAACTTGGCGAGACGCACCTTGACGTATGGCCCCCGGGCACCAAGGTGCATCACCGCGCTTTCGGCACGGGCGAGATAGTGCGTTTCGACCCGCAGGCACAGTCTTACCGCGTGCGGTTCGCGTCCTCCGAGCGCGACCTGGTGCCCAGAGTCCTGACCAAAGCCGACCCGTAAACCCACATTGTTAATTACTGATTTCTAATTGTTATACAAATAGTCAGCAACCTATATAGACCCATGAAAAAAATCACAGTTTTGACAACAGCACTCTTGCTCGGCGGCCCGATGATGGCGCAGACCAACAGCACTTATGACGCACAGTTCATAGACTGGCCCACCTATTCGGGCGACGACCTTGAGCTGAGCGTAGATTCCAAAGGCACGGCGTTCCGTCTCTGGAGCCCCAAGGCCCAGGATGCCGTGGTGAACATATACGACGAAGGCCGCGGCGGCAAACCCGTACAGACTCTCCCCATGACGTTCCACGCCGACAACGGCACATGGACGGCCTCGGTACCGCAGCAGCTTTACGGCAAGTTCTACACCTTCCGCATCAAGCACGGCGGCAAGTGGCTGGACGAGACGCCGGGCGTATGGGCCAAGGCCGTGGGCGCGAACGGCAAGCGCGCCGCCATCATAGACTTCAGCACCACCGATCCCGAAGGCTGGGCGCAGGACAAGGGTCCCGAGACCGGGCACATCACGGACGCCATAATCTACGAGGCGCACATGCGCGACCTCTCCATGAACCGTTCGTCGGGCATAGCCAACAAAGGCAAGTTCCTGCAGTTCACCGAAAACGACACCAAGACTCCGCAGGGCGCGTCCACAGGCATCGACCACCTGAAGGAATTGGGCGTGACGCACGTACACATCCTGCCCAGCTACGACTATAACTCGGTGGACGAGACCAACCTGCAGGACAACACCTACAACTGGGGCTACGACCCGCAGAACTACAACGCGCCGGAAGGCTCCTACTCCACCAATCCGTCGGACCCGGCCACACGCATCCGCGAGATGAAGGAGATGGTACAGGCCATGCACCGGGCCGGCATCGGCGTGGTGATGGATGTGGTGTATAACCACACGGCCGAGAACGACGGCTCCAACTTCGAGCTGACCGCACCCGGCTATTACCACCGTCACTGGAACGACGGCAAATATTCCGACGCTTCGGGATGCGGCAACGAGACGGCTTCCGACCTGAAGCAGATGCAGGACTATATAGTAAATTCAGTGAAATACTGGGCGAAGGAATACCATATCGACGGCTTCCGATTCGACCTGATGGCCATCCATGACACCGAGACCATGAACCGCGTGGCCCGCGAACTGAAGGAAATCAACCCGAACATCATCATCTATGGCGAGGGATGGACGGCCGGCGACTCACCGCTGCAGCCGGAACGCCGCGCGCTGAAGGAGAACGTATCGAAGATGGAAGGGATCGCTGTATTCTCCGACGACATCCGTGACGCCGTGAAGGGTCATTACAGCAACGAGGCCGACCCGGGCTTCGCCACCGGCAAGCCCGGCAACGAGGAGACCGTGAAAATCGGCATCGTGGCCGCCACCGACCATCCGCAGGTGAATTATTCCAAGGGTAACAATTCCAGGTTCCCCTACGCCAAGAGTCCGGAAATGATCATAAACTATGTGTCGTGCCACGACGACCTCTGCCTGACCGACAAGCTGCACAAGTCCATGCCGGGGGCTACGGAACAGGAAATGCTCGACGCCGCCAAACTGGCGCAGACCATCGTGTTCACCTCGCAGGGCACGCCCTTCATGTTTGCCGGCGAGGAAGTGTTCCGCGACAAGAAGGGCGTGCACAACTCTTTCAAATCGCCCGACTCGATCAACGCCATCGACTGGACCAACAAGACAAAATACCGCGATCAGTTCGAATACTACAAGGGACTTGTGGCACTGCGCAAGGCACATCCGGCATTCCGCATGACCGACGCCAAGGAGATTGCCAGGAACCTGAAGTTCGACAAGATTGACTCGAAGAAGCAGCCGAACCTCATCAGCTATTCACTGCTGAACAATGCCAACGGCGACGAATGGAAGGAAATCAAGGTGATATTCAACGGCGCCGACCACGCCCAGGTAGTGAAACTGCCCAAAGGCAAATGGCAGGTCGTGGCCCGCGACGGCAAGATCTGCCTTGACAACACCCTGGGCATCGTCACCTCCCCCGAAGTGCAGGTTTCTCCCCGTTCGGCTCTGATCATGCACAGATAATCTGATTATGCACAGATAAACGGATAACAGGATATTCCCAATCGACCAAAGCGGATAGAGGGCACATTATCGCCCTTTATCCGCTTTGTTCTAATATTGTCCCTTTTTGATATTGCCCGTCGCAGAAGTTGTGTGTAATTTTGCGCTCGGTTTAGGTTAGAACCGCCCAACGGATTAAGGTTAGATAACACACAAAATAATAACTTTTATGAAGACGAAAATTTCTTTGTACCTCTCAGTGATGGGAGCCATCGGTATGCTCGCGTCCTGTAGCAGCGACTCGCCCGAAGTTCCGGGCAGCGTATTGGAATCCAAGACTTACACCACAACCGAGCAGACACTGGCCATCACGGTCGACGGTCAGGCTCCCGCCGGCGCGATGACCGTGGAGTTCGCACCCACGGCCGAGGGAACGGCAAACATCACCGTCAAGACCGACGAGATGCCCATCAACGGCTTCTTAGGCGACATGGGCAGCGCACTGCCCGAAATCAAGGTTCCGGCCTCCACATTCATCCCCGGCGCCACTACGTTCACCATTCCCGTCACCCTTGAGGGTACCGAAGACACCTGCACGTTCACCGGCAACGCCGAGACCGAATACTGCACATACGCCTACAACGGCACCGTCAGCGCCGACAAGATGGACCTGAACGTGTCCGACATCAAGCTGAAGAACACCGTTATGGCCGGCACCTACAACATGCCCGCATGGAACAATGACATTCCCGCGATACTCCGCATGAACTGGCAGAGCTCGAAGAAGGTTCCCTCCATGTTCGGCGAGCTGCCGATCAGCACTATCCTCAGCCTCTCCCTGGCGATGGTACAGGTGGATGTCGCCGGACAGAAGGTTCCTGCTGCCGAGGCGTTGACCAAGGTGCTGAAAAGCGTGACCTTCGGCGAGGACGGCAGCGTGACGGCCAGGTATCTCGACACCGAGGCTGAAAATCCCGCAGAGACTACGTCCCCCAAGGGCCTGGCACGTTATGTCGTAAAGGATGACAATACAATCCTGCTGTTCCTGGATCCCGCAGCTATCGCGGCAGCAAACGCCGACGAGGCCGAGAAGGCTAAGACCCGCGCAGATCTGGACATCGACGCACTGCTTAATCAGGTTATGACCGAGATTGTCCCCATGATTTCCAACGGCCTGCCCATCCATTACGGCAAGAGCATCAGGCTTGACGAGAACGGCGCCAACCCGACCGAAATAGACGATTCCAACATCGTAAGCTTCTACCTCGGCACCGAGACTCTGCTGCCTATCCTGAAGATGGCCGCCCCCATCCTGTCCGACCCGGATATGATCGACGCCATCGTGGCTATCGCATCGCAGGATCCCGATATGGGCGGCATGGCTTCGATGATGCTTCCCGGCATGCTCCAGGCTCTGCCGGAGATCGTCGACCAGACCACCACGGTCGAAATCGGCATCAACCTCACGAAATAAACAGACCGAATAGACCGATTAGAAGCGACAGTCAGATATTGACGAATATCGACTAATAAGCCGTTTCTAAAACAACTTCTCGGGCGAATTTCGTAGAAATCCTACGAGATTCGCCCGAGTTATTTCTAATACTGGGAATAATTACGGATGTCCGTCAGTTTCAGGTTCGGCACGATGGCATCTATCATGGGCTTTGGAACTTCACATTCCCTTGCCATGATAGGCCAGCGTGAAGACACTTCGACAATACTGTCGATGATTTCAGCCGCGTCCTTTATATTGTTGCGCTTGGCAAATTCCAGAAGATCGTCACGGGTGATGTCGTCAAACTTGCCGTTAACCGACATCTGGTGCTGTGCCGTCCATCCTCCTTTTGGATTATATGCGAATCCCATGTTGTATGCCGGCGAAAGACGCCATTTACCCTGTTTGTCCGTAAGTATCGGGCAATGAATCGGCCAGCATACCGGGAAGACCCTTGAACGTCTCACGCCCTATGTCGGAGAATGAATACACCCTTCCCTTACGCACAGGCATCAGAATCGGCGAGGGTTCAAGTCCTTTGCCGATAAAACTGTCGGCATACTCGAACTGTGCCAGCCGGCGGTTGTTGTCCCATCGGAATGTCCCGACGGGTTGACCATACAGGTTTACTCTCGCTATGTCTACCATTCTGAGTCCTCGGTATTAGGCAGTTTGTTGGTCTTGTTGTTACCGCTTGCGCGTTTGCGCTGCTTCTTTTTGACAGCCTCGACAAAGTCGAAATATTCGTTAGGGCTCATCTCATCTTCCTTAAGGAGAGGCGAAAACACATCCAGTTCGCCAAGTATGCGAAGCACGCGCATCAGGGAATCGAAACAGCTGATATCGCCTTTTTCGATTTTCTTTAAGGTTGTCAATGAAACTTGCGCCTGTTCCGCAAGCGATGCCTGAGTGACGTCCTGTCGGAGCCGCAGATGCCTTATTTTTTGCCCCAGCCTACGGCGGATTTCACCGTCCGGCAATATATAGATATCTTCTTCCATGGTCGCACTTACGTCTATTAGACTGCAAATATGGCAATAATAGTTTAAACTGCGACTATTGTACACCAATATTTTCGTCTTAAATCGGATGATGGCATCTACAACTGGGAGTACGGTATAGAGAAGGTATCGGCGCCGTCGGGATCGCCGGTGGACAGACCTTTGTTCAGCCAGCGGACGCGCCATTCGGAGCGGCCGTGGTTGAAGCTTTCGGGCATCTCCTTGCCGTACGCCTTGCGCTGCAGGTAGTCGTCGCCGATCTTGGAGGCTACATCCAGAGCCTCCTCCACATCGCCCGGCTCTATGGAATTAAACATCTCGTTGTCCTTGTGTCCCCACACGCCGGCATAATAGTCGGCCTGCAACTCAAGGCGCACACTCTCGCGGTTGGCGTCGCGTTCCGACATACGGTTCATCCTTTCATGCGCAGCCGGAAGCGTACCGAGCAGATTCTGAACATGATGCCCCACCTCGTGCGCTATCACATACGCCCAGGCAAAGTCACCGCTGCCACCGATGTCACGCTGCATATCCTTCAGGAAATCCAGATCCAGATATACCGTCTTGTCGGCCGAGCAATAAAACGGTCCCACCTGCGATGTAGCGTGCCCGCAAGCCGACTGCACGGAGCCGTGGAACAGCACCATCTTCGGCGGCTGGTACTCGCCCCACCCCTGCTCACGGAACACCCGGGTCCACACATCCTCGGTGCCGGCTAATATCACCGACGCGAAACGGGCCAACTGCCTGTCCTCCTCGCTCTCCGAATAAGGTTCCGACGTCTGCGTCATGGTCTGCTGGCCTATGACGTTGCTTACCACATCGCCCAGGCTGCCCCCGTTCATCAGTGTAAGCAAGCCGACTATCAATATACCGACGATACCGCCGCCTATTCCCACGGCCTTGCCCGACACGCCGCGCCGGTCCTCCACATTGCTGCTGGTTCTTCTCCCGCCAAGTCTCATAATTTCAACCCGTTTTATTAAACTTATACTTCTATAACGGCACCCCCGCCGTCAAAGTTGTACAGTGTCATCTTCAGAAAACTGAAGTTTATACCGGGTTCCGAATGTTATGGATCAATTACAGCACCGTTTTGTGATGCCCAGGATCTTTTGCATACCTAATCTTCGTTACCCAAAAGATTATTGAACAATTCAAATTTTGCACGTACGGATTTTATTATGAGTAACAGGCACAGAACTATTTCTGCCGCTTATTTTCCTATCGGAATTTGTTGCCTCGAAGAGGCTGTTTCTCGATAACCCCACGATGGCTGAAGGGCGCATAGCGTCCCGACAGCCTTCGTGGGGAGTATGCCCGGCGCATCACAGCTTGGTCGGAGACCATGCCGCTCGCCTTAAGCTAACTAATCCTCTATCATATCGGGATGCCATGTAAGGCCGGCGTCCTTGACTAATCGTTTCAATTCATAAAATACGACATGACCAAATGGGAGCACTGTCATATCAGGTAGTACAGCGACATGGTCTCCGACCAAGCTGTGTAGTAGCAGTCTGTCCCCACGAAGGCCGGTGCCAGCTGTCGCTGTCGCCGTCCATCGTGGGGTTATCGAGAAACAACCTCTCCGAGGTATCAAATCACATTGCCTACTCCCCCATCAGGCCGGAGTGGCGCATCGCTAACAAGGAATGACTTCGCTATTCTCAACACATAGCCATGATGATACTTGACAAGATGGAAGAACACGGACTGATACAGAAGTCGGTAGGGTAACGCATGGGTTGTTATCGACAATACATTTCACGAGTATTGAAAGGCTCTGAGAACCTCTCTATCGAGACAATAGCAAAGATAGAGACTGCTTTAGGAATAGAAATTCCGGAACCAGTATTCACAAGTCGTCAAGAACATTATGGTGACAAGTAGAGGAAATGAAGTTAAGCCAATAAGTCCGGTCCATCCTTTTGGCATCCCATATATTCATTGGATGCGCATGAAGGGTGCATAACGGTTGCTGCGGGCTTTTGTACGGAATCGGACAAAAGCCTTACTCTTAACAGCCTGATTATCAGCAACAGTTGGATTTGAGTAAAAATATATCGTAGATTTGCGTCAGACAATTTGACAAAAGGGCGGCCGGATTGCGGAGTGGCCCCGACGTCAATAAAACTGACCGAATCTATGGACAAGGAAATAGATAAATCGATACTGAGGCGCGAAAGGCGCAGGAAACTGATAATATCCGGTGGCATCGGCGTGGCCGTGGCCTGTGGCCTGATCTGGGGTGTGTCGGGGATGGCGCCGACCATAAACAGCCGCGACATCACCTTAGGCACTGCCGACGAGGGTCCGCTGGACATCTCCATCGCGGCCAGCGGCCGCATAGTGCCGGCTTACGAGGAGATAATCAATTCGCCGGTCGAGACCCGCGTGCTGAAGGTCTACGCCCAGCCGGGCGATTCGGTCAAGGCGGGGACGCCTCTGCTGCAGCTCGACCTGGAACAGGAGGAGACTTCGCTGGGCAAGCTCCAGGACGCGCGCACCCGCCAGCAACAGGAACTGCGTCAGCTGGAACTCACCAACAGAACCAACATCAGCGACCTGGAAATGCAGATCAAGGTGAGCGAGATGAACGTGAACCGCCTGCGCATCGAGGTCAACAACGAGCGTCGCCTGGACAGCATAGGCAGCGGCACGGGCGACCGGGTGCGTCAGGCGGAGACCGCTTACCACGCCGGTGTACTTGAACTGGAACAGCTTCGCACCCGCCTGCGCAACGAACGCCTGCGTACTGCAGCCGCCGAACGGGGCCAGCAACTGAACATCACGTCGGCCGACCGCGACATCGAGATGATGGCCAAGACCCTGCAGCGGGGCAGCATCCCCTCTCCCCTTGACGGTGTGCTGACCTTTATCGTAACCGACCTCGGCACACGCATCGGTGCCGGCGAGCGCGTGGCGGTGGTGTCCGACCTCAGCAGCTTTAAAGTGATGGGCGAAGTGCCTGAGGCCAGCAGCAGCAAGGTCGACGTTGGCTCCACGGTCAACGTGCGCGTCAACGGCGCTCAGCTCACCGGCACCGTCACCAACATTACGCCTCAGGCCAAGCAGGGCATCGTGTCGTTCGTGGTGCGGCTGGACAATCCCCGCGACAAGCACCTACGCTCGGGCGGTCGCGCCGAGATGTATATATCGTACGGATACAAGGACAAGGTGCTGCGTGTGCCGAACGGATCGTTCTTCAAGGGGGAAGGTGAATACAACGTCTTCGTTATGGACGGCGACAACCGGTTGGTGAAACGCCGCATCAAGACCGGCGATTCCAACCGTGAATACGTCGAGGTGCTCGAGGGCCTAAGGCCGGGCGACCGGATAGTGACCAACGACCTTGAAAAATACAAAAACAAATCGAAACTTAAAATCAAAAAGTAATCCCCCATTCCCTCTCCACATTCATCTTAACTTTTTCAACTTTTTAAACTCCTTAAACTA
This sequence comes from Porphyromonadaceae bacterium UBA3318, assembly GCA_002361235.1. Lineage (GTDB taxonomy): Bacteria > Bacteroidota > Bacteroidia > Bacteroidales > Muribaculaceae > Lepagella. The sequence continues at coordinate 11,576 of DESI01000049.1, read as the reverse complement.
ACTCAATATGCCTATAATATCCCTAAGCGGTATCGAGAAGGTCTACCGCACCAAAGAAATAGAGACCACCGCCCTTGAGAACGTGAACCTCGACGTGAATCAGGGAGAGTTCGTAAGCATCATGGGCCCCAGCGGCTGCGGCAAGTCTACGTTGCTGAACATCATCGGTCTTCTTGACAAGCCCACCAAAGGCACCGTCTCCCTGTTGGGTCAGGCCTGCGACGGACTTTCCGACCGTCAACTGTCGCATTTCCGCAACGCCAACCTCGGCTTCGTGTTTCAGAGCTTCCACCTCATTCCGTCGCTCGACGTGGCGGCCAACGTGGAACTGCCGCTGATATACCGCAGCGGACTGAGCGCGCGTCAGCGCAAGGAGCGCGTGGAGCAGGTGCTGGAGCGTCTGGAGATGACGCACCGCATCCACCACCTTCCCTCGCAGCTCAGCGGCGGACAGTGCCAGCGTGTAGCCATAGCCCGCGCCATTGTGGGACAGCCGCAGATAGTCCTGGCCGACGAGCCCACCGGTAATCTGGACAGCAAGATGGGTGCCGAGGTGATGGGCCTGCTTCACCGCCTCAACAAAGAGGACGGCACCACCATCGTGATGGTGACGCACAACGAGGCCCAGGCAATGGAGACCGACCGCATAATCCGCTTCTTCGACGGCCGAATAATAGGGTGACTCTTTAAACTCTTTAAACTTATTAGAGACTATGAAACAGAAAATACGTCAGATAATATACGACATGCGGCGTCAGCCACTGATCAGCGGCGTCACGTTCATCGCCACGGTCATGTCGGTGTTCCTGTTCATGATCGTAGCCATCACCTCACGCGTCAAGACAGTGCCTTTCGCACCCGAAAGCTGCCGCGACCGCCTCATGGTGGGCAGATACTTCAATATCAAAGAGCCGAACGGCAACGGCGACAACTCCGGCGGCGCAAGCTATTATGTAATAAAGCAACTTTACGACGGACTCGAAGGCGTGGAGCAGACATCGTTCATGTCACAGGACAGCTACAACGTTCCGGTACACGGCACCGAGAACGAGACATTTCAGGCCACCGCCCGCACTGTGGATGCCGCATTCTTCAAGATTTTCGACCATGAGCTGATTGCAGGCCGCTACTTCACGGCCGCCGAGTCGGCTTCAGATCTGCCGGTAGTGGTGATCAGCGAGAGCACCGCCCGCAAGGCATTCGGCAAGGCCGACGCCACAGGGATGCCCATAACCTTAAACCACAAGAAATATACGGTGATCGGTGTTGTCAAAGACAGTTCAGCACTTGCCACCACTGCCCACGGCGACGTGTTCTTCACTTTCGGAACTCCGGCCACGCAGGCACAGTCGGATGACATCTGGTCCATTTATTTCGGGGGTGTGGCAGCCGCGCTCTTGGTAAAGGATGGCGTGGATTTCCAAAGCATACGCGACCAGGTCAAGGCCCGGTACGCCAACCTCGACACCGAGTTGAAACCACAGGGATGGGAAGCGGTATATCATGAGTCTCCCTACGACCAGGAGGTACTGGCCATGAACATCGTAGGCAGCAACGTCACCCCCGACACCTCGGGCGAACGGAAGATGCGTTACGTGCTGTATGCCATCCTGCTGATAGTCCCGGCCATCAACCTCAGTAACCTGCTGCACAGCCGTATGCACAAACGCATCACTGAGATAGGCGTACGCCGTGCGTTCGGATGCACCCGCTCGCGCATCATCACCGACATAATCTGGGAAAACTTTCTCATCACCCTGGTTGGAGGCTTAGTGGGCGTGGCCTTGGGCGTGGTCTTCGCCATGACATACAGCGGACTGTACGAGAACATGCGGACATTCGGCACCGAAGTCACTCCGGCCATCAGCTCGGTGTTGAACTGGGGCACAATCCTTATAGCCGTGGCCGTATGTTTTATCCTCAACATCATCAGCGCCTCGATTCCGGCCTGGCAGGCATCGCGCCTCAATCCGGTGGAAGCCATCAACAACAAATAAAAACTATGAAACGTAAACTCTTGACACAGATGCTCCGCGAGTGGAAAGCAAACGTATGGCTTATTCTGGAGCTGGTGATAGTGGTTCTGATACTTCAGTACCTGCTCGGAACATTATACGCGTTGTACAGGCAGCACGGTTATGCCGGCGGTCAGAAACTTGAAGACGTATATTTTGCCGATTTCGGTATTCTTCAAAAGGATAGCGAAGGATACGTGGAATGGGACAGCATTCATACCTGGCAGTCGGACCTGGACCTGCTGATGACGCAACTGCGGGGCAATCAGTATGTGGAAGTGGCGGCAGTCGGTGGATTCAACTCGTTGCCCTACAACTATAACTTTATGGGCAACCGGTATTATTACAAGACTCCCGACGGCAAAAAGAGCCATGAATTCACCGTGAATGTGCGCAATATGTCGCCCGAAATGATGGAAGTGCTGCAGATGCACGGACTGAAGGGCGAGACACCCAAGCAACTGGCCGACATACTGCGCAAGGGCGAGATAATATTAGGAGAGGCCGAGGAACCGGAATCGCCCGACAATCCCAAGGCACTTGACGCCGTTGGCAACGAGGCGTTTTCGGTGGCAGACTCATTGACATCCTGGCATGTGGGAGCCGCCTCCACCGGAATGAGACGCAACGATTACGAGGAATTGTGGCACAAGACCGTGTACGCTCCTATTAACGATGAACAGTCGAGCATGATCGCTGTCCGCGTAAAGCCCGGAACCGGAAACAGATTCCTGGAGTCACTCACCGACAAGGAACGGCAGGCAGGGAATGTCTATCTTTCCAATATGGAGTCTGTCAGCGACATGCGCGACAGAGTGCATCTGGACATCAACCAGGCTATACGTAATTTCGTGATCTGCTCGCTGTTCATAATGCTGGTGATATTCTTGGGCTTCCTCGGCACATTCTGGTTCCGCACGCAGCAGCGCGTGTCGGAGATAGCCATACGCAAGGTGAACGGCGCCACCAACGGCGACATCTACGCCCGCTTCTTCAGCGAGGGCCTGATCATGCTGGCCATGGCTGCCGTTATAAGCGTTCCGCTTGCGTTCTGGCTGTTCAGGGAGGAATCGCTCAGGGCTACTTTAAGCCTGCTTGAACTTGACAACACGATGTTGGCCGGAGGCGCCATAGCCACGATACTGGTCTTAGGCATTACCATCGTATGCAGCATCTATGCGCCGGCGCGCCGCGCCACCCGCATCGACCCTGCGGCGGCTCTCAAAGACATGTAAGATGCAGTCACATAAGTTTTTCATACCTATAATAGCAGGAATGCTTGCGCTCGTCCCCTGCCCCGCCAAGGGTGAGCGCGAGATGACCCTGACGCTCGACGACGCCATAGCCATGGCGCGCGTGCAGAGCGTGGATGCCGCCGTGGCCCTCGACGAACTGAAGACCGCCTACTGGCAGTGGCGCAGCTACCGCGCCGACCGCCTGCCTGAAATTTCGATCGGAGGGAAACTTCCGTCATACAACGACCGCTACACGTCGTATATGAACGAGGCGGGAGAGTACAGCTTCGTACGCACCCATAACCTCGACGCCTCGGCTACCCTCTCCATAAACCAGAACATACCCTTCACGGGCGGCAAGATCAGCCTCAGCACCTCGCTGGACTATATGCGGCAGTTCGAGGACGGCGGTTCCGACCGGTTCCTGACCGTGCCCGTGGCGTTGACCCTGCAGCAGCCGGTGTTCGGCGTCAATACCTTCAAGTGGGACAACCGCATAGAGCCGGTGCGCTTCTCCGAAGCCAAGGCGGCGTTCCTGAGTGCTACGGAAAACGTTGCGATGGCCACGGTAAACCATTTCTTCACGTTGGTGATGAGCCGCGAGAATGTGGCCATAGCCGAACAGAACCTTGACAACGCCAACAAGCTATACAGCGTGGCCGTGGAGAAGCGCAAGATGGGGCAGATCAGCGAGAACGACCTGCGTCAGATGGAGCTGAACGTATTGGACGCGCAGTCCGACCTGACCGACTGCAAGAGCACGCTGAAAAGCGACATGTTCACGCTCCGCTCGTTCCTTGATCTTGGCGAGGACGTGGAGATTGTGCCGGTGGTACCAGACAAGGTGCCGGAAGCAGACGTCACTTACGACGATGCGCTGACACGGGCATTAGACAACAATAAGTTCGCGCAAAACATACGGCGCCGTCAGCTTGAGGCCGACTATGAGGTGGCCAAGGCCAAGGGCGACATGCGCCAGATCAATCTGTATGCGCAGGTGGGCATCACGGGCACCGACCGCCGGTTCACGGACGCCTATTCGCGCGTACGCAGCAACCAGCTGATAGAGATAGGTTTTGAGATTCCATTGCTGGACTGGGGCAAGCGGCTTGGCAAGGTGAAGGTGGCCGAGAGCAACCGGCGCGTCACCGAAAGCCGCCTGCGCCAGGAATCGCTCGACTTCCATCAGCAGCTGTTCGTATTGGTGGAGCGCTTCGGCAACCAGCAGCAGCAGCTGTCCATCGCCACGCGCGCCAACGAGATTGCCGACCAGCGGTACCGCACCAATTTCGAAACTTTCCTTATAGGCAAGATCTCCACTCTGGACCTCAACGACTCGCAGTCCAAGAAGGACGAGAGCAAACGCCGCTACATCAACGAGCTGTACAAGTTCTGGAACTACTGGTACCAGCTCCGGTCGCTCACGCTCTACGACTATGAAAACGACGGCGACATAAACGCCGACATCGACAAGCTGTGCAAGATGTAAGGTCAAGTTTCAAGATGCAAACCGATTAATTCTCTTAACTTTTTACTAAATTTGCACTATGATACTGATAGTAGACGATGACAGTGCCGTGAGGACATCCATATCCCTTGCGTTGAAACGCGCCGGCTATGAGCCGTTGCCTGTCAGTACGGAGACGGACGCTCTGACAGCCGTGCGCGACGAACGCGTCCGGCTGGCGGTTCTGGACATGAACCTTACACTGAGCACTACGGGACAGCAGGGCATCGAGATACTGCGCAAGTTCCGCATACTCCGTCCCGACATGCCTGTGATCATGCTGACGGCCTGGGGCACGATTCCGCTGACGGTCGAGGCTCTGAATTATGGAGCGGTCGACTTCATGACCAAGCCCTGGAGCAACGAGGACCTCATATCCAAGGTCAGGAAGGGATTGGAACGCAGCGAAACGGAGCGCAAGGCCCGGGACCATACCGAGACGCTGGACGAAATGGAGCGGGAGGCGATTCTCGCGGCTCTGAAACGTTGCGGCAGCAATATGTCGGATGCCGCCAAACAGCTCGGCATCACCCGCCAGTCGCTGTATCGCCGGCTGGAGAAGTACAAACTATAACCTATATTAACGGTGAGGTACAAGATATATACGGTTCTGATTGTGTTGCTGACGGTCGCCACAGCGACAGGCGCGCTGTGCGGACTGTCATGGACATGGATTGCCGGCGGTTGTGCGGCGATTCTGATTGTCCTTGCGTTTCAGTACCGTTCTGTCAGCAAGCCGCTGCGGGCGGTGGAGAACGGCATGTATCTTCTCAGGGACCAGGACTTCAGCAGCCGACTGCGCCTTACCGGGCAACCCGATGCCGACCGGGTGGTGAATCTGTACAACAGCCTGATCGAGTCCATGAAGGCCGAACGGCTTAAGACTCAGGAACAGGACCGTTTTCTGAGTCTTGTGGTGGACGCCTCCCCCCTCGGCATAGCGATATGCGATTTCGACGGAAACATCACGGAAACCAACCGCGCCTGGAACGCCATGCAGTCGCCGGCCATGACCAAGGCCATCGAATCCGTGGCCGACGGCGAGTCGCAGACCGTACGTCTGGCTGACGCCCTGATAGTGCGTATATCGAAACTTTGGTTCATGGACTCTGGATTCAAACGCCGGTTCATCTTGGTGGAACGTCTGACTGACGAGATTGCCGCGGCCGAAAAACAGATGTTCAACAAGATAGTGCGCACCATCGGCCACGAGGTGAACAACACATTGGGTAGTGTCATTTCGGTGCTCGACTCTCTCGGCGAGATGCATCAGGACGATCCCTTCGCGGCCGACGCCATAACGAGCAGCACCCGCAGCTGCACCAACTTGGTCAATTTCGTGCGAGGATACGCCGACATCGTCAAGCTGCCGCCCGTAACGCCCGAACCCATACGACTGAATGAATGGATGGCCGGGATACTCCCAACCCTCAAGGCCCTTGCGCCCGATAACGTGACGGTAACGTTCACGCCGGACGCATCCGCCGGAGAAGCATATATCGACCCCATGCTGATGGAGCGCGTCATGATCAACATAGTGCGCAACGCCGCCGAAAGCATCGGCGACCGTCCCGACGGCCTGATTCAGATTCAGACGGAATCCAACGGCATCCGGGTTGTCGACAACGGCCGCGGCATAAGTGCCGAAGCGGCCGAAAAACTGTTTACCCCCTTCTTCTCCACCAAGCGTCCCGACCGCGGCCTGGGTCTGATGCTGATAGCCGACATCCTCCGCGCCCACCGCGCCCGTTTCTCCCTCGCCACCGCCCCCGACACCGCCCCCGACACCCGCCTCACCACCTTCGCCATCAACCTCACTTCCCGTTGCGTCTGAGACTTCTCGCCGTAGCCGTCACTTCCCATTGCGTCTGAGGCGTCTCGCCGTAGCCGTCACTTTCCGATACTCCTGATATTGTATTTCTTGCAGAAAGCCGGGAGGTCGGCGAGTGGCATACGGATGCCGTGGAGGCGCGTGCGACAGGCCCGTATGGAGTTGAAATACATATCGTCCGACTCACATTGCATATAGTCCTTGAATTCCCCGGCCTTTTTATTCTTACTGACTAATTTCAGGAACTGCGGAAGTTTCGCCGGCATTATCCTGCAGCAGTAGCAGGTGCCGTCGTACATCGAGACCACTATAAGCTGATGCGTTTTGGAACCCGGTCCTTCGGCGACACGCATCTTGCCGCGGACCGTTATGTTCAGTTCTCCGTGAAACGCCGCATTGACACGCCGCATATAATCCCTGAAGGCGCGGCCGTGGGCGCTTGTATCGTGTATCCCGTTTTGAATTATGTACTGGTGTATCATCTCGTGCACCAGAGTCTCGTCGACCTCGCGCACGGACATTTCCTGCGATTTCCGATAAAGTATGATTCTGTCGTAAAAGCGGCCGTTCACGCCATCGGCCATCCTCAGCCTTGTCTTAGAAGTTATATACTTGCGATGGAACAGTCCCTCGTACAACTTACCCGCCTTCCGCACGGCAAAGTCCACCGCCCGGAATCCATCCGCATCCCATATCCCGGCCTCCGCAATCCTACCCTTCCAATACGCATGCCTCCCCCTCAGATATTCCGCACTCAGTTCCATAATTAGCATTACAGTATCGGGGAGACGAGGCGGATCACCGATTCCCAGGCGCGCTGCAGGGCCGGGCGGCGGTGCCAGGCGGCGTAGCTGAGACGGGTGCACGAGCCCATGTCGCGGAAGAAGATGTCGCGCATCTCGCGGTTCAGTTCCTTGTCGTATATCAGCAGGTTGCTCTCGAAATTGTTCTCAAAACTCCGGAAGTCAAAGTTTGTCGAGCCGGTGGTCACCAGATTGTCGTCTATTATCATGGTCTTGGCATGGAGCATGCCGGGATTGTACAGATACACCTTGATGCCGGCCTTCAGGCACTGCGTCACGTATGAAAACGAGGCATACTGCAGCATGCGGCTGTCGCCCAATCGGGGAATCATGATGCGCACGTCTATCTTTGACAGCGCGGCGGCCTCCAACGCCTTCTGCAACGCATCCGTCGGCAGAAAATAGGGCGTCTGTATGTATATCGACTTACGGGCCAGCGATATGGCTTTCAGGAACACTAACGACAGGTTGTCCCACTGACTCATGGGCCCGGATGTGACCAGCTGCATTCCCACTCCGGAGTGGATGCGCGCCGGTTCCATCTTCGGAAACTCCAATGGCCGCGGCTGCTTCAGATAGTTCCAGTCCACTATGAACGAGAAAATCAGCGACTCCACTATGTCACCCTCCACGCGCAGATGGGTGTCGCGCCACGGCTGTGCGCCCTTCGTGCCGGTGTCGTAACGGTCGGCGATGTTCATGCCGCCTATGTAGCCCACCCTGTTGTCTATTATCACCATCTTGCGGTGGTTGCGCCAGTTCAGACGGTTGGCCAGCTGCGGGAAGTTGACGCGGAAGAAGGGATGCGTGTCCACGCCCGCCTTCTCCATGTCGCGCCAGAACGAATTGCTGGACGAGAACGAGCCGATATGGTCGTACATCACCTTGACCTGTACCCCTGCCATCGCCCGCTCCTTGAGTATCTCCGCTATCTCATGGCCGATATGGTCGTCCATAAAAATGTAATACTGCATGAATATCGACTCGCGGGCATTGCGCAGGTCGTGTTTCAGCGCCTCGAACTTGGCGGAGCCGGAAGTGAATATCTTGGCGCTGTTGTTGACGCTGTACACGGCGGAGGCTATGTTCCGCGCCAGTTTCATCAGCGACTTCTCGCCCGGATCCAACCGTTGCGAGTCCAGGTCTACCGTTCGTGTGGTCATGGCCGTGGCCATGCGCCGCTTGTTGTGGCGCGACACCATGCGCCGCCCTCGCAACGACCGGCCGAAGAATATGTAGAACACCAGCCCGACCACCGGCAGGAATATCAGCGCTATCACCCACGACAGCGAACGGATGGGATTGCGGTTCTCCCTGAGCACCACAATGATGGCCGATGCTATCGTAACCACGTACAGCACCATCAGCATCGTATCCAGCCATCCGGGAAGCGCCATATAATTTTGAATTTGGAATTTGGTATTTTGAATTAAGTCAGGCTCTACATTCCTCTTAACTTTCTCAACTTTTTTAACTTTCTAAACTCTCCTTCTGCCGCAGATATTCCTTGGCGGTAAAGTCCAGCTCGTCGTACCATTCCTGACCGAAGCGTGCCACAAGCGGACCCTTCAGGAACTCGTATGCCCTGACCCCGAGCTTGCGGCCTAACTTCTCGGCCGGGCGGCAAATCTTCCACCTGTGCAGGTTCACGGCGGTAAAGCCGTCGTACTCCTTGAGCCGCACGGGATAGAGGCGGCAGCTGATGGGTTTCACGTCATGGTTCAGCTTACCGGCGCGCAACGCTTTCTCCAGAGCGCACAGACACAGGCCGTTTGCCTCGCGCGTGGTGAAGGCGCATTCGCAGCCGTTCACTAAGGCCGTGACGCGGTCGCCCTCGCGGTCCAGATAGTCCACGCCGTTATCCCGCACCTCGCGCACGGCGGCGCGACTCATCATCGGCTCCACTATGTCCAGCACCTCGGCTATGCGCTCGCTCTCCTCCTTGGTGACGGGGGCACCCTCGTCGCCGTCTATACAACAGGCGCCGAGGCAAGCGTCAAGATCGCATACGAAGTAGCGCTCTATCAGGTCCAGACTCACCAATGTATCTTGTATCTGCAACATACTCATTATATTATATCCATCCCCACAAGGCGGTCGGCGCGTTCGCCGGGACTCCGCTTCCATACCCTCACCACATATTGGTTGCCGGTCTCCCACTTGTTGCCGTCCAAGTCACGTACCTTGCCATCCGCTCCCTTCACCTTATAACGGTAATTGTAGGCTCCCTGTTTCAGAGGCATCTGAAGCAGATAGGCCCCCTCGGCGTCGGAATATGTCATGCGGTTGCGGTCGGTAAAGAGGCCGTCGGTCATTTCGCCGTCAACATAGACATCGCCGCCGGGTATCTCGGCCGTATCCAGACGGAAATGTACCGTAATGTAATCGGCACCGATGTTTGAGTCGGTGGCGTTGTATTCGCGCACTATGTAACGGCCATGCTGCGTGCGGTCGTATTCATACTCCCTGCGGGCCCGCGGCGCATCGGGCTTGAGCCAGACGTGGAAGTTGGTTCCCTCGTAATGCAGCGAGTCCACCTTCATGCCGGCGAAGCGGTTGGACACCGATTCGAAACGCAGATATTCGTTTCCGGCCGGGAATATGAGCTGCGGGATGTGCTCGTATATCAACACATTGCCGTTGACGCGCCCGGGCATGGGTATCATGCGCGTTTCGTTGTCGATGTTCTGGCTCACTTCCACGCGATAGTCGCCGTAGGGATTCGAGCCGTCCTGCAGGTCGACGGTCACGGCAAGGCCCAATTGCTGCCATTCGTCGTTGAAACCGCGGTCGGTGCGCGACGTCATGGTGCCGGCCACCTCTGCCATGTTCTCGCTGACCTGGAACCGGGCCTGCAGCAGCACGTCGTCAGGTTCCTGCGGGTCGTACACCTGCAGCAGATAGTTGCCGCTGCGCAGTATGCCGCACCGTTCGTCGGGAATCTCGATGCGATAGTTCACGTAATGCACGAACGTGGCGGTGGAATACGCGAAATCCTCTATTTTATTGGCGTTGAAACCGTCTATGTATTCACTCTCCACAAGAGCCGACGGCTGCCAGTCGGCGTTGCAGTGTATCAGCCGCCATTCCAGCCAGCTGTTGTCCTCCCCTATTTCGTCGAACGTTATCTCGATCCTGTCCTGCGAGCCGATGCGGATTACGGGCGGCGCGTCGAACAGGTCGATGTTCTGCACCTTCAGTGTCTTGAACCTGGGCGAGAATATCTGCTGACGGGTGTCTATGTCGGCACGGGCCGCGGTCAGTACCGTGGTCAGCGCTACAAGGAATGTCAGCAGTCGTCTCACCATACGATGGGTGTTTTGCCGTGCGCCACAAGGTATTCGTTGGCGCGTGTGAACTGATGGTTGCCGAAGAATCCGCGGCTGGCCGACAATGGCGACGGATGCACGCAAGTCATGACCAAGTGACGGCTGCGGTCTATGAAATCGCCGCGCCGTATGGCGTCCGAACCCCACAACAGGAACACAAGGTGGTCGCGCTGTTCGGCCAAGAGGCGCACCGCCGCTTCGGTGAACCGTTCCCAGCCTATGCCGCTGTGCGATTTGGGCTGATGCTCGCGCACGGTCAGCGAGGCGTTGAGCAGCAGGACACCCTGACGCGCCCAGCGGGTAAGGTCGCCGTCCACGGGAATCGGGGCGCCGGTGTCGTCGCTCACTTCCTTGAAGATGTTGCGCAGCGACGGGGGTATCTGCACGCCGGGGGCTACGGAAAATGCCAGACCGTTGGCCTGGCCCGGTCCGTGATAAGGGTCCTGACCCATTATCACCACCTTCACCTGATCGAATGGCGTGTTGTCGAACGCCGCGAATATATGGCTGCCCGGAGGATAGCACGGATTATTGGGGCGCGAATACTCGTCGCGCACCCGAGCCGTAAGTTCGCGGAAATACGGTGCTGCGAATTCCTGCGACAGCACCCGCTTCCATCCCGACTCTATGCGTATATCCTGATTTCCCTCCATCTTGTTATTTATCGTTATGCTTATTATGCGTCAGGCGCATTGATGATTGCCCATTTCTAAGAAACTGTTTAAATTTATTTTCAATGGATTTTGAGAAGATTTTTGAGATGTTTTCGCAAGTTGAGAAAGGAGAAACCTTTCGGTTGCGACTGCCGAAACTTGGCGAAAACAGCCAAAAAGATTCTTAAAAGCCATTGAAAGAA
>DESI01000029.1:16274-16412 GCA_002361235.1 Porphyromonadaceae bacterium UBA3318 | reverse complement strand
ATGGCTGAGGGCGCGAAGCGACCGGAAGCCTTCGTGGGGGAGAGAGACGGGTGCAGCACAGCTTGGTCGGAGACCATGCCGCTGTACTTCCACACCTCCGTCTTGCCATCGTGGTAAGAGGCGAGAGACATGGTCTCC
>DESI01000029.1:0-15947 GCA_002361235.1 Porphyromonadaceae bacterium UBA3318 | reverse complement strand
CGTCCATCGTGGGGTTAATGAGAAACAGCCTCTCCGAGGCACCACACACAATAGGTATGTCGCTCGGACTCGGTATATCGCTCGGGCTCGGTATGTCGCTTGGAGTCAGAGTGGCTAATAATTGCCGCTTGGATTCAGATTCTTAATGAATTCAACATGGAAATTAGTTAATGTGCACAGACTATAAACAATGTTTACTAAAGTGCTTTTTGTAAAAAGCATTTTTACGGGAAAATGCTCTCCGGAGAATGCTCTTTTGAAAATAAGAGGGTATTAACAATATGTTACGAGACGAAAAAAATTTTATTTATTGCAAAATTATCCATAAATTTGCAAACTGACAACCGTGTGCGCAGGTTATACCTTAACCATGCGTATAATAATACCTGAAATAATAATACCAAAACGAAAGAACACAAAGACGAAAGATTATGGACAGATATAACGAGGCCATCAAGGCCAGCAAAGTGACTGAAGACGACGCCCTGGTGGCAAGCGAAGTCGCAAAGATAGTGGAAAAGGCTCCGCAGTACGCGAGCCCAGAAGTATATAAGTTTCTGTTGAACTCGATAGACCTGACCACCCTCAGCACCGAGGACTCGGAGCGCAGCGTGGCCAAGTTCACCAACCGTGTCAACGATTTTGATGCCGAATATCCGCAGTACGGCCACGTGGCCGCCATCTGCGTCTATTCCAATTTCGCCGAGGTGGTGAAGGATCACCTTGACGTGGAGGGTGTTGACGTATGCGTCGTGGCCGGCTGTTTCCCGTCGAGCCAGACATTTACCGCCGTCAAGGTGGCCGACGTGGCCCTGGCCGTGGCTTCCGGTGCGCAGGAGGTGGACGTGGTGCTGAACATCGGTATGTTCCTTGACGAGAACTACGAGGAACTGTGCGACGAGCTGATCGAGCTGAAGAACACCGCCAAGGACGCCAGACTGAAGGTGATACTGGAGACCGGTTGCCTGAAGACGGCCGCCGCCATAAAGCGCGCGTCGATACTGTCCATGTACTGCGACGCCGACTTCATCAAGACCTCGACCGGCAAGATCTACAAGGGCGCCAGCCTGGAGGCCGCTTACGTGATGTGTCAGTGCATCAAGGAATACTACGAGAAGACGGGCCGCAAGGTGGGCTTCAAGGCCGCGGGCGGCGTGCGCACCACCGAGGATGCCCTGAACTATTACGCAGTGGTGAAGGAAGTGCTCGGCGACGAATGGCTGAATCAGGACCTGTTCCGTCTCGGCGCATCCAGCCTGGCCAACGCAGTTCTGTCCAGCCTCGAAGGAAAGGAAGTGAAGTTCTTCTGAATCGTTCCGGACTGACCTGTGGTCGGAATAATCCTCAACCTTAAACTAAACTGTACTTATACATCATGCGAAGACTGATAACTGCGCTGATAGTGTCGCTGGCTCTGACAGGAGTCGCAGGACAGCTCGCGGCCAAGAAGATAGCCACCTACGGCGTGGCCTTCTACAACCTGGAGAACCTGTTCGACACCATCAACAACAACGGCAAATACGATCTGGAGTTCAGTCCCAAGGGATCCTACCGCTGGGACGGCAAGAAGTACTGGTCGAAGATCAAGAACATTGGATACTCCATTTCGCAGATGACCACGCGCACCACGCCCGACGGGCCGGCCGTGATAGGAGTGAGCGAGATAGAGAACATCACCGTGCTGCAGGATCTGGTGAAGGATCCGCAGATCAAGGACCGCAACTACGGCATCATCCACCACGACAGCCCCGACCGCCGAGGCGTGGACGTGGGCCTGCTGTACAATCCCAAGTTCTTTCGCCCGCTGCGCACCACCAATCATGTGCTGACCATCGACTCGATGCCGTGGTTCAAGACGCGCGACCAGATGTGCGTTGTCGGGCTGCTGGGCAACAAGGTGACGGGCTACAGCCGCGTGGCCGTGATAGTGAACCACTGGCCCAGCCGCCGCGGAGGCGAGAAGCAGAGCAGCTACCTGCGCGAAGCCGCCGCAAAGCTGACACGCTCCATAGCCGACTCCCTGTATAAGATTGACCCGAAGATAGGTGTCATCGTGATGGGCGACCTCAACGACGACCCGCACAACAAGTCCGTGGCCGAGACTCTCGGTGCCGTCAAGAACATCGAAAAGACCGTGGCCGGCGGATTCTTCAATCCCTTCTGGGAGAAACTGGACAAGGGCATCGGCTCCTATATATACCGCGGAGGCTGGGACCTGTTCGACCAGATCATAGTTAACAAGAACATAGTGGACGGAGCCTGCGGCGTGAAATACTACGGCGCCGAGGTGCTAAACAAGCCGTTCCTGCTGCAGCAGGACGGCCAGTACAAGGGCTATCCCCTGCGCACCTTCTCGTCGGGAGCCTGGACCAACGGCTATTCCGACCACCTGCCGACCGAGATATTCCTGACCCAAGAAATAGACTGACCCAAGAAATAGACTGACAATAACATGCGAACAAGACTGACAATATTGCTGCTGATCGCCCTGGCATTCCAGGGGATGGCGGCCACGGGAGTCAAGGGCACGCTGGTGGACGCCAAGAGCGGCGCGCCGGTGGGCAACGCCAATGTGGTGTTGAGCGACCAGGCTCTCTTCGTGACCAGCGGCTCGGACGGCGTGTTCACCATCTCCAACGCCCGGCAGGGTAAGGATGTGCTGGAAATCATAGCCTCCGGCTACGAGGATGCATACGTGGACGTGAACATAGTGGCCGGCATGGTGAGCAACCTGGGCGACATCAAGCTGACGCCCGCCGGATTCGACGCCCCGGCCCTCGATTCCGAGAATTATCTTTTCAATGAGGAGGACCTTCTGGACGACGAGGGTCTGAGCCAGAACATCGGTACCATCCAGGGAGCCACGGACGATGTTTATTACCAGGCCGCCAACTATAAGTTCAGCACCATGCGCTTCAGGCTGCGTGGCTACGAGCAGCAGTGGCAGTCGGGCTATGTGAACGGCTTCAACTTCAACGACGCGATGCGCGGCCGCTTCAACTACTCGCAGTTCGGCGGCATGACGTCCAGCGCGTTCCGTTCGCGTACCACCGACCTCGGCATGTCGGCCGCGGCCTACGGCTTCGGCGACATAGGCGGCGCCACCAACATCACCACCTACGCCTCGCAGTTCGCCCCCGGTTGGCGCGGAAACCTGTCGTACACCAACTCCAACTACATGCTGCGCGCCATGCTGCAGTATTCCACCGGACTCAACAAGCACGGCTGGGCGTTCACCGCTTCCATCATTGGCCGTTACGCTCCGGAGGGCGTGATCGAGGGCACGTTCTACAACAGCTTCGGTTACTTCCTGTCGCTGCAGAAGGTGTTCAACGACAAGCACAGCCTCAACATCTCCACATGGGGAGCGCCCACACAGCGCGCCACCAACGCCGCCGCCACGCAGGAGGCTTACGACCTGGCCGGCTCCAACCTGTACAACCCCAGCTGGGGTTACCTGAACGGCAAGAAGAAAAGCTCGCGCATAGTGGAGAGCTTCGACCCCACCGTGCTGGTAAACTGGATATGGAAACCCAAGATGGGCGTTCAGCTCAACACCGGCGCCGGATTCCGCAGCTCCAACTACTCAAGCTCCGCCATACAGTTCTATATGGCTCCGGACCCGAAGCCTGACTATTACCGCAACCTGCCCAGCTACTTCAAGCCGACGGCCGACCGCGACCTGGAACCCGACCTGTTCGCCGCGCAGCTCGCACAGCAGCAGTATGTGACCGACTGGTGGGGCGGCGACAAGGCCCACCGTCAGATCAACTGGGACAACATCTATCAGACCAACCTGATGAACTGCATCCAGTATGACCGCGACCCGGAACTGCGCGGACAGTCCAGCTATATCTTAGAGGACCGTCACAGCAACTTCACGCAGTGGATGCTGAACTCATATCTGGATTACCGGCTCAGCGACATCATGACGCTGCAGGGCGGTCTCAGCTTCGACTACACCAACGGCCATTACTACAAGACCGTTCGCGACCTGCTGGGCGGCGAGTTCTGGCGCGATGTCGACAACTTCTCCGAGCGTGACTTCGCCGGCGACGTCAACATCATGCAGAACGATATGCGCAACCCCAACCGCAAGGTAGGCAAGGGCGATGTGTTCGGTTACGACTACAACATCCACAACTATCACGGCCGTCTGTGGATACAGAACCAGATCAACACCCGGCACTTCAACGTGAACTATGCGCTGGAGTACAACCTGATCAGCTTCATGCGTCACGGTAACATGCAGAACGGCCGCGCCCCCGAGAATTCCTACGGCAACGGCAAGACGCATACCTTCAACACCGGCGCCCTCAAGGCCGGCGTGACCTACAAGATAGACGGACGCAACTACATCACGGCCCACTTCGGACTCGGCAACCGCGCTCCGCTGCCCTACGACGCATACGTGTCGCCCCGCACCAAGGACAACGCCGTGAAGAACCTCGAGACCGAGAAATACATCAGCGCCGACCTCTCCTATACATGGAACTACAAGAACTTCCGCGGTAGCCTCACCGGCTTCATCACCCACAACTGGGACGGCCTGAAGCGCTCAAACTTCTACGACTACCAGGCAAACTCCTTCATGAACTACGCCATCAGCGGCATGGAGACCGAGTACAAGGGCGTGGAACTGGGTATGGAGTACAAGATACTGAGCAACCTGTCGGTGACTTTCGCCGGCACATACGCGCGCTATCAGTACAAGAACAACCCGATGGGTATCCGCAGCTACGAGAACGGTGCGGAGGCCGATATCGAAAAGAGACTGTACTAAACTACCGCATCGGCGGCACGCCGCAGCAGGTTTACTCGTTCGGAGTGAACTACAACATCAAGCAGTGGTTCTTCGAGGCCAACGCGCAGTGGTTCGGCGACACATGGTTCGAGATCTCGCCCGCACGCCACGAGGAGATGCCCGACCTGTGGAAATTCTGTTCGTCGGAGGCCGACTACATCAGCCGTCGCGACGCCATCGCATATCAGGACAAACTGAACTCCGAATGGGTGGTCAACCTGTCGGTGGGCAAGCTGATATACACGAAGTTCGGTTCGCTGAACTTCAACCTCAGTGTGAACAACCTGCTGAACAACCGCAACATCCAGACCGGCGGCTGGCAGGAAGGTAAGTTCGACTATACCAACTATGACGTGAACAAATTCCCCAACAAGATCTGGTACGCCCAGGGCATACGCGTGTTCTTCAACGTGGGCATCCGCTTCTAAGGAACAGACCATAAACATATAAGACAATGAAAATAAGCAAGATCATATATACGATGGCTCTGTTGGCAGGCATGGGCCTTGTGTCGTGCAACGACGAGCTGGCCGAGCCGCCCATCCCGCAGCCTGACGGCGGCACCATCGGACTCGGCACCTGGGAAGTCCCGATGACGGCGGCGCAGGCGCTGACCGGATTCGTCAACGACTCCATCGCGGAGCCGTGGGTGACAGGATACATAGCCGGATACATCAACACCAATGTGAGCAACGTGCTGTCGGATGCTACATTCGGCGTGCCTACGGCCGACGAGCCATGCACCGTGGCCACCAATATGCTGATCACCTCCCGTAATCCCGAAACCATTACCGACGAGAACCCGCTGACATGGGAGGAATGCGCCAGCGTGCAGCTGCCCAGCGGCCCCGTGCGCAACGCACTGAACCTGAAAGACCATCCCGACAACCTGTACAAGCTCGTGACCCTGCGCGGCACCACCGGTTCGAAATACTGCGGCGTCTACGGCGTCCGCTCCGTTTCGGACTATGAATGGGGCGACAAGGGAAAGGAACCCGTCAACACCGACGTTCCCGCCGTGCGCTATCTGTGGCAGGGCTTCGACACGTCCACGGACCTGAACACCTACAAGGCCGAGGGCTGGAAGGTGCTGACCGTAAGCGGCAACATATTGGGTTGGGGTATCGCCCAGAACGGCAACAACAATTACATCGTGGCCAGTGCATACAACGCCACGGCCAACGGCGGCCCGTACGAGGACTGGCTGGTAAGCCCGGCGGTCGACCTGGACCAGAGCATAGAGAAGACAGTGTCGTTCAGCCTGCGCGCCGGATACAAGGCCGACGACTCCACCTTAGAGGTATGGCTGATGCAGGACGGCGAGGCCGCACGTAAGCTCGACGCCGACATCCCCGAGGCACCCGCCGAGGGTTACAGCGACTGGGTGACCACCAAGATCGACCTGTCGGAGCTGAGCGGCGACATCAAGGTGGCATGGCGCTATTACAGCGCTCGCGGAGCCTCCAATTGCACGGCATACTGTCTGGACAACGTGAACATAGGCGGTGCTCCCGAGGTGATATACACCGGCCTTGACGGTGCGGCCTCCAGCATCAACTGGACATACGACAACATCAATCTGGGGGGCCTTACTTCCGTATGGAGTTGGACCGAGCGCAACGGAGGACACTACCTGTACGGTACGGCATTCGTTAACGGAGCACACGAGGCTCTGGCATACGCCATCTCGCCCGAAATCGACCTGACCGGCAAGACCAACCTCACGCTGGAGTTCGAACACGCCGCCAACTATCAGCGCAACATAAGGCAGCTGTGCAAGTTTGTGGTGCGCGAGTCCGGAACAACGGAATGGACCGAACTTGATATCCCCACCTGGCCTACGGCCGGAAACTGGAACTTCGTCAAGTCGGGCGAGATAGACCTCTCCGCATTCGAGGACAAGAAGATAGAGGTCGGCTTCAAATATGCCTCCACGGCAAGCGCAGCCGACTCCTGGGAAATACGTAATCTCAAAATCACCGGTAAGTCTAAATGAGTACGAAAATGAAAAGACATAAGATAATCACACTCGGCATCGGGGCGCTGGCGTTGGCTGCGGGCATGACCGCCTGCCAGGCCGACATGGACACGCCGGATCTCCAGGTGCCGGAGGCTACCATCCAGCCTAACATGACCATCGCCGAACTCAAGACCGAGTTCCAGAACAAGACGGAGCTTGTAGGCACCAAGGAGGATGGCTCGCACTACATAATCCACGGCCGCGTGGTGTCGTCGGACGCCTCGGGCAATATCTACCAGAACCTGGTGGTGCAGGACGAGACCGCCGCGCTGACGTTCTCAATACGCCAGGGCAGCATGTACACCAGCTACCGTCTGGGTCAGGAAGTGGTGGTAGACATGACCGGCCTCTACATCGGTTACTACCGCGGCCTGCAGCAGGTGGGCGCCCCGGGCGATCCTTACGACGGAGCGCCGCAGCTGGGATTCATGGCCTACGACAACTGGCTGGGACACGCCCAGAAAACGGGTCTACCCAATCCCGACACCAAACTTGTGACATACGACGAGCAATGGCCCGCCGACAACATGTACTGCATCTCGCTCACGCTGCCTATCTCGCAGGGCGACCTGATCAGACTGCAGAGCCAGCTGGTTGAGATACGCAACGTCAGCTTCTCAGGCGCCGACGGCAAGCTTACATTCGCGCCCAAGCAGGAGACAGTGTCGCGTTACATCAAGAACGAGGCCGGCGACTCGATCGCAGTGCGTAACTCGGGTTACAGCAACTTCTATAACGACCCGCTGCCCATGGGTACGGGCAATGTGCGCGGCATCCTGGGTTACTACGGCGACTCGTGGCAGCTGACCTTGCGCGACCGCAGCGACGTCATGATCAGCAACGACGGCGCGAAGGAGAAACCGTTTACCGTAGAGCAGATGCTTAGCGGCAACTACAACATGCGCGAGGGCTGGGCCACCGGTTACATAGTCGGTTCCGTCAAGGCCGGCGAGACCGCCACGGCAGCCGACAAGGTGATATTCGGCAAGGACGCCGAGCTGGACAACAACCTGCTGATAGCCGACGACCCCGACTGCACCGACCTGTCGAAGTGCGTCACGGTCGACCTGACCCAAGGCTCGATGCTGCGCCGTTACGCCAACCTTATAGACCATCCCGACGTTTATAAGAAAAAGCTTTCGGTGCTCGGTACGGTAGGCTCGTACTTAGGCATAACGGGTATGACGGACTGCCCCGGCACAATAGGCTCGTTCGCCATCGAGGGTGTGGAAATCAATGTCCCCACCGGCGACTTCAAGGAAGTGTACCATGGACTGCTCGAAACGGCCACTTCGTGCGACTGGACATTCGACAACGTGATAATGAATTCTCCGGTAACCCGCGTGTGGTCGTGGCGTGACTATAACGGTAAATACTACCTGAACGGCAGCGCATTCGTGGGAAATGTCAACTATGAGGCACTGTCATACGCCGTCAGCCCCGAGATAGACCTGACAGGTAAGCTTGAGGCAAAGGCCAGCTTCGATCACGAGGCCCGGTTCCAGACCACGCTCCGTACGCTGTGCAAGTTCGCAGTGCGCGAGGTAGGCCAGCCCGAATGGACCGAATACGACATCCCGAATTGGCCGCCGTCTGGCAACTGGACATACGCCAACTCCGGCGACATCGACATCAGTGCCTTCGCAGGCAAGAAGATACAGATAGCCTTCAAGTATGCTTCCAGCGAGGCCGGAGCCGACACATGGAGAATCAAGGACGTTGTCGTATCGGCACGTTGATAGACTGATATAACCTGATGCCGCCGAAGCGTATATACAATTGCTTCGGCGGCATTTTTAGAATAAAAGACTATGAAAAGATTCCTACTCATATCGCTGCTTGTCGGCGCGGTGTTCTCGCTCGACGCCGTCTATAGGCCGGGCTATTACAATCAGATGGACGGCAAGAAAAAAGAGGAACTGAAGTCGGCCGTGAAGCAATGCGTGCAGAACCACCAGACGCTTACGTACAGCCAGCTTCCCGGTTACTGGCAGTACACCGACGTGTATCCCGAATTGGTGGACGGCTGCAAACGATGGTGGGACATGTATTCCGACGAGTTATGCCTGATACGTTCCGGACAGAATGCCTTTCAGAGCTTTTCGGGCTACAAGATGCAGCGCGAGCACTCCGTGCCCAAATCGTGGTGGAAGCAGAACGGCGACGTGGAATACACGCCCGCATATTCCGACCTGTGGAACCTGTATCCCAGCAACGGCGCGGCCAACCAGGCGAAGCTGAACTATTCGTTCGGCCCCTGCCAGACCGCGACATTCGACAACGGCGTCAGCAAGGTAGGAACCCCGAAAAACGGCTATGGCGGCGGTTCGTCGCGCGTGTTCGAGCCGGCAGACGAGTATAAGGGCGACTTCGCCCGCTCCATGTTCTACATGGCCTGCGTATACCCGGACATAAACTGGGTTATAAACTATATGTTCCGCAAGGAATCCTATCCCACTCTGACCAACTGGGCCATGAACATGCTGCTGCAGTGGGCGCGCGAGGACAAGGTGTCGCAGAAGGAGATAGACCGCAACAACCTGGTGGAGCAATACCAGGGCAACCGCAATCCCTTCGTGGACTTCCCCGAACTGGCCGAGTATATATGGGGAGTGCGCACCAACGAGACGTTCATCATAGCCGACCAGGAATCGACGGATCCGACGCCCCCCATCACGGGCGACCCGGAGCTGACCAATCCCGTTAACGGCTCGGAGATGGACTTCGGGCAGGCGGCCGTGGGCCACGCCGTGACCCGCGCGTTGAGCATCGAGGGGTCCAACTTCACCTCGCCGCTGTCGGTGCGCGTGGTGGGCGCCGACCGCAGTTTGTTCCGCCTGGATGTAAGCGAGATTCCGGCGTCCACGCTGAACGGCGCCGGCGGATATATGCTCGACATCACTTATCTGCCTCAGGAAACAGGCAGGCATGAGGCCAAACTGACGCTGTACGACGGCGGTCTGGAAGGGTCCGTGGCAATCACGCTGAAAGGGGAGGCGCTGCCTGTGCCTGAACTCACCGCACTCATCGCGCTGGAGGCAACCGACGTGACGGCCAACAGCTATGTGGCCAACTGGAACCCGGCCGACGGCATTGCCGACTATTACACCGTGACACGCGTGCGCTACAACGGCGACAACCAGGAGACGGAGACGTACGAGACCGGCGAGACCTCGCTGTTGATGTCGGACCGCGACCCGGGCGTGGCCGAAACCTATACAGTCACATATACCCGCCTCGGAATCGTGTCGCCTGAGAGCAACACCATCTATGTGGGCGCAAGCGGCGTGAACGCCATTGAATACGGCGTGCCGTACCGCGTATTCGCCGACTCCGAGGGAATACTGTTCCTGACCGGCGACGGCAACGACGTGGAGGGCGTGACCATATCCGACGTGCAGGGCAACGTGTACCTTCGCGGCACCGTAAGCCACGGCGACGTCATCCCGGTTCCCCGCGGAGTCTATATCGTCACCGCGCCGGGACAGAAGCCCCACAAGATTATTCTATAACCCGATACACAGACTTAACATCATGAAACAATACCTGGACCTGTTGCGCCACATCCTGGAGACGGGCGTAAAGAAGGAGGATCGCACCGGCACCGGCACGCTGTCGACGTTCGGCTACCAGATGCGGTTCGACCTGCAGCAGGGCTTCCCGCTGCTCACCACCAAGAAAGTGCACCTCAAGAGCATCATATACGAGCTGCTGTGGTTCCTGCAGGGGGATACGAACGTGAAATACCTGCAGGAGCACGGCGTGCGTATATGGAACGAATGGGCCGACCCCGACGGCGGTCTGGGCCATATCTACGGCTATCAGTGGCGTTCGTGGCCCGACTATGACGGCGGCCACATCGACCAGATACACCAGGCTCTGGACGACATTAGGCACAACCCCGACTCGCGCCGCATCATCGTGTCGGCGTGGAACGTGGCCGACCTGCCCAACATGAACCTGCCGCCGTGTCACGCCTTCTTCCAGTTCTACGTGGCCGACGGCAAACTGAGCTGCCAGCTGTACCAGCGCAGCGCCGACTCGTTCCTTGGCGTGCCATTCAACATAGCCAGCTATGCGTTGCTGACCATGATGATGGCCCAGTGTGCCGGTCTGCTGCCCGGCGAGTTCATACACACCCTGGGCGACGCGCACATCTATCTGAACCATCTGGACCAGGTGAAGGAACAGCTGAGCCGTACGCCACGGCCATTGCCCACGATGACCCTGAACCCCGGCGTGAGCGACATCCTGGACTTCCGTTACGAGGATTTCACCCTGTCGGGCTATGACCCCTGGCCCGCCATCAAGGGGCAAATCAGTGTGTGACCCCCCTGGCCGCGTCCAAAAGGCCCTCCAAAAGACCCTAAGCCGTTTTTGTAAATTTCATTTTTTTTCTTAACTTTGGCATTAGAAGTTATGAATTCTATTGCAATGAGCCGAAAACGAATATATATAGATTTATTGACCAAGGCATCTCCATACATCCGCTCGATGTATGGAGTGAGGTCGCTTACCCTGTTCGGGTCAGTTGCAAGAGGCGAAGATCTGAATGACAGCGATGTCGATTTATTTGTCGACATGCCACCCAAGGCATTGAACATTGTCGCTCTGAAACAATATCTGCAAAATCTGTTGGGCCGATCGGTTGATATAGTCCGTAAACATGCTCAGCTTGATCCTTACCTTGCTGACGAAATCAATAGGGATGGAATCAGAATATTCGCGTAAAAGTCTGATCTTTCATATAATGAGATAATTGATTCATGCATGCGACATGATCATGTCATGGAATGAAAGAATATCAACGGCCAATGAATATCCGTCATCTCCGGAAGGAATGGAAAAATGGCCGCAACCTGCATGATGATCCAGGCGATAGGAGAAGGTATAAAAAAGATAGATCGTCTTGCCCGGGGATATCTGTCTGACGCCAGTCCTGAAACTCAATGGAAACAAATCATTGGACTTCGCGACCATATTTCACATGGATATTTCAATCTGGATGCCGACATAATATTTGATGTCGCAAAAAATGAAATACCGCGTTTGAAATTGACTTTGATTCAAATATCCGGATAACGATCGAGCGGCCTTTGCGCGCGGTGCCGAATCCTTGCTTTTGTGCCGGAAATTTTGTAACTTTGCAAGGTGATAGGCAGATGACAATCTGCACAATGACATAGCAATGGCAGAAGATAACTACGAACAGACAGAAGAGTTCCTGGACGAAGGTCAGGAGGTCAGAAAGAAATATCAGGCAGACAATATCCAGGTGCTGGAAGGCCTGGAGGCCGTGCGTAAGCGCCCCTCCATGTACATCGGCGACACGTCGGTGCGCGGACTCCACCATCTGGTGTACGAGGTTGTGGACAACTCCATCGACGAGGCTCTGGCAGGCTATGCCTCCCACATCGAGGTGACCATAACCGAGAACAATTCCATCCGTGTGGACGACAACGGCCGAGGCATCCCCGTGGACATGCACGAGAAGATGCACAAGCCGGCCCTGGAGGTGGTGCTGACGGTGCTGCACGCCGGCGGTAAGTTCGACAAGGGTTCCTACAAGGTGTCGGGCGGTCTGCACGGTGTGGGCGTGAGCTGCGTCAACGCGCTCTCCGACTATCTCCGCGCCGAGATACACCGCGACGGCAAGATCCACATGCAGGAATACGCATTCGGCAAGCCCACCTCGCAGTTGTGCGTCATCGGCGACACCGACCGCACCGGTACGACCATCATATTCCATCCGGACGCATCCATATTCTCGGAGACGGTGTACGACTACGAGACACTGGCCAACCGTCTGCGCGACCTGGCGTTCCTGAACGCCGGCATCACGCTGACCCTGACCGACGAGCGCGTGCGGGACGAGGAAGGCAACCCCAAGCGCGAGGTGTTCCACTCCAAGGACGGTCTGCGCGAGTTCGTGCAATATCTGGACGAGGGCAAGGAGCCGCTGATAGAGGACATCATCGACCTCAAGACGGAGCGCAACGGCGTGCCCGTGGAGGTGGCCATGACCTATAACAACGACTTCAACGAGAATATCTACTCGTACGTCAACAACATCAACACCATCGAGGGCGGTACGCACCTGACGGGCTTCCGCCGCGGCCTCACCACCACGCTGAAGAAATATGCCGACGACAACCATCTGCTGGACAAGCTGAAGATAGAGCTGTCGAAAGAGGACTTCCGCGACGGTCTGACGGCAGTGGTGTCGGTCAAGGTGGCAGAGCCTCAGTTCGAGGGACAGACCAAGACCAAACTCGGCAACAACGAGGTGATGGGCGTGGTGCAGACCGCCGTGAGCGAGGCCCTGCGCAATTACCTGGAGGAGCATCCCAAGCAGGCCAAGACCATCGTCGACAAGGTGGTGCTGGCTGCGCAGGCGCGTCACGCGGCCTACAACGCCAAGATGCGCGTACAGAACAAGTCCAGCCTCGGCGGCGCCGGACTGCCCGGCAAGCTGGCTCCCTGCAAGAGCCGCATACCCGAAGATTGCGAGCTGTTCCTGGTGGAGGGAGATTCCGCAGGCGGTTCCGCAAAGCAGGGACGCAATCCGCACTATCAGGCCATCCTGCCGCTGCGCGGTAAGATTCTGAACGTGGAGAAGGCGATGGATCACAAGATCCTGGAATCGCAGGAAATCGTGAATATGTACAAGGCCCTGGGCGTGACCATCGGCACCGAGGAGGACAGCAAGGCCCCGAACATGACCAAGCTCCGCTACCACAAGATCATCATCATGACCGATGCCGATGTGGACGGCGCGCATATCGCCACGCTGCTGATGACATTCTTCTACCGCCGCATGCGTCCCATCATCGACAACGGATACCTGTACATTGCGACGCCGCCGTTGTATCGTTGCGACGTCAAGGGCAAGAAGAAAGGTGAGGCCACGGAGTATTGCTGGACCGACCAGCAGGTGCAGCGTTACATCGACACCAAGTGCAACGGCGACCGCAACCGCCTGGTGCTGCAGCGATACAAAGGTCTGGGTGAGATGAACCCCGAACAGCTGTGGGAGACGACCATGGACCCGGAGAACCGTATGCTGAAGCAGGTGAACCTGACCAACGCAGCAGAGGCCGACCGCACGTTCGCCATGCTGATGGGCGAGGAAGTGGCACCCCGACGCGATTTCATCGAGGCTCACGCCACTTACGCCAACATCGACGCGTAAGCTATCGGTAGCGGCAGGGAGATGAGAAATCAGCCCTGAATACGGGCGAATAAATCGAGATACATAGCGGCCACGGACTGAGCGGAAAACCGCGACCGTGCCGACGACAACATGGCGTGGCGCAGAGCCGCGCCATGTTTTTGCAGCTCGCCGTAAGCGTACGCGATGCCCCGGGCTATGTCGCGCGCGGTGTTCTCCACGCCGTCGAAATGCGCGATATATCCTGTGCGTCCATGGTCCACGATGTCGCGCTGGCCGCCACGGTCGGTGGCTACGGGCACGCAGCCCCAGGCCTGACCCTCGACCAAGGTGCCCGGAAGCGTCTCGTACAGAGAGGTGGACGCCACGATGTCGCCGGTGCCGTATAATTGGCGCGTCTCGTCGGGACTGAGCAGGCCGCGATGCGTGTGCCGGATGCCGAAATGTGCGATGGAATCGGGATTTTTCACGTTGCCGAATGTAACCAGCTCGCAGTTTCCGGCTATGTCGGGATATTCGGAAGCCAGAATCTCGGTGGCGCGTACCATTACGGGCAGTCCCTTGACCGTATCGTCGAGACGGGCCGCGCCGAACAGTATGCGGCACTTGTCGCCCCTGAATCCATCGAAAAATTCGGGCTGTTCATCGTCAAAATGAAAGGCGTTCGGAATCACCGACACATCCTGGCCGGCCAACAGCCCCGATTCGGCGGCCTTATCCTTCAACCAATGGCTCACGGCCACGAAATGTATGCGCCGGCCGGGCAGATTATAGAGTTTATGTTTCCGTTGCCATGTCGCGGCGGAGATGTCTTTGGTGCCTTTGCGCGACCCGAGCAGCGGGCATTCGCCGCAGCTCAGTTGCCAGCGAGGACACTCGCCGGCATGATGGCATACGCCCGTCATGTTCCACATGTCGTGCATGGTCCATACCACAGGCTTGCCGAGTTGCAGCAGACGCCGTATGTCGCCTATGCCCAGCAGCCCCTGGTTGATCCAGTTCAGACATATCACGTCCGCCTCCTTCACCCACGGATGGCGGTACAGCGTCACGCCGCACGATGCGGTGTCTATCTTGAACAGCGTGTGGCGGTTCATGCCGTTGCGCAGGAATATGCCGAGGCGTTCGCGCAGGAAAGAGGCTTTCAACCGGAGGTCCGGGGCGGCCATTCCCACGCGCGGGTCGTCGTGCAGCCGTTCGGCCACGAGCATACGTGCATCCACGCCCGCGTCGCACAGCGCCTCCATCAGACGGTAGCTCACCACCGCCGCGCCGCCCGTGCTGTCCGACTTGTTGACGATCACTACCTTCATCGGCGCGAGAATGTCACGTATTTGTATCTGATGCCGTTTGCCGAGGTCATTTCTTCGGATTCATCGGTGATTTGCCACTGTCGTCCGGGCAGTTCGGGGAAGAAAGCGTCGGCGTCCGGCGTCCTGACGTCCACCAGGGTGATGATGGCCTTGGTGCAGTAGGGGAGCGCCTCGCGGTACACCTGCTCGCCCCCTATGATGATGGGCAGCTCATCGTTAGAGCACATAGCCACGGCCGCCTCGATGCTCTGTGCGGTCTCGGCGCCGGGGGCATAGTAGCCGGCGTTGCGCGTCACCACGATGTTGCGGCGTCCCGGCAGCGGCTTCTTAGGCAGCGACTCCCACGTCTTGCGTCCCATTATCACCGCGTGTCCCATGGTGACCTGCCTGAAATGCTTCAGGTCCTCGCTCAGACGCCAGGGTATCGCGCCCTGACGGCCTATGGCGCGGTCCGCGCCGCACGCCACGACGCACCACACCTCGCGTCCGCGCGATGTGGCTGAGTTATAGAGGGAAAACGGTGTCAGACGGGTCGCGTCCGCGGCCTGTGACTCATTTCGGTCTGACGGAAAAAGAATCGACATTTCCATGATTCATAATATTTGGCGGTAAAATTACCTTAATTCCGCAACACTTTGA